>SLEO01000028.1 GCA_007124745.1 Myxococcales bacterium
CGCGTCCGTGAGTCACAGCGCCGTCGTGGACTCAGAAACGCGGCCGTGCGTCCCGGCGACCGGGACCCGTGGGCCACTCGGGACGCGCCGCTTTCGTAATGTGTGCAGAGCGTGGCGTATGCGAAAATGCTGCAGCAAAGGGCAAGCGGGTGCCGGAGCCCCTTGCGCAGCTTTAGACTATTGGAGGGGTTGCGGGATTTACTCCCGAAGGCCCGGGGGCATCTTGCTAAAGTGACCCCCTGAACGGATGCGATGAACCTTGACTAAACTCGCGCGATTGTACGCCTGGATAGGCACGCCAAGGGTCATGCGAGTCATTGGTGGCCTGCTCTTCTTTCTGCTGGTTTTGGCTTTTTGGGCCGCGGGATTGCTGCCGGTCGGGCCACGTACGCGACCGAGCGGTGCCACGGTTCTGCCTTCACCGGAGGATGTGGCGACGCCGCCTCCGCTGACGGACGAGGGCGCGATTCACTTTCGCCAGCAGCAAGGAGTCTTTGGCAACGACCTCGTCCGCGACGGCACCTTTAGCGCGCATTGGAATACCCGTTCGGACACCGCACCGCGGGTGCTCGCCGCCCATCCAGGCTCTAACGCCGGTTTTTCGTTGACGTTCGGTGGAGCGGGCAGTCACACGCACGTCATTATCGAAGGCAGGCCTGAGGAGGCGCGAGAAGGCGACCTGAGCGGTTCCACCGCCGTTGTTTTCGCGTCCGCTGAGCGGCTAAGTATTCAGGAGGTGGGTCTAGGGAGCGTACGTATTCTGCGCGCGCGCGACCTCGGAGAGGATCTGAGCGCCCTTCCCGAGATGACCGCCAGGCTGAGCGAGGGAAAAGTCAGCTGGCAGCGCGCCAGCCTCGCTGACGGAACCCCCTACACCCTCGAGCTCACCATGCTTCGCGGTGGTCGCGTCGAGGAAGGCGATGACGGGCGCTTCGTCCTTGTGGGCGAAAAGGGACGCTTGCGCTTTCGTCTGCGCTTCTTGACGCGGCACGCAGCCCTGCATCCCTTTAAACCTGGAACGCTCTTGCGCCCGGAAGCGGCGAGCGACGAGCGGCTCCAAACGCTCTTTGCGTTCCTAGCCCATCGCGAGACGCTTCTCGGGGGTTCGTGGCGCTTTCTGACATACTTTGGCCGGGATACGCTTCTGACGCTGAGGCTTATGGGTCGCGTCCTTGAGCCCGAGGTCGTGGCCCGCGCACTCGAATCGGTCCTCGTACGCCTATCGCCGGAGGGACGCGTCTCGCACGAGGATATAGACCCCGAGTGGGCGGCGCTAAAGCTGCGGGACGGTCGCGTGACCGAGCCGTGCTTTGACGGCCGCATCTGCGACTATACGATGGTCGACGACGACTACCTGCTAGCGCCCATCGTCCAGTACCTGTTGGAAGAGGACCTGCTGCCGGAAGGCTGGCTTCATGCGCCTCTCGCGACCGGAGGCCTTAATCGCGATGCGCTCTTGGCCAACGCACATTTTGTTTTGAGGAGCACGGCCGCGTACGCCCTCAGCGGAAATGCGCGAGACCTTAGGTCGTTTTCCGCGAATTTCTACGCGGGCGACTGGCGAGACGGCCTGATGGGGCATTGCGGCGGCCGCACTAGCTATGGCGTCAATGGCGTGCTTGCGCCGGCTGCGTTGCGCGCGGTCGCGTCACTTGCTTCCAGCCTCGACCTCGAGGGCGGTCCGAAGGTCAAGGCACTCGCTTTGCGGCAGCTCAAACGCTGGGAGCACGCAGCCGGCCACTTCACGGCCAAGCTCAGCAAGGCGCTCTGGCGCAAGCAAGTGGCCGCCTACGCGGCGTCAGTGGGGCTACCCGAGGAGGACCCGCTACTCGCAGCGCATGCACCCCTAACCTTTCCTGCACTTTCGCTTGATGGAGCGGGAAGACCGCTGGAGGTCATGCACAGTGATGAAGGCTTTGCGCTCCTTTTCGGGCGGCCGACGCCAGCACAGCTCAATGGAGCGGTTCAGCGTCTTCTTGCGCCCTTTCCCGCCGGCCTTTGGACGGACATCGGCATCATGGTGTCGAACCCCGCACCGTCTCGAAACCCGGACCACTGGCAGTGCTTCGACCGAGACGGCTACACAGGAGCGGTGGCCTGGTCCTGGCAGCATGCGCTCTGGGCCGCGGGCTTGGCCCGACAGCTTGAGCGCTCGGATCTAAGTGCGCACCTGCGGTCGACCCTCGAGTTTGCCCAACGGCGACTTTGGCGGCTCATTGATCGCACCCGCCGCGACCGCGCGACCGAGTTGTGGAGCTGGTCCTTTGAGGATGGACGCTTCGGGATTGTCCCTTTTGGCCAAAGCGGTGGACAGCTCACTGAGTCCAACGTGGCGCATCTGCTTTCAACGGCGTTCCTGGGCTTAAAGCGGCCCGACGCGCGCCCGGATGCTTCGCCCCCGCGCAAGGCTATAGTCGCGCCATGAACTTCTGCAGCGCATGCGGTTCAAGCGACTTGGTGCTCAAGGTTCCCCCCGGTGACAACCGCCCGCGGCGCGTATGCCTCAGCTGCGGTACCGTTCACTACGAGAACCCCAAGATGGTGGTGGGCACGCTCGTGGAGGTAGAAGGCGGGCTCCTTCTGTGTAGGCGCGCTATCGAGCCCCGCCGCGGGCTATGGACCTTTCCCGGAGGCTTCCTGGAGCTCGATGAGAGCACCGCCGAGGGCGCGCTCCGGGAAACCTACGAGGAAGCGCTGGCGCGGGTGGCGCTGCGCCGGCCTTTCGGTCACTTCGACATCCCACACATCGGCCAGGCCTACATCCTCTTCAAGGCGACCCTTGCGCCAGCGGTTGCCCGTCATCCCGAACTCGGGCTCGCATCCGGTGCCGATTCAGTGGTGCAGCAGCCGGTTCCAAATTCGTCTCCTGCCTTCGGGGCGGGCGAAGAGTCGTTAGAAGTACGTGTCTTCTCGCTGGATGAGATCCCCTGGGCAGACCTTGCTTTTTCCGTCGTACGCTTTGCGCTTCAGCTCTTTGTAGACGACCGTCGGGCAGGCCGCGAGCACTACCACTACGCGGTAGTCTACCGAGAACCCAGTGAAGAGGCTTACGACATCCGCTCCTATTCCTTGCGGGACCACCAGGCCATCGCCCTCAGTGAGTCGGTGCGCCCTGGAAGCGCAAGCCATGTCTAAGCCGCGATGATGCTGGCGGCGCGTTCACGGTCTCACCTAGCCTCGCGGCTAGTCCGTGTCTCGGGCGACGGATCTATCTTCTCCGGTCGCGAACGCGGGTTGCATTGTCGAGGGTGGCCCTTCGCTTGGGGGGCGTCACCGAGCGCTTGGGCGCGCGAAGTTAAGCGTGGCTTCCGTTTCTCTCGAGGTAGTTGCGGTAGCGTCGTTTTCGCGCGTGAACGTCCACTCGAGTGCGCCGGTTAGGGCTCCGGTGTCAGTGCTTCCAGCCTGACCTGACGCTAACTCCAGAGTAAGCAAGGTTTCGGTGGCATCGTCGGATGCGGTGGAAGGTGTGATGCTTCCGTTGAGCGCGGACCGAGGTAATGAGCCGAATATCGAAAAGCTGCCGTCGGCACTGATGATGACCTCAGTGGCGAGTTCAAAGCGAACATAGGCCCCCGCATCAAGGGTCAGCGTGATAGGCATCCGCATTTGGTCATCACAGTTGGGTTCAATCGCACTGCTAGGCCGAGTGCCGCTGGTGTCATCCCCGCCCTCATGGGGCCTGCGCCTCTCAAGGAGAATGGGGAGTGCTTCGCGGCGTTGGAGTGTAAGCGTCCCTGCTACGGCGGCTGCCTGCGCATCGTTCTCGGGCGTGACTTGACCCTCGACCGCCTGTAGCCATGGCAGCATCGCGGCGCTTGCGCTCAGAAGCATGCCTTCGGCCTGCTCATCGAAGGCGACCTCCTGCGTTTCGGTCACGTCACACAGCGGAGTGATCAACTGGCCCGTTTGACCTCCGCCAACAACCGGATCATTGCCAGCCGGTGGATTCGGATTGCCAGCGATCAGTGTTCCATCGTCTGCGGCGCACCCTGAAAGCGCTGCAAGAAGTAGGAGAAAGTGTAGGGCGCGATGAATAAGCATAGGGGATTTCCGATAATCAGCGCGCTAAACCGGAGCACGCCATAACTAAGTATACGCGCCTCAGCTCTCCGTGGCGACGGGGTGGAGCGTCGTAAACGCACGTTTCGGTCGCGCGGGCGTAGGCATCGGTGCAATACTGGTAAGGTGATTGAAGTATCCCGTACGTTTTTTAGGCTCTTGCGCGGCAAGCGTTCGCAGCGCGCCTTGTCTCAGCGGCTGGGCTACCTCGGTAACCCGGTGGTGGACTGGGAGGGGGGGCGGCGCTTTCCTTCAGCGACGGAGACACTGCGTGTGGCGCTTGTGTGCGGCGCGGACTTGGCGGGGGCGCTGCGCGCATTTCAGCCCGAGGCGGTTGCGGTCGTTGAGCAAGAGTTGCTCTTTACGCGCTTCGGCAGCGGGCCAGCGGCTAGCGGGCCCTACGCACTTAAGCTCGCGCCGGGAGAAGTGCCTTTGTCGCGAGAGGGTCTCGGGCGCTGGCTGCGAGCGCTGCAGGGTACGCGTTCCGTGCCCGAAGTCGCGGAGACTTGCGGCGCCTCGCGCTTCGCTGTGGGGCGCTGGCTTCGAGGCCAGACGGAGCCCCGGACGCCCCAGTTCTTTAAGCTCTTAGATGCCCTCACGGGTCGCTTGGCGGACTTTCTCGGGGGGATGGTCGATGCGGAAGCGCTTCCAGTCATCGGACCTGAGGTCAAAAGCCGTCGAGCTATCCGGCAGCTCATCATCGATGAGCCTTGGTCCGCGGCGCTGCTGCAGCTGATGTACACCGAGGCTTATCGAAGGCTAGCTGCACACGATGACGCGTGGTGCGCGCGGCGCCTCGGGCTTAGCGCGGGGCAGGTGGGCGCATTGCTCAGCGCCATGCGCGGTGCGGGTGTGGTGCGCCGGACGCGTGGCCGTTGGGTTCCCGTGCGGCCGCTTACCATCGATACGCGTGGCGCGCCTCACATTAACCTGATGCTGAAGCGCCATTGGGCAGGGGTCGCGGCGGACCGCATCGCCCACCTCGGCCCCCATGACCTCGCAAGCTACAATATCCTGAGCTGTTCCGAGGCAGACCTCGCCCGCATCCGCGAACTCTTGATCGCCACCTTTCACGAGGTGCGCGCTATCGTCGCAAGCTCGGAGTGCAACGAGGTCGCCGCGCTGCTCCAGTTGCAGCTGCTGCCATGGACCGAGCCCTAGTCGCCGATGATGGCGAGCAGGTCGAAGACCCCGAGCACTTCCTGGTGTGCAGAGACGCGGTCTGCGAGAGCCTTCACATCGGGATGCGCGTTCGCCGGGGCGCCAAAGCGGGCGACCTCACGGCGCATCGCTAGGTCGTGCGGCGTATCGCCGATGGCCGCCAGCTGCTCGCGCTCAAGGCCGCAATGCGCGCGCAGACGGCTGACACCCGTGCCTTTGTCGACCATGCGGAGGTCGCAGTTAATCCACTCCACGGTGCGAGAGATGCGCACCGGGAGACGCTCGTGTTCACAGTACGCCGTCAGTTCTTCGACCAACGCGTCCAGCGTTGCTGGGTCCTGTGGCCGCAGCGATAACGAACACTCCTTGCCGGGCTGCCGTTGAACGTTGCGGGGCTCTATCTCGCTGCGGACCCACTGAGAAAACGCGGCGAGGCCCTCCAGAATAGCGGGCTCAATGGCGGGGTCCCGGGCAGGAGGTTCGGTCGGCGTCCACAGCCACACACCGTTCTCAGCGACCGCAGGGTGCCGGACGCCGAGCACACGCGCCAAGGCTTCGACGTAGGGCAGGGGCCGGCCGGAACACAAGGTGAGCGCCGGCCAGGGCGCACCCGCCTGCGCCTCTTCGTTGTAGCGCCGCAAACGGGCCAAGGCCGCCGCATCATGGACGGTGCCTTGCGCCTCCGGGCCGAGGCAGCCGTCAATGTCGCAAATGACGAGCTTCGTGCTCGAAGAGAAGAAGGCTTCGGGTGGCATAAATAAGTTCAGCGAGCGTAACCGTTCACGGCGCCTAAACGTTGAAGGCGCTGCGGGAAAGAGCAAGTGGGCGCCCTGGCCCCGCTTGCCGGCTTTAGGCGACCTTAGCGGCAGAATGGGGGAGGGCCACTCACTAGGGGGAGCGGGATTCACTCCCGAAAACCTGGAGGTATGCGTGTAAAACACGCCCTGAGCACTTGCCGGCGGACGCGTCCTAGGTGTTGCGCAGATGGGCCGGGACGGGTAGGTCGCCGCGGCGGGTCACGTCCTCGCGCGCCCGTTCGATGGCGCGGCAGGTCTCGCGGCTTTTGGTGGCGCGCGCGAGATAGAGGCAGCACTGAGCGAGGGCATACCGGGCTTCGGGCATGCCTAGGCGCTCAAGCGCCTCACTTGCGGCGTGCGCCACCAAGATGGCCTGCGCATCTGCGTTCCCGATGTCCTCGCTTGCGAAGATCAGCATGCGCCGCGCGATGAAGCGGGGGTCTTCGCCGCCCTGAAGCATGCGCTCCTGCCAGTACAGTGCGTCGCTGGCTTGCGATGCGCGCATCGACTTGATGAATGCGCTCGCGCAGTCGTAGTGCCACTGGCCGTCACCATCGTACGCAAGTTGTTCAAGCATCGCGCTCGGCAGAAGGTCTTCCGAGGCCTCGCGCAGGCCCTTGGCGGCCGCGGCGTTCACTAGAGTCTCCAGCAGTGCCAGGGCTCGCCTTCCGTCGCCGCGGGCGCGCTTCGCGAGCATCCGCAGCAGGCTGTCATCGACCTGTATGCCCGAGCGACCCACGCCTTTGTCTTCATCGTATAGGGCGCGCTGGAGAAGTGCTTGAACGGAATCTTCGGCCAGGGGCCCAAGCGCGATGATGTGGAGCCGTGAGAGCAGCGCTCGCCGCACGGCGAAGCCGGGCGCTTCGGTTGTCGCGCCGATGAAGACAACGGCGCCGTTTTCGACGTGAGGCAGGAGGGCGTCCTGCTGGGCCTTATTCAAGCGATGGACCTCATCGACGAAGAGCAAAGGTGCGCCGCGCGCTTCCGAGTGAACGGCGCTTGCGCGCTCAAGCACCGCCCGCAGATCCGCCATGCCTGCGCTCGTCGCACTCAGCTCTAGGAGCGCCCGGCCTGTGGTTCGGGCGAGTAGGCGCGCCAGTGTGGTCTTGCCGCAGCCCGGTGGCCCGACCAAGAGGAGCGAAGGCACGAAGCCGGCGCGGAGGCTGGCTCCAAGTTCGCCTTCCGCGGCGAAGGGCGAGTCGCCTACCCAATCGTCAAGGGTTTGGGGCCGCATGCGTTCCGCAAGTGGCGCATGGGCGCGGCGCGCGGCTGCTCGAAAAAGTTCCACGACGTAGCGAGGGGTGCCCCATTCTTCGCGCCGCAGCAAGACGCCCGCGCAAGGTGTGTTGCGGCGCTGCGGAATCTCCGCGGGACAGCCTCCGCTTTGGCTTTGACTCCGCCCTGCAGCGCTAGCAGCATGGCGCCCGCGAACGTCCGATGATGCGCTGGTTTAAGTCTTTGCTTCCCGGTCTTGTGCTGCTTCTGGCACTCGGCGCTACGGTCTATTTTGTTAAGACGCGCCCCGAAACGCCGCGATCGGAGCAGGTCACGTTAGGCACGCCCGTCGAGGTGACCCCTGCCGTACGTGGAAAGCACCCGCGACGCATCATCACCAGTGGCCAAGTAGAGGCCGAGCGCGCGTTGACAGTGCGGACGGAGCTTGCGGGGCGCATCATTCAACTCTCGCCGCGGCTGCGGGAGGGCCAGCGGGTTAAGCGCGGGGAGGTGCTCTTTGCCCTCGACCCCCGCGACGCTGAGTCGGCGCTCCGGGAAGCCGAAGCGGGGGTGGCGCAGGCCAAGGTGGCCCTTAAGGAAGAAGAGGCGCGCTCGGCCGTAGCGGCCCGTGAATGGCAAGCTCGTGCGCGGAGTGGCAACGCGAAGCCCCCTAGTGAGGACGCGGCGTCTGCGAGCGCCGAAGCCGCCCTAGAAGAACTGGCTTTGCGCGCACCTTACTTGGCGTCCGCCCGCTCCCGGCTGGATGCGGCAGTTGCCGCGGTGGGTCGCGCGAAGCTGAACCTCGAGCGCTGCCGCATTGTCGCGCCCTTCGATGCACTTGTGCTCACCAGTGATGTCGAGATTGGCCGGGTTGTCGCGCCGGGCGAATCCTTGGCGCGCCTTGCGAGCATTGAGGCATTTTGGGTGAGGGCCACGCTCCCTATGGGCGCCACCGAGCATCTCCGCTTCCCAGGTGACGCCGCCGCGCACAAGCCCCAGGGCCAGACGCCTGCGACCCGGAAATCGGCGAGCCCGGATTCGAGCACGCTTCCCGGCGGCGAGGACGGAGCAAGCCGTGCGGACGTATGGCTCAACGTGGGGAGCACCCGTCAGCACTTTCAAGGTAGCGCGCTGCGCTTGAGCGGCGAGCTTGAGGCCGGCAGCCGTATGGCGCAGCTCATCGTACGCGTGCCCGAGCCGCTCGCGCAGGCATTGGCACCTAGCGCGCCCCGAGCATCCCGGGCCGGAAAGGCGCCACCCGAGCCATCAGCGCTAGAGACGCAAGCCGAAGCCAAGCTTCCGTTGCTGCTCGGCAGCTTCGTCCATGTCGAGCTTGAGGCCGGCGAGCTCGAGGGCGTCTTCGAGCTGCCGCGTTCCGCCCTCCGTGAGCGTGACCAACTCTTCGTGTCGAACACGGAGGGACGTCTCGAGTTCAGACCCGCTACCGTCGCCTGGCGGACGCCGGAACACGTGTACATCGCTTCGGGACTCTACGAGGGCGACCTCGTGGTTATCTCCGCCCTCGCTTCCCCGCTGCCGGGGATGCCCCTGCGCATTGTTGACGATAGCTCGGCCGAAGATGGCCGGGGTCAAGGTGGCCAGGTCGAGGCTGGCGAGGCTGAGTGAGATGGCGGGGGCACCTTCGGAGCAGGGTGAGGGAGGGAGCCTGATGCCGGGTCGGGGCGTCATCGCTTGGATGGCGGAGAACCCGGTCGCTTCCAATCTACTGATGGTGTTCCTGCTCTTTGCGGGCGGCTTGACCCTCCTTCAGATCAAACAGGAAGTCTTTCCTGAGTTTGAGCTCGATGTGATCACCGTTCACGCGACCTATGTCGGTGCGGCGCCAACAGAGGTGGAGTCCGGCGTCGTGGCGCCCATTGAGGAAGCGGTTCGTACTATCGAGGGCCTCAAGGAAGTGCGCGCCACCGCCGCCGAGGGCATGGGCATCGTGACCATCGAGCTGCTGCGCGGCACCAACGCCGACCGAGCGCTGAGCGACGTCAAGAGCGCCGTTGACCGCATCACTGCGTTTCCCGAAGCCATCGAGCGCCCGGTGGTTAGCCTCTTCGGCTTCAAGATGAAGGTGGTCACCGTTGCGGTGCACGGCAGCGCCGACCCCCATGTTCTGCGCGATTACGCCGAGAAAGTGCGCCTCGACCTGATGGGGGATGATGCCGTCACTTACGTCGAACTCGGCTCCGCCCGCGCGCACGAAATCGCCATTGAGGTCCCCGAAGCTACGCTACGGAAACTCAACTTCTCCCTCGGCGAAATCGCCGAAAAAGTGCGGCAGGGCTCCGTCGAAAGCCCAGGTGGCTCGCTGCGAACCGCCTCGGGCGAAGTCTTGTTGCGGACGGACGAGCGTCGCCTGCGCGGCAGCCAGTTCGAAAGCATCATCCTACGCGAAGGCGACAAGGGCGCACTGCTGCGTCTGAGCGATGTTGCAACCATTCGCGACGACTTTGAAGAGAGCGACGACGAGGCCACCTTCAACGGCGAGCCCGCGGTGCTGGTGGGCCTCTACCGCGTCGGCGACGAGAGCCCGCTCACCGTGTCGGAGGCAGCGAAGCGTTACCTGGCCGAGCAGGAAGGCAAGCTCCCCGACGGTGTGCAGCTCAGCCTCTGGAATGACCAGTCCGAGTTCCTGCGCGGCCGCATCGACCTGCTGTTGAGGAACGCGTTTTTGGGGCTTCTGCTGGTGCTCGGCGTGCTCGGGCTTTTCCTCGAGCTGAAGCTTGCGTTCTGGGTGACCGCCGGGATACCGATTTCGTTCATCGGCGCGTTCGTCCTGCTGCCGCTCTTCGGCAACGTCAGCATCAACATGATTTCGCTCTTCGGCTTCATCATCACCCTTGGGATGGTGGTCGATGATGCGGTCGTCGTCGGCGAAGCGATTCACCTCGAACGCGGTCGCGGTTCAACACCCCTCCATGCCGCCATCAACGGTGCACGCGAGGTCGCCCGGCCGGTGATCTTCTCCATCGCCACCACCTGCATGGCCTTCATGCCGCTCATGTTTGTGCCGGGCGTCTATGGAAAGTTTTTCATGCAGATGCCTGTGGTGGTGGTCCTGGTGCTGCTGCTTTCCCTCGTCGAATCTTTGCTGATCTTGCCGGCCCACCTTGCCCACTCAACACCGATCGAGGCGCCGGGTTGGCGCAACTACCTGCTGCGCTCGGTGGGCATCGGTCACTTGAGTCGGGCGCAGTCCCGCTTTGGGCGCTGGTTTGAAGGCGCCGTTATTCGCTACTACGTGCCCCTGCTGGCGCGCGTGCTGCGCGCGCGGGGGCTCACCCTGGCGATTGCAGCGAGCGCTCTTGTCTTGTGTGTCGGCCTGGTGCTGGGCGGCCGGCTGCAAGCCGAGTTTTTCCCGCGCATCGAGCAAGACTTCGCCGGCGTCGAAGTCACACTGCCCTACGGCACACCGGTGGCGGAAACGCGTGCCATTCAGGCGCGCGTCATCGCCGCGGCGCAAGCGAGCCTGGAAGCGCTAGGAGGCGCCGAGCGCTACGGGCAGGGCATCATGGCCCGCGTCGGACGCATCGGGCTACAGGACGAGTTCAGCGAGGACAAGAACCGCGAGGCCTCCGCGCACCAGACGGAGGTGGTGGTGGGCTTCGTTCCGGCGGCAGAGCGTCCCTTCGGCCTCAGTGCGTTCGTGCGCGAGTGGCGCAGCCGGCTCGCAGACATCACCGGCATCGACAAGCTCCACTACCGCTACACTACCGATGTAGGCTCGGGGTCGCCTATCCACTTCCGCCTGAGCCACCGGGATATCGAGACGCTAAACGCCGCGGCGAGCGAACTCGGTGGACGGCTGCGGGACTACTCTGGCGTCGAGGAGGTGGATAAGGGGAGCCGCGCGGGCAAGGAGGAGCGCCTCTTTCGCCTGACCGACGAGGGCAGCGCGCTTGGGCTGACCGCCGCCGACCTTGCGACGCAGGTGCGCCACGCTTTTTATGGTGCAGAGGCGCTGCGCTATCAGCGCGGACGCGACGAGGTGAAGGTCATGGTCCGGCTGCCGCGGGCAGAACGCGAGGTGCTGTCTACCCTTGAGAACCTGCGCTTACGCACCAAAGCGCGGGGCGAAATTGCCCTTGGCGAGGCGGCAGTTGTGGAGCCGACCCGCGGCTACACCGAAATCGAACGGCATAATGGCCGCCGGGTCCTCAATGTCACCGCCGAGGTGAGCGAGGACGCCAACGCTGGCGCGATTAACGCGGCGGTCGAGGCGGACCTGATGCCCCAGCTTTTAGCGCGCTACCCTGGGCTGCATTACGAGCTTGGCGGCGACCAAGCCGCGCAGAAGGAGACGCAGGCCGGCATGGCGATTGGTTTTGCCCTGGCCATCTTCGCCATCTTTGCGCTGCTGGCGGTCGCCTTCCGGTCGTATGCTCAGCCGCTGCTCATCATGTCCGCCATACCCTTTGGCATCGTTGGCGCCACCGTCGGTCACCTTCTGCTCGGCTACAAAATCAGCATCATGAGCTTCTTTGGCTTCGTCGCGCTCAGTGGTGTTGTGGTCAATGATTCGCTGATTTTGCTCGCGAGTATCAATACCTACCGCGCGCGAGGTATGGGCGTGTCCACGGCGACTCGGCGCGCTGCGCGCCGGCGATTCCGCCCCATCCTGCTCACGTCGCTCACTACCTTCTTCGGACTGACCCCGATGATCCTGGAGACCTCGCTTCAAGCGCGTTTCCTGATTCCCATGGCGCTCTCGCTTGGCTTCGGTGTCCTCTTTGCCACCCTCATCATCCTGCTCATGCTTCCAGCGCTCTACCTGCAGGTCTGTGGTGTGCGCTTCGCGTTCAAACGGCGTGCTCGCGCCCGTCTGCGCGCCCGTGGTGCCCGTGATCAGGCCGCGGCGCTACTCGATCTGGGGCGCTAGTTGGGCCCGCAGTTGCTTTACGAAGGCGTCGTTGCTCGATATCTCTTGGGTGACGACGTGACCCGTACTTGCACCGAAGTAGCGCCGGCTTGAGGCGACCATAAACGGCATGACAAATCGCAGATCTGAGCTGGGACCTATGCTCGCTGTATTGACCTTCCAGGCCTTCAGCATGGCCCCGCTTTCGAGATAGGGCAGCGCTTCGTAGGCTTCGAGCGTGAAGACGTGCTCGTAGACAATGCGCTCGGCGTATTCCGTCCTGTACTCCACCACGTCGTAAATCGGCGTGCGTGTTGTGGTCTCGGTGGTGGCACCGGTCCGCGGGTCCGTCTCGGTCTGCACCTCCTGCCGCACACCTGTCTGCCCCATAATCGGGCGAACGTAGCTGTAGGTCTGCGTCTGCGGCTCGCTTGTCGCGTAGCTCAGATACACCATCAACTCCGCGCGCTCGGTATCCGCGACGCGTTCGAAGCCCGCGCCGGCCAGTGCCTGCTCAAAAAGGAAAGCGTATTCCTGGAAAGTCAGGTTATCGGGCGTGGTCTCGCCATTGCCGGGCACCATCACGTAGCGGGTGGCCTTGGGGGCGCCCGGCCGGGCATAGGCTTCAACCCGCGTCACGACGCGGGTGGTGGCGCATCCACCCAGGGCTAACAGCAGCAAGACGCCGAGCCCCCACACCCCGCGGGACACAGCCTTGCAGTTGGGTGTGGTGGCAAGCATCCGAAACCGTGTCCTCGAAAGGTCAACCTTGGCTAACGCGTATTTCTTGCAGACGCATTGACCTCGCGTGCCATTCAACCGAACACCTCGGCCCCGCGCCTAGCGTGGCGGGCGAGATGCCAGCGGCGGCGAGAGCACTTCGTTGAGCAGGATAGCCTCTTGCGCGCTTTTTGGATACTTCAGTCGTGCCTGCAGAATCGCGCGCCAGGCAGCGCCGTGCGCGCGGTGGCGCGCACCGTCGGTGATCGCAGCGGGCGCGGACGCGCCCGGTTCGTAGAGCAGGGGTTCTTCCGAGAACTCAATAGGTTTGTAGCCCTCGCGCGAGCTTAGCCCCTCAACGTTTTCCGCTTCCGGCGTGTAGGCATAACTTGGAAAATCAGGCGTGGGAACAAAGCCGTCTGACGCTTCGAACCAGGCGTCCTGTGCGGGCTCGGGTGGAGGCGCGGGAGCGGGCACGGGGCGCTGCGCCGCCGTCGGCTTTGAGGTGGGTTCGGGGGGCAGGCCTGGAATCCGGCGTAGCAACGCCTCCCATTCATTTGCGGCGTCCGGGTCGCTCTGTTCGGGTAGTCGCGCACCGGGAAGCCCCGGCTTTGGACGGGGCGGGGTGTTACGCTTACGCTTTTTGAGCGCCGGACCGATGAAGATCAACGCAAGCACCGCGAGGTTGATCAGCGCCCGGGTGATGTCGTCAAAGTCCATCGCTGTTAGCTAGAGGGGTTCTTCTTGTCCGAGTCGCCCCCGGAAATAGCGCTACGCATCTCCGTGTCTGCTTCAATGTTACGCATGCGGTAGTAGTCCATCAAGCCTAGGTTGCCGCTGCGTAGCGCTTCGGCGAAAGCCAAGGGCACCTGTGCCTCTGCTTCCACCACCTTCGCGCGCATTTCCTGCTCAAGCGCTACCGCCATCGCGCGGCGCTCTTCTGCCTTGGCCTGCGCGACGCGCGTATCTGCCTGAGCCTGGTCGCTCTGGAGCTGCGCGCCGATATTGCGCCCGACGTCGACGTCGGCGATGTCGATGGAGAGGATCTCGTAGGCTGTTCCCGAGTCGAGACCTTTGGCAAGGACGTTCTTAGAGATTTGGTCGGGGTTCTCGAGCACTTCGCTGTGACGCGACGCCGAGCCAATCGCGGAAACCGTACCTTCGCCGACGCGCGCCAGGATGGTCTCCTCACCGGCGCCGCCGACGAGACGCTCGATG
This sequence comes from Myxococcales bacterium, assembly GCA_007124745.1. Classification (GTDB taxonomy): domain Bacteria; phylum Myxococcota_A; class Polyangia; order Polyangiales; family SLQV01; genus SLQV01. Next base: position 14,041 of record SLEO01000028.1, read on the forward strand.
TTGGCGCGCACCGTCACGCGGGCGATTGCCACAAGCTGGATGCCGTCTTTGGCCACCGCCGCGACGCGGGGCGTTTCAATGACCTTGGGGTTAACGCTAACCTGCACGGCCTCGAGCACGTCACGTCCGGCGAGGTCAATCGCCGCCGCCCGCATCCAAGGAAGCGGGATGTTGGCCCGGTTGGCGGAGATCAGCGCGGTGACCACGCGTTCCACGTTGCCGCCCGCGAGCGAGTGCGCCTCCATGTCCTCAATGTTGAGGTCGAGGCCCGCTTTGGTTGCCGAGATGAGCGGCCTTACGATCTCGTTAGGACGCACCTTGCGGAGGCGCATCCCGACAAGCATGCCTATTTTGACGTGCACGCCGGAGAAGAGCGCCGTGATCCAAAGCCCGATCGGGACAAAGGACAAAAAGGCGAACATGCCGAATAGGATCAGGACGGCGATAAACAGTACGAAGGGCGTGTCCATAGGGGTCTGCTCGTTGTCAATAGTTGCGCGCTACACGCCTCGTGGCCTGTCGCGCTTCCACACCGCGGCGCCTACGAAAAGTCGGCGCCCGCGAGCGAGATGCCGGTCCGTCGGTCGACTAGTGTCGGCTCCGACAGGCGCGCGCCCCGCCTCTAGCGATGAATGGTAGCCGCACGTCAACCGTCCCGCGAGCATTTTTCGCCGGCGCCGGTCATCACGACTGCTTGACGACGACAACTCGGTAGCCATCGATACGAATCACGCGCAGTGACGCCCCTGCCTCGATGTAGTCCCCCTCGCTGACGACATCTCTGCGCACGTCACCGAAGCGCGCTACGCCCGCCGGGCGCAAGTCCGAAAGGGCGACCCCGACTTCCCCAAGCTCCAGGCGCGGCGCTTCCGGCACCTGCATGTCCCCGTCGACGGGCGCCTTGAGGACCTCCGTGCGCAGCACGATGCCTCCAAGCCGCATACGCGGGACGTAACGCAACAGAAAGAGCACCGCGAAAAGGGTAATCACCATCGTGACGGCAAGGGCGCCCGCCGCGTCTGTCATGGCGCCAAACTCGGGGTACTTGAAATCCACCATCGACATGAAGAGGCCACCGAGGATGGCCAGCAGTCCGAGGCCCCCCGCAACGCCAAAGCCGGGAATCACGAAAATCTCGAGCGCCAAAAGCGCTACACCTACCGCAACCAGGGCGACGCCTTCCCAACCCGCAAGGCCTGCCAGGTTATGGCCAAAGAAAAATAAGCCCAGGCTAAGGAGTGCGACGGAACCGCCCACGCCCCAGCCCGGGGTCTTGATCTCAAAGAGAAGTCCCAGAAATCCGAGAGACATGAGTATCGAGGCCACCGCGGGCTGCGTGATGAACCCTGCGAGTTTTTCCGCAAACCCGGGATCGACGCGCTCGATGGTAGCGCCCTCAAGCGTGGCCGACGCCTCTCCAACGGTGACCTGTTTGAGAAGCGCTTCCAGTGTTTCGGCTGAGCCATCGGCGATGCCTAGCTCAAGTGCCTGTTCCGCTGTGAGCGATAGGAGTTTGCCCACGGCAATTAGGCCCTCGATTTCCACGGACTCATCGACCATGGCCTCGGCAATCCTGCGGTCTCGTCCCCGACGCTCTGCTGTAGCAGCGAAGGCCGCGCGCACCGCGGAGGTCGCCTTCTCCCCAGCGCCTTTCCCAGTACCGCCGTCGACGGGTGCCGCCGCGCCGATAACGCCGCCCGGCGTGACGTAGACTTTCTCACACGCCAAGGCCAAAAGCGCGCCTGCCGAATAGGCATTGCGCCGGATAAACGCGATGGTGGGGACGCTGCTATCGAGTAACGCGTCCCGAATCTCAAGCGCGGCGTCCACCCTGCCGCCCGGTGTATCCAGTATCAGTACGAATGCCTGCGCGGATTGTGCGTCGCGCACCGCTCGCCTCACGTAAGCGGCTGTGCCCCGCTCGATCTCGCCGCCGATCTTTGCCACCACCACACGGTCTTCCGGCGCCGCCCAAAGTGTTGCAGCAATGCCGGGCAGGGCGACCAGCAAGCCGAGAGCCGCCAGCCGAATACCGCGCCAAGCCGCAGTCCAAGCCTTGGCCCTACGCGGGCCTCCGGCCGCGGAGCGCGCCCGCGTGCGTGAAAGGTGAAAGCACATATCAGCCAGCGTAACTGTTCAGGGGGCATTTTACAAAATGCCCCCGGGTTTTCGGGAGTGAATCCCGCAAGCCCTCCCCCACTCTGCCCATAAGGAGGCCTAAAGCCGGCAAGCGGGGCCAGGGCGCCCACTTGCTTCTTCCCGCAGCGTTTTCGCTTTCTAGACCCCCTGAAGGTTACCAGCCAACTCTGGCTCACAGCGCTGCATCGAAGCAAGGCGAACACGTTCGCACTACGACCTGATAACCGCGCTCTCGCAACGCCATCCTGTTCCAAGGGGAGGCACCACTATGCCGCAGCGCACAAAAGCAATGAGACGAAAGCCCCCATCGTACAGCCCCGAAGCCGGACACAAGATGCTGAGGGAAGACATCTCGAGGGGGGGGAAGGACACTGTCCGGCCTCGGGGGTGGCCCAGGGGGAACCCAATCGATAATAGAGTTCAATATCAGGATAGCGCTGTCGCACTATTCCGTCAAGCCCCACGCAAGATGTCCAAGGGTCTCGCGGCGTCCCTGGGGCTGCGCTGCCGGCTGCAGGACAGCGCCGTGCGTTGACGTGCGCGCTTTCGGGTGGCCAGCGGCACTTTACGGGTAGCGCTAAGTTGGTGTATCATTTAATCGTGGCTGTACTTTCCGCGGGATACGAAGGCGCGGCATCGGGGTTCGGTCCTGCGGGTATTGTGGCCCTCGCCCTAGGGCTTGGCCTGCTGGCCTTTGGCGGCGGTTGTGGCTTCATCGGTTACGAACGAATCGCGCCTGGCTCTGTCGACAACGACGGCGTTAGCGGTGGTGAAGCGACTACCACCGGCGCACTCGAAGAGGCCAGCAACGTATTCCTGCCGGGGGTGGGTGCGACCGCGCGGCAGGCGCTGTCGGTGTGCGGCGACGGCATCGTAGAGGGCGATGAACCCTGCGATGACGGTGGGCCGAGCGACGTGTGTCATGCGAACTGCACGCCGGCGACTTGTGACGCTGCATGCGAATGCGCCCTGGAGGGCGTGCACTTCGTCATGGTGTGCCCGCAGCCAGAAAGCTTCGATGACGCGGAAGCACGTTGTCGGAGTCAGGGTCTCAGAGTGTTTGAGGTGCACGATATAGATGACCAGGCACGACTGGAAGACGTGCTTGCTACGCACGACCTTGATGCGGCGTGGCTAGGTGCGACCGAGCTTGTGGATGATAATGAGGTCATTGGTTGGCGCTCTCAGACCGCTGGCTTTTGGCGTCGCGATGCAGTGCAGCCGGGACCTCTCAATGGTGCGTTCCACGCATGGGAAGACAATCAGCCAAGGGCGAGCAGAGAACTGGATGACTGCATTCGGATAGCGCGCAACACGGGGGGCTGGCGTTCTACGGATTGTTCAATAGGGCGACCAGTTATTTGTGAGGGATTTCAACAGTCTGCAGAAGTGGACATCCACTCGCTTGCGTATGATCCCGGCACGCGTGACCTGCATCTCGCCTGGCGCTCCGAGGGCCCGCGTTCTGTACTCACGTCTTACCGCATCGTCTTAAGTGGCGCCGATCAGCAGACGCACACCGTGAGCGCTGATTTCACCTCGGCCACCCTACCTGTTGCCCCAGAGGCTCGTGGGCTCGTTGCAATCACCGTGATTCCCATGGTGGGCGAGGTCGCTGGGCTGCCGGCGCTGCAGCGCGCCGTGCCTGCTCAAGGTGTTTGGATCGAGGCCGTGTCACAGCCTGGGGAGCCAGCGCTCAACGGCATCATGCGATTTGGCGCCCACCATTTATCGTTGCTTCAGACGACGAGTGATGGCGTCGAACTCCCCACCTTTGGCAACGACCACATTAACGGTGAAAGTGACGCCACGCGGCACTACATTGTGGGCACATTTAAGCGCCGTCTCATTGAACTCTTAGAGGCCGAAAAAGCACGCTCAGGCCGCCAGGTAAGCTTTGGACTGACTTATTTTGACAACAACGATTACCGTTTCGGTATCCAGACCATCGGAGGTCGCCAGGACGGACAAGATGCACAGCACGACCGCACGGCGACGCAGCGTTTTCTCTCCTACTTCATCGACGTCACGTCCGATGACCTCAGCCACCTTTCGGGTAACCGTAGCTTTCGCCTGACGCCCTATAATTGGCACGCGAACTCAGACGAGCCGCTGTTTGTTCATCACATCGTCCTGCGAGACGGTCTTTGACCTAGGTGCCCACGGGCTGAGCGATCCCCTCATGAACTCGAGACGCAGGAAGCCGCGGGGAAATGGGCCTGGAGTAAGTATGGTGGGGTGGGTGGGTCCGCGCACGGAAGGCCCATTTCCCCGCGGCTTTCGTCCCCCAGGCTCACCCTGGGGATGGCTCAGGCCCACGGGTGCCGCTACGTCGCGCTCATCGCGGATTGCTCAACGCGCGCCTTGAGGGCTGTATTCATTGCCTCGAAGCCGCGCGTGACGTGGCGCTCAAGGCTTGAGCGCATGAAGGGCAACAGCAGGCCAGAGAACGCTTCCTCGTGGTGAAAGCGAACGCCGCCCGCTTGCAGAGGCTCGATGCGAAAATCGTGCTCCCCGTCGAAGAGCCCAGGAACCCAAAGATGCCCGCGCCAAAGAAGCCTTTTTCCCGGTTCAGCCACGAGGACCCGGGGCCTAAAGGTCATGGCAGACTTGCCCGGCGGCTGAATCGAAGCCTTCAGCGTCTCTCCCGTCTCTAAATTGCCCGAGAGTTCGCGAACAAAGGGGTTCCACGTGGGGTAGGCCTGTGTGTCGGCGAGCACCTGCCACACAGCATCTGCCTCCGCGAAAATATCGATGTGAGTTCTGATGTGCATGCCTGCCTCCCGTCGTCGAGACTACTCGTAGCACGCGCGCAAGGCGGCTGGAGCACTTTGCATGATTGAGAGCGCATCGGCTCCACGGATCTGCTTCTGGGGCATGCGATGTTGGGCTCTGGCCTACAGCGACACATTCAAGACAGTGTCCCGAGTCGCCCGGGTGTGCGACTTCGAAGACTTGGTCTCAGCGCTTTTGGACTGGGCCCTAAGCTGGGTACCGGGCACGCGAGCATTCCCGGTATTCGATGAAGACCGCACGTTCGGTGGCCTCTTGAAGCTCCTGCGCGCTTTTGGGCTCACGCGCGGGCGCGAGGCTTGGTGTCTGGTGACGCGCTGCCGGCTTGCCTGGCGC
>SLEO01000333.1 GCA_007124745.1 Myxococcales bacterium
AAACCGGTCATAAGCAGCCGCGCTCAACGCCTCGCCCACGGCAACAAGCGTTTCTCCAGGCGGCACCTCAACGAAACGTAGCCGTGCAGCGGAGGCCTCAAGCCGCCGCACGTGAGCCTCAAGCTGACAGGGCTTGCCACCGTAGGTACGAAACACTTCGAAGACGGAATCGCCGTAAAGAAAGCTACGGTCGAGGGCACCGATGCGCACCGTTTCCGCAGGACATACCCGCCCCTCAAACCAAGCAAGCGCCTCGACCGAACTTCCCGTCATGCAGCCAGTCTGCCGATGCGGCGCCACAGGTCAAGGTGCCACCCACGCACTCACTGTTCAGGGGGGCATTTTCAAAATGCCCCCCTGAACAGTTACCGGGGAGGTGGCCCATGAATCGCCCATGATCTCAGAGTCCGCTCGCCGGGGGCCCCGGGGCAGACCACTGCTGCGCAACCAATGTACACCAAGCGGTCGGTGGCCAGACTTGAAGCCAGGGCGTGAGGCGCATCCTTGCGAACAGAGCCGTCGTGACAGGCCGTTGACACCCTGGAGGCACGCGCTGCCTCCTCACGCACATGCGCACCATCTACCTCCGTCAGTGCTGAATGCTTTTGAATAGTTAAAGACGATCCCTTCCCGCGGACACCCGCCGTTAACGCTAGACCGCAACGATAGTCCAGCCCATCCCCGTCTCGGTGGTGCCCCCATGACACATAGGGTTGCGCCAGCGTGGAGGGCTCCCGAAATGCTTTTCTTGAGCGGCGCCCGATGTCCGGCCCGAATCGTGCAGGTCACTACTCCGCGCGTTGGGTGCCCTGCGTTAGGGCTTGTGCACGCTGACACACGCGGATCTGACCCTGGTCGTGCGTCATCTTCTGCAGTCGACCGGGCTTCGGTGTCGAAGCGGATTCCGACAATATGCCAGGCATCCGACGCAACGAAACGAGAGGAGAAGCGAGATGACAGGACCTTCTCACCCTAGTGAGCAACGCCCGCGGCTCGGCGGCCAGCTAAGTGTGCGACCGGAAGGCATAGCGTCATTCCGGCTCGTGGGGTTTTGCGGCGCTGTGGCCCTTGCAGTCACAGCGTGCAGTGCGGCGATTCAGGAGCCGGGCTCACTTGAAACGCGGCAACCTCCGAGCGCCGCTATCGCGACCCCCGACATTGAGGAGGGTCCGCCACGGGCGAGGCTCGTGGGGGCAGATGACTGTGCGCACTTCGCAGCGGCCGACAGCATCGGGGTTGCGGGGAGCCTTTCCGGCGTGTTTGCCGCCCCCGACGCGACGGCGTGCATGGAACGCTATGCAACGGCTGACATGCGGTTAAGCCTTCGCTTTAGCGACGTGACCGGCACGGTGCGTCAACTTGACAGTGACCTAGCGACGCCGCTCTCCCAGCTGGATCCCTATGCGCTCCGGCTCGTGCTCCAGGGGCTCGGCGACGCTGAGCACACTTGGCCAGCCTACGCCGAGGCATTCGCGGATGCGTTGATGGTAGGGGTACTTGGCGATGGCATCGAAACTGGCTTCTGCGTGTCGCAGGAAAGCCTGCGCTTTGAGGGCAGCGCGCCGTGCGCCGGCGAGCACCGCACCGCATCCTACTGCTCGCACACGCCGCAAGACGCGGCTTTAGGCTTCCGCCACTTCTGTCAGTACCGCAGTGCGCCGGACGCGGAGGTGACTCGATTTGGCTTTTGGGGTGTGGGCGAGCGCACCACCCAGCGCGCCGGCGATAGTGGCGAGAAAAGCTTCGCTAACGCGAGACTCTGCGACGCACCGAGCGCTATCTGTCGCGTATCACGCTAAGCAGTAAAGCCGACAGGTGTTATTTCGGCGGGCCTCAAGACCTTTGCTCCGCATGCGCGGCTGGATGACAGACCGGAAGGAGCATGTCAGTTTGCCGGCCCATGAATGAGGTCGCCGTTTCCGACGCCGCGCAGCGTCTCGCGTCACAACGATTTTCCTCGGTGCTAACGACCGCGCAGCCACCGCACGATGGCAGCCGCGGCACGCGCGCGGCGCGCCCACGGGGCAAGGTGCTGCCCGCAGCGAAGCAGTCCGAGTCGAGCGCACGGTGGCCGCGCAACACACTGGCCACCCCCCCCGAGATGCGGCGTCTCCCGCGACTATCGCTGTGGGCACTGATGCTGTGCTTAGGCGGAGGACTGTTTCACTGCGGCGGTGCCGCTAAGGAGCAGCGCCCGCAGACGTCGAAGCCCGTGGAGCGTGCGGAGCCGGCGCTCCCGACGGAAGCGGCCCCGGTCGCAGTAGCCGCACCGAGCAATTTGGTGGCCTATGGCCAAATTGCGGCGCCGGGCAAGTTCGCGGACAAGGTGCTTGCGGTCGCGGTTCCAGGCCTTGAGTGGCGGGAGGTGGCGGAGAGTCAGATTCCCGGTTTCACCGATGCATTCTTAACGTCCGCAACGGTCGGCCTCGGCGTATTGCTGCAGGGCGATGCCCTAGCGCCGCACCTGCAGGGCGCCTACGCGCTGCCTGTTGCGGACGCTCAAAAGCTGCTCGAACTGCTGCCCCGCGTCGACGAGGTCGCACGGCCGCTGACAACGCGCCGGACGCAGGTTGGCTCGAGCTGCGTCCTGGTTGAGGCGCTCGGCGCCGCGCCCTACCGCCTTGTCTGCGGCATCGGTGGCTTGCCCGCTCCCGCGCTCATCGACTACCTCCGGGCCAGCATCCACAAAGCACCCGCGCCCGACGGCGATATCGATCTCTTTGTAGACCTCAACCGTCTTCAAAAGCGCTACGAGCCGCTGCTCGGACTGCTGGAAGGCGGCAGCGAGTCGCCAATCGCCCCGCTGCTGCAAGCGTTCCCGAAGGTGAAGGCGGCCCTGCCTGCAACCATCGCAGCCTGGCGCAGCAGTCTTGAAGCCCTTGAGCAAGGACGACTTCGCATCACACTCAAGGACAATCGTCTCCAAGGCCGCGCGAGCCTGACGCTGCGCGAAGGCGATTCGTGGCTCTACCGTCACAGCACCCAGGCCGCAGCCTCGGTGGGCGCAGTGCCCGAAGCCTTCTGGAAGGTCCCGAGCGATGCGACGAGCACCGTCGCCTATCTGCCCGGAGAATCCGTCACACCCGGGCCGGCGCTGGGCCCTCTCGTCATCGCCTACTTGGAGGACACCCATGCGCCCGCGCCCATCGTGACATTCAGCGATACGCTCATTGAATCATTCACCAAGAACGAAGGCGCCGTACATGCCACTGGCCATATTCTAAAGAGCGAAGATGCCAGCACGGGCCCAGCAGTGAGCCCCACCGAGCCCGAGCCGTCGGACGCGGACAGCTCCTTAAATGGCCTCGGCGCAATCGCCTTAAACTACATCGGGGAGTGGCGTTCAGAGTGGAGCCTGTCGGTTTCCAGCTCAGCTCTCGCGGACGTCCGGACCCAGACAGGCCAGCTCCTGGCTATCCTCAAGGACCGCGCGAGCAAGCGCTATCTTGGAGACCTTTTGGGCCAAGAGGCGCTAGAGAAAGTATGGCCCAAAGGCAGGATTGCACGCCTTGGCCCCAAGGACCGCGCCTCCAAAGACGACTTTATCGTCACCCTGACCTTCCCCAAACCCGCGCCCGCCAAGGGCGCCAAGAAAGCGCCCAAGGCGAAGGTTGACACGACCTACTTCTTCGCGGTCATGCGCGGCGGCGATGCGACCTACTCAGGCACGGGCCCGGACCGCAAAGCGTTGATCGCCCGCATGAAAAAGTTCATGGCCGGCACTGCCGAGTCAGCCACGGCCGAGTCAACCACAGTGGAGTCGACCACGGTGGAGTCGACGCTAGGCAATGTGGAGGAAGCGCGACTGCTTCAAGCGCAGCAAGGACGCAGCTTCGGCTACTTCCGGATGGGAAGCCTGGTGCTCAAGGGACTGCATGAAGCCGGTGTTGACCTTGACCCACGCCTTGGCGCCCTTTTCGAAACCGCCGGTATCCGCTTCTGGTCGAGCGCCGGCGCTGAGCGCGCGGGCGTCCGGGAGGTCGACCTTAACTTGGAAACCAACTTTGACACCCTCGTCAGCGTCATCCTGACCTCCCTCGAAGCGCGAGCCCGCGCTAGCGAACACTAGGCGTCGACCTGGCGCGGACAACGCGCAGTGCGTGTTGGCCCGCGGGACCTGGCGTCGGCGGACGTGCACGCAGAGCGCGCGGCTTCAGTGCATCTGCGGCATGGTCGCGAGGGTCAACTCGGTGTTATCCGGTAGCGCCTCGACGGCGATGACCCGCAGTGGAACATCACCTTCCCAACGCACTTCGAAGGTGAAGCGCACAGGTTGTCCCGGCCGCAGTCCCTCGCTGAGCTTGGCTTCGCTGAGTTCGAACGACATCTGCATCGATTCCATGCCTACCACTTCGTCCTTGCGGTCCTTGAAGTGCGGAATCGCCTCGTGGTGAATCACGATTTTCTCCCCGGGACGGGTGCCGCTGGGCACATGCACGGCTTTGCCGCGGGACGTGTAGGTCGCCGCAGCAGGTGGCAGCTCGGAGGAAGCGGACTTGGATCCCCCGGAACAGCTGTCGCAACCGGCGCTGCTGAGGAGCAGACCAGCGAGCGCGAACGCGCCAAAGATCACCGGCGCGCGCAGCCCGCTGCGAAGACCTTCGCTACGCCGTGCCGCCTTCGCAGCGGCCAACGATAGCGGCCTGGCCGCACCATGAGCCGCCGCATGGGCCACGCCTTGGGCCACACCTCGGGTCAAAGAGCGGCTCCGCGCGGCAACATCGGAAACGTTAGAGTTCGTGCGCAAAAACATGCGTGCATGGAAGCACACTTCCGCGATGGTCGCACGGTGGCTCGCCTCCGCGAGCGCGGCCCTGTCCGAAGCGGGGCGGAGCCGAAGCGCCGGCACAGGTGACGTGCGCCGGCGCTGGCGCATGCGCCGCGTTCGTCTCAGGCTGTCGCGCATGGAGCAGCCGACGCTGGTCATCGGGCTCGACTGCGTGCCACCGCGACTTTTCGATTTCCCCTGGGCGGCCTCGCTTGTGAATCTTCAGGCGCTCTGGCGCGGCGGCAGCGCCTTTCGCGCCCGCTCAACGGTGCCGCCGATTACCGTGCCGGCCTGGGCCAGCATGACGACGGGCCGCAGCCCCGGCGAGCTCGGCCTCTACGGTTTCCGCGACCGCATTGCCGGCAGCTACAATCACCGCATCAATCTCGCCCATCGCTGCAGGGCGCCGCGCATCTGGGATACGCTCAGCGCGCAGGGCTACCGCACCGCTGCCGTGTCCGTACCTTTGACCTGGCCCGTGGTGCCTCGGGAACACACCCAGGACCCGCTCGTCATCTCAGGCCTGCTCACCCCCAGCCGCCACGAGCGCTGGTGCAACGATGACAGCGTAGCTGCGGCGCTCACCGCCACCTGCGGTCATTTTATTCCCGATGTCCTGGCGTATCGAAACGTGCCGCTTGAAGAAGTCCTCGGCCAGGCGCACGCGCTCACGAAGCAGCGCTTCGCCATGGTCCGGCAGCTCCTCCAGGCTCAGGCCTGGGACTTCATGATGCTTGTCGATATCGCCCCAGACCGGGTACATCATGCAGCCTGGCGCCACCTCGACCCTGCGCATCCTTACTTCAACGCGCATACGCGCGAGCACGCACAGGCCGTCGCCTACTATCACGCCCTTGACGACGAAGTCGGCCGGCTCTGCGCCAGCCTGCCGGCCACGTGGAGCGTCCGCATCGTCAGCGACCACGGCGCAAAAGCGCGTCTCGGCGCCTTTTACATCAACGCTTACCTAGAACAGCTCGGGCTACTCACCTGGAAAGAAGAAGGCAGTCCCGCCTGCAGCGAACCGCAGCAGGCCCAAAAGGGACGCCCTACGACCGATGATATCGACTTTTCCCGCACCCTCGCCTGGGCGGAAGGCGGCTACTACGCCCGGGTCTACCTCAACCTCGCAGACCGTGACCCCGAGGGCGTGATTCACGCGCGCGACGCAGCGCGCACCCTTGAAGAAGTGCGGGCAGCGTTG
>SLEO01000234.1 GCA_007124745.1 Myxococcales bacterium
GCAATCGCGAGAACTTCAAGAACGCCATCTACTTCAAACTCGGCGGCCTGAGCCTCTACCCAGAACTACCCCCTCAGGCCCCGCCGCAAACCACCTGACCCACGGAAAGCCCGGAAGAGCCCGGAAGCTCTCTTTGCTCGTCCTGATCATCGTGGGTGTCAGCGCAACAAGCACTGCGTGTACGACATCGGCTCCTGAGGGTCTACAACCAGAAAGGGAAGCAGAGGTCGGCAAAGGTGATGTGTGGGCAACGACTGACGGCTCTTTCGCTAAATCAGGTGGCGCCCCTCCTGTTGTGCAATGCACGCTTTTCGGAATTGGAGTGCCCGTCATGTTGTCGAACGCGGTGTCTGCGGCAGGCAAGGTGTTCGTGTGGTGGCGAGGCTGGGGCGGCGTGTGGCGTCGCGCGGGATTGGCGACCATCAGCCTCCCGCCACTTGGGCTCCCGAGCACCGGACCTAATGGCGTCTTCCGAAACTGTGCCGCGGTAGACGCGGAAAGCTTAGGTGCCCAAGTATTTGCGGCGGCAACGGGCGACTCGAGTTCCAGTGACACCGCCGGAATCACTTGCAATCTGACCATAGAGACAGACGCCGGCAGGACCACAAATCGTTCGCTAGGGTGTCACTCTGGACAGCTAGCCCCTGGTGGGCCGCAGCTTCTGTTCTGTCGCGATGAAACCTGCAAAGCAGAAGACTCTGCTACGGCTGCATGCATGGTTGCCGGCGTACCGCTGGATGTGTGGTGTGACTGCCATGCGGAGGACGGTGAGTTCGTCTGCAGCGGCGAGGACGGCTCTGCTGGTGCTCTAACGGATGACTTAATGCTGCAGGGTGTACGGAGGCAGCTGCAGAGACATGGAATACCTCTCGAATAGCGTAGCCGAGCCTGCCTTACATCGACTCTGGAAGTAGCCGTCAAACGCGAGCGCCTAACGAGCGTGAGACGCGACACCGATATAATCGCGCTACACAACCCATCCTATACGCTACGCGTTAGGGTACGAGCGCGCCGGAAAGTTCCGTCCGGCGCTAAGCCATTACCGGAAAAGCGCGACTCCTAAGGTCGGACCGCAATTGAGGTTCCCGCAGGACTTCTGACCGCCGAAGCGGCAAAAAGGTTTAGGAGGAGAGGGGGAGGGTGGCGGTAATCGTGATGCCGGCGTCATCGGCGTGGTGGAGGGTAAGGGCAAAGCCACCTTCTACGGCGATGCGGTAGAGGCCCAGCTGGGCTAGCTGACCGCCGTCTTCTCCTGCGGCGAGTTCGCTTACACGCCTGGTATAGGCTTCGCGGGGGCCGTGCACCTCGATACTGCTGAAGACGCGCTTGAGCTGGTCGAGATGCTCGCGGTCGGGCTGGAGCTGGCTCTGCGACGAAATGACAAGTTCGGCGCGCTCCTGCACCACACCCATGGTCAAGCGTGCGCAGGGCTCACCCTGCCCCTCCCAACAGTGATACTTGATAAGGTTTTCAGCGAGCTCTTCGACGGCCACCGCGACGGCCGTCAGCACCACCGCCGGCAACTCTAGCGACCGAGCCAAAAAGTCTGCCGCGCCGCGCAGCTTAGCCACGTGGGACCAATCGCGGCCCCTCGGGCCGCGTAGCTCGAAGGACATCGCTAGATGTGCGTAGGGCATTACGCAGCTCCCGGGGCGACCGAGTTTCGGTCTTCAAAGGTCAGGGACTGTGAATGTGCAAGGGCACCCTCTAAGGCAGCGAAGAGATTGCTCTGAAAGAGCACCTTGCTGGTGTAGGTGATGTGTACAGATGGGCTCGCTTCGCTCACCGACTTGATGGTGCGAATCAGAAAGACGAGCATCCGCGAGTTCACAAAGTTGAGCTCGGTGAAGTCTAAGCGGAGCTTGCTCGCGGCTTGGCTTTCCTCGTTCAGGATAAACTCGCTAAGCCCGGGAGGCGCGTCACGCCTGTCGCACACACCGCGCCAGGTATAGCGCAATGCAGTGCCCTCCCGCTCGCGCTCGACCTTCAGACTATCACACTCGAATACATCATCGGTCATCGCGACTTCTCTCCCCCCGACGCTTTCGCTCTGACGCACGAGCCCCCCGCTAGGCAGCCCATAACGCCTTCCATTCTCGACGCATCACTCGATGTTCACGAGGCGGTTCTTCCCCATCCACGCGCGTCAAACGCTACGATGGCTGGCGGCCGCTTGGAGGCCCGACGCCTTCGCACCTCTTTCTTTCCAACTCAATGGATTCTCGCAAAAATGCGCGCACTGGGTCAACAGCTTTTACGCCGACTGTGGCGCCGCTTAGACCTGCGGCACAGGTGCGCCACAGGAGGCCAACGCAAGCCAACCCGCGCGGCCACCGAGCTTGTGATCCCAGATCAAACACGCTAGGCTAGCGGCCTTTGGCAAGCGTCGCAGCGACGATGACTACGTCATCTCGCGCGGGAAGAACGCCGCGGAATGCTTCCAGGTGAGCGCTGAGGATAGAGACGGACTCGTCCACGTCAGCGACGCGTGCCATGGCGTTGAGCGCCGCAGGCATGCGACCTTCGAGAAAGGTCACGCCTGCGGCGTTGGGTTGCTCGATAAGGCCATCGCTAAAGATGGTCAGGTAGCCCGCATCGTCTAGGTCGAAGGTGACCTCGGCGTAGGACGACTCTTCAAGAATCCCTAGGGGAAGCCCGGCCTTGAGCGGAAGCATGCGGGACTTGCCAGCGGCGCTCGCGAGCGCAAGCCCGACATCCCCCGCAGCACTCACACGAATCAGTGTGCGTTCACCGTGTCGCTCAAGCTCGATGCATGCGGCACTGCAGGTCATCTGCGGTCCGCCGAAGAGCAACATCTCGCGGTTGAGTTGCTGCATGACGCGCGCGGGCCCCCTAGACGAACCCCACGTGACCCGCCGGTAGAACGACGCGATGCTGGCGGTACGCAGCGCCGCTTGCACGCCGTGATCCGTTGCGTCAGCGACAAAGATGCGTACGGCGCCTGCAGCGCGCTCACCCACGTCGACGAGGTCTCCGCCCACCGCCAGCATGGGCTCGTAGCGCACCGCTATGCCTAACCGTTTCCACCTCGCCTGGTCGCCCAGGAGCGACTGCTGAAACGAGCGAGCAAGCTCAAGGTCCTCTTCGATTTCGGCTTTCTGGCCCTCAAGGTCACGGTAGGCGAGGAATAGCTGCCGCTCCCATAACTTGGCGCGCACCAAGCCGCGGACGCGAAGGTGCAACTCCTCCGGGTGGAATGGAATGCGCAGCACATCCCCGATGCCGGACTGAAGGTACTCCAGGCTTCCTGCGAGCTGGGCCTCTTCCGTGAGCGCAACCACCGGGCTCCGGGAGAAGCGCGCGCCCATAGCGGCAAAGCGCGCGGGCAGTTCGCTGTGAACGAGCGCAGGGTGGCTCATGTCAACCACCATGACGTCTGGAAAGATCTGCGCCGCAACACTCAACGCTGTGTCGGCGTCGTGACACGTCTTGACATGAAAACGCCCCTCCAACGTGCGGCGAATCAGGCGCCGCAACCGCTGCTCGGGAGCGACGACCAGCACGGAGACCGACTCAAAAAGCGTTTCCGCTGCGTCTTGGAGGCGCTCCGCCGCGAGCGCGCTCAAACGCGGCGATTCCAGCGCGTCCGAGGGCACGCTCTGCTTCGCCGTGGCTGCCCGAATCTCCTCGATAGACATCTCGACAGAGACTTGCCGCTCGCGTTCCTGCGGCGCGTCGCCGGCAGAAAGCGGCGCCACACCCGGCGGGGAAGCAGGACGCTCCGGCGCAGCACCACGCCGCAACTCAACCCGAAAGCCCACGCATCCCTGCCCGCGTGCCGTGCGTGTCTCCGGGCCGATAAGTTTGCCTCCGCAGCTCTCCAAATACGCCCGCGTTAGGTCTGGATTCACGATCTCGTTGTTGAGGCTGGAGGTCTTCGGAAGCGGGACCGCGGCAAGGGTCGTCCAGCCATCCGTTCGAAGCTTCGCGCGTTCGCTAGGTGCCAACATCCGCGAAGGCTGAACGGCGACATCGATGAGCACCGCGCACCCCTGAAGCGAAACCTCCAGCTCAATATCTAACGCATCGGGTCCCTTTTCCGTCAGCTGCCGGAGCACGAACTTGGCGACGTAGCGGAGCTGGTCGGCATCGCCGCGCACCCAAACAGGTTCAGCAGGCTGGCGGAAGTGGATGAGCCCGGGAGGCGCCAGATAGCGATGACGTACCTCCTCGACGAGGCTGCGTATCCAGCTCCCAAGCTCAATCGTGCGCGTGCCGGGTCGAACGCCACCGACGGTGTCACCCGTCAACCCACTATCCCGACCGTCAGCGTAAGGGAACACCGTTTGCTGCGCGCTGCTGTCGAGATACTCGCGCAGCAACGCCGACAGGCGTTGGCTCTCGTCGAAGCGCTGGCGGACCTCCTCCATGGCCTTCACGAGACTCGCGCGCTGCTGCTCGCTCAGCGCATCGCTGGTGGCGAGTCTCCCCAGCAGTCCGCAACACGTGTAGACGAGCCACGCGAAGGTCAAGGCGGGCCCCACGGCAAGCGTCGCACGCACACCCAAACCAAGGCCGGCCGCCCCGTACCAGGTCGCCACGGCCAGGACCACGCCAATCGCGGTCGAGCATGCGAGCGAGAAGACACGCATCGATTGCGGTGCGGCGGACCAGTTCAGCTCGAAGGCGGTCCGGTGGCACCGCGATAATGTGTCGTCTGTGACGGCGTGCGCAGCGGGCGCGCTCACCGGCGTTGGGGCCACCCGTGCGTAGGGCTGTTGCCAGGGCGTCGGAAACGCTTCGAGTATCCCTAGCCAGTAGTTCTGGAGACACGTAGACAAGGGGCGACCACGGGTTTCGAGCGCAACAATGGCGGAGAAAGGGGCATCCTGGCGTACCAAATGGAAGGTCCCGCCGACTTGAAGCTGAGTGACGCGATGCAGAAAAAGCGCGAGCCCGCGTGCGGGCGGCCGAAAGCGATCCCCAACGCGCCGCCTAGGCTTCCAGTCCAGCGCTTCCTCCACGAGGTAGCGCCCCGCAAGCATCGCGAAATGCGGCTGCCGCGTATGTTCTGCGAGGCGGTCGAGCCAGAGCGCGGCATCATCGAGACCGAGACCTGCGCGAAGTCCGGCTTCACGGTCGATCCCCGCACAGGTCGCTGCGCCGACCTCAGGTGAGACGGCATCGGCGCACCTGAGCAGAGCCGCCGCGGCCTTCGGGGAGAGCAGACACATCCAGAGGGAACCCTAAGTGGCGAAAGCGCCAAATATAAGAAACGACAGGGTTCCATACCCTGCCCAACACCGCACGCATTAATGTGAGCACTTCCCAAATTTAACCGGGCACCCGTGCCCATTTACCCTGCATTAACTGCGACACCGCGACTCTTGGCTCGGATCGCACCGGCTGATCTGGAGGGACCGTCCGAGCGGGTCGGGCTCCAACCCTTGGCGCACCAGAGGAACAGAAACGTGGAAGCGCCGGCGCGCGCCCGATACCCGGGTGAGGACGTGGGCGGCCCCAGGCCCGCGACCGGACGCAGGTGCGCCAAACGGTCACGGCTTGTCGATGGACAGACGGTCAAAGAGGTCAAGGAGCTGGTCGGGGTCGGGTCTAGTCGCGTAGTCATTGTCCGAGTGAACAAAATGCACCGCTGGCGGCGCACCCGCGAGACGGCCAATGATGAACACCGCTGGAACGGCGATCGATTGATGCGCCTCACCGGAAGCCGCCTGCACATCAATGCCGTAGCCTTGAAGCTTGGCGACGGTGTCGCTATCGAGTTCGTGCACCACACGAAAGGCGCGGTGTGCGGCGAGCTTGGCGTCGGAAAAGACAGGAAAAGGCAAGCTACGTGCCTCCGCTAGCGCGGCGGCATTCGCGACACGGTCGACGCTAATCGCAGCGATGCTCAGGCCACGCGAGACGAATGCATCGTAGGTCTCTGAGAGCTGATGGAGCTGCCAGTTGCAGTAAGGGCACCAGCCACCGCGATAAAAGACCAACAGCGCGGGTCCGTCGCGCCATATCTCCTCAAGGGGCACACGCTTGCCCTCTAGGTCGCGCACGCTCGCCGTCGGCGCAGGCGTGCCGAGGTCTAGGCCGGTTCCCGGCGCACGCGTGCCGAGATGTGCATCGGCGGTGCGCTGGGTTTTTTTCATGCCCGATGCATGATCTGCAGCGCGGCCCTCGCTGTCGGATGCACTGTCGGATGCGCTGTGGGATGCGCCGTGCGCCGCTGAGCCTTGCCTTCCGCCGCAAGCCACAAGCAGCGCGCACACCCCGAGGCGCACAGCGGGCAGCCTCCAGCAGCGCCCACGACAGCGTGACGCACTGCCTGCATCCCAACGATGCCCTCTCGCGGTCGCGTATTGCATAAGTGCCTCCAGCAGAACTCGTGAGACGTTAGTGCGCGCGAGGCCATGCTTCAATGGCGGGGCGGCGTTCGGTCTAGGTTCCTCAAGCCGCGAGGGTGTCGTGAAGTGGCCGCAAGCATAAGTTGGGCGCTAGCCTCCGAGGCGCATGACGAAGCTCGCAGGCAACGCTAGCGCGGCGACCGAAGATGGGCATCGCGGCTGGAGCTTCACGTTGCGTGCGTCCGTCACGTGGAGCAGGCACGGCCTCGCGGCACTCCGGGCTTTGGCGCGCGGCCCAAGGGCGTGCGTGAAGGCCCGAGGCGTCACCCTTCATGTCAGTACCCGCTCGAAGGGCCAGGTGCCGTCCGCACGCTGGAACGGCGTGACGCTTGTGCGCGCTCCCGCGCGCTTGTTCGGTCGCCGAAGGTCGGCGTTCGCTCACTTGCTATGCCTGGGCTGGGTTCTGGGACGGCTGGCACAGCCACTACCCGCCTGCGCCGACACACCCGACCCGCTGACCGCGCTGCAGGCCTTTCTCGATGAACGACTTGACCCCGCCGCAGAGGCAGAGACCGCACTTGAACTCGACCTCGGCCGCGTTCCGGCGAGCCGACTTCTCGGTGAACTGAATCCCGAGCCTCCGGAACTGGGACCGCTTCAGCAAGCGCTCACGCTGGGACCGCAAGCGCTCACCGCACTCACGCACTCCCACCGAGCGCGCCAAGAGGCGGCGGCGGAGGCACGCGAAGCCGAGGCACACCTAGTGCCGCTGCTTGAACGCTACCGCGCCCGCGCCGAAGGCTTAGAAGCGTTGGTTGGCGGTGAGCGCGCCGTCGACGGCGACCCGCGCCCTTGGCTTCGCATTGACCTGCTGCACTTCGAAGAGGCCGCCAGCGGCGAGGCACGCGTCGCTGCCCTGCGCGCCGGGCTTGCGCAGGGTGCACGCGCGTATGCCCCCCGAGGCCCAGGTGAGGAGGACAGCGCGCCACACGAAGCCCTTTCACCCAGCCGGGCGGCGCAGACCCTCAAGGCGGAGCGCACCGAGGCGCTCCCGAACGCGCCCTCGGAGGCACTGCCACTGGCGGCGCAGCTTGAAGCGTGGTGCCTGCGCGGCGATACCGCGCTCGGGCGGATGCTCGCGTTGCCCTTGGAAGCGCGGGAAGCCTTGCTGGCGGCCCATGGCCAGCGACTCCAGGCGGGTGCGGCCAACGAGGGCGAAAGCGACCGCACCGCCCGAGAGCGGCAGGAGGCTCAAGAGGCGGCGGGGCAGGCCGAAGACTTGCTCGCGCGCGTGCTGGCGGAACACCGCGTGACATTGCTCGACGTAAAAGCCGCCCAAGCGCGCTTCACAGACACGCTGACGACGCGCTCGGATGCGCTCGACGACCTGCGCGACACCGGCCGCCACTGGACACGTCAGGTCATCGCCGTCGCCGCGCGTCCCGACTACGATCCAAGACGGGCGGTGGCCGCCGACGCCGCTTACGAAGGCCTAACTTCCGAACTTGAGACCGCACGGCAGCGCCTAGCACGCGCGCTCAGCGACATCGGTGCCTTGCCGAAGGAGGCCCCTGAACCACCGAAACTCAAGCTCCCCAAGGAGGCTACAGCAGACGAAGGCGCGGACATCGAGCAGCTCAGAGCCGACCTGGAAGACGCCGCCACGAACCTGCGCAAGCAAGCGCGCAAGCTCGCGTGGGCGGAAGCGGAGATAGCCCGTGACCTCATGACGACCCTGGGCAACCAGCGGCTCGTACTTCTCCCGCTCACCTCGCACTCCCGGGCGAGGTCTCTGCGAGGTTTTGGTCCGGAGGGCATGCGGCAAGCCGCGCGGGAGTCACGTCAAATCGCGCTGAGCCTGCGCTATCAGCTTCTCGCCCTACCCCGCGCCGTCGAAAGTACGGGCACATCCTGGCGCGATGCCCCCATTCCCGTGCTTTTCGTCGCGCTGAAGCTACTCGTGCTCGTTCTGGTGTTTCGTCGCTGGCGACGCCGAGCGGACAGCCTGCTCGGCGATGCGCAAACGCGCGTCGAGGCGCGCCGCCCCCAAACCCCCAGCCTGTATCGTGCGTCCGTCCTACTCTGGTACCTGCGCCAAGTCCGTAGCCCCCTCGAGTGGTGGCTCCTGGCACTCGTCCTGCGCCATGTTGTGTTGACGGGAGCGCGCATCCCCGACTTCGGTTTTGTCTGGACCTTCGCCAACTGGATCCTCGGCGGCGCCTTCTTCGTCGCATCGGTCAACGCACTCGCCGAGCGCCAGAAGATGGTCTCCGGCCGCGATGCCGGCACGCAGACCTTGCGCTTGCGGTCGCTGCGGCTTGTGGGTCACGCAGTGGTCGCTATGGGCCTGGCGCTATCGCTGACTGCGGCGAGTGTGGGCAAGGGCACCATTTACGCCTGGATGGTGACGCTCTGCTGGGTGGTAGTGCTGCCGCTCTTTGCGCAGGTCGTGGCCTGGTGGCGGGTGGAGATCCAGCGCCGGGCAGCCGCCAAGCGCGTCAAACCCGCCATCTTGAGCTGGGTGCTAGCGCGCGAGCCGCGGCCACTCAGCCTCGGGCGCGCGGCTGTCGGCGGTGTCTATTTGCTCGGCGAAGGACTCGGTCGCTTCATTGGCCGCTACAGCGCCAACCTATCGATGAGCAAACGTATCCTGGCCTACCTCTTTCGGCGCACCCTTGAGCGCAGCGGCAATGACGCGCGTACGGGCTGCACGCTCGCACCCCTGAGTGCGGTGCAAGCACACCGCCTCGGGCCTCAGTACGCAGCGGGAAGGCCGCGCGTGGCCGGCGTGATCGATACGATGCTCGCCGCCTACCGCGAAAAGCTCGCCGCAGGGCGCGTTGGCATATCAGCCCTCGTCGGCGAGCGCGGTGCCGGCCGCACCACGTTCATTGAGGCACTGACGCTCTATGGCGACGTGCTGCGCCTTGAGGTCGGGGATACCCAAGGCACCTGTACCGAACTCAGGGCCCAACTGTGTCACGCTCTTGCGCTGCCGCCGACAGCCGACGACGAGAGCCTCGCCCAAGCGCTGCGCGCGCGCGCGCCGCGGCTCGTCGCCATCGACAACGGCGAGCGTCTTATCCGCCCGGTCATCGGCGGCCTGCGTGACTTCGATGCGTTGCTCTCGCTGATGCGCGGACCTGGCAACGCTGTGCCCTGGCTCGTCGCGCTACAGGCACCTGCGTGGCACTATATCGAACGGGCCCGGGGCGAGGGGTTGCCGGTGGACGATGTGCTGAAGCTAGGCCCCTGGAACGAAGACGCGTTGCGGGCGCTCATCGAAGCACGGACCGAAAGCGCCCAGCTAGAGGTGGACTTCCGCGGCCTGCTCGCGGGCCGCGTCGAAGCATTCGAAGCGGAGGATGCGCTACGCCTGCGTGCAAGGCGCGACTACTTCCGCATGCTGTGGGACCTCAGTCGCGGCAACCCTGCGGTGGCCCTCGCGCTATGGCGCGACTCGCTCCGCCAGAGCGAGCGTGAAGGGCTAGTTCTGCCGCAGGTCCCTGCGCTCCCTCAGACGAGCCTCTTCGACCAAGCGCCTGCAAGCCTCTTTTTTGTGCTGCGCGCCGCGGTGCAACAAGATGGCGCCAGTGCCAGCGAGCTCATCCACATCTCTGGTCTACCCGCCGCTGACGTGGCTGGCGCGCTGCGCTTCGGCGTGTTGCGTGGCCTCTTCGAACGCCGCGATGACCGCTATCGCATCGCGCTGCGTGCCTACGCCCGCGTCGTGCAAGTCCTTCGTCGCCGCCACCTGATGCTTCTATGACCGCCCACGCCCAACGTTACCGCCGTGCGCGCCTGCGTACACCCACGGACGCGAGCTCTCCCCGGAGTGCGTTCTTGAGCACATGGCGCGACTATGCAGCGGGAGACGGCAGTCGTTCACGCCGCGCATACGCCGCTACGGCAATGGTTCTCGGGCTCGTGACCTACACCACTTCCGCACTGGCCGACGCGGCTGATACGGCCCCAGACCTTGTGCCGGAAGGGACCGCCCTGAACCAGGTGCTGCACCTTTTTCGCTTCAGTGGCGTGATGACCTCGCTGGTCGTGGCCGTCGTGGCTTGGATCGGTCTGCGTTTTGCGCGCAATCTCATCGAGACCCTCAGCCAGCGCTTCACCACCCAGCGGCTGGTGATGCAGCAACTCGGCACGGTCATTCAGTTCGTCGTCTACCTCGGCACCGCCGTGGTGGTGACGTTGCTGAGCGTTCGGCTCGACGACAAAGTCCTGACGCTCATCGGAGGTACCGCTGCTGTCGCTATCGGCTTTGCAACCAAGGACCTCGTCGCTTCCTTCATCGCCGGTGTCACCGTGATGATCGACCGCCCATTCCAGGTCGGCGACCGCGTCAGCTTCGGCGGCGAGTACGGCGACATCGTTGCCATCGGCCTGCGCTCGGTGCGCATGCAAACCCTCGACGACAACACGGTGACCATCCCCAACAACAAGTTCCTGAGCGATATGACCTCCTGCGCCAACTACGGCGCCCTCGACATGCAGGTCAAGATCGATTTCTACATCGGGGTTGCCGACGACGTTATGCGCGCCAAGGAGATCGTCACCGAAGCGGCGCTGACGAGTCGTTACGTGCACCTACCGAAACCCGTGGTGGTCCTGGTCGGCCAGGTTGTGGAGCACACCTTCATGGCGACGCGCCTAAGGCTGCGCGCCTATGTCCTTGATACACGTTACGAATCGGCCTTTATTTCCGACGTGACGCTTCGCGTACTCGATGCCTTTCGCCAGGTTCAGATCCAGCCGCCGGCGCAGCATGTGCTCGCTGGCCAAGGGGCCGGACCCCTGCCGCCGCCAGCGCCCGCCTCAAACGGTCGCTCGCCCTCCTCGGCGTAGAGGTCGTTCAGGGCCCAAAGCCATCGCGATATCATTGAGACTTTTCCCCACTGAATGGCTGGTATGGGGCTTGCGTGCTGCGCGGGGGTGGGCGCGGAGCCAAGAGCAAGGGTGTGGCGAACGTGGCTTAGGCTCGCGCGTTTCGCCTTGGCCACGTTGCTTTATCTCGGTTTGAGCGGAACGGCGGAGGCGCAAACAGCGGCCCCATCGGAAGGCCGCACCTGGTATCAGTCGCCGAACGTCGGCCTGTGGTACGCGCCCCCGGGGCAACAGGCGGCAAGCCCCGAACCTGGCCAGGCGCACGCCGAGGAGGCTGAGTCGGCGGAAGTCCCTGCGGAGGCTACACCCCTGGCCCCTCCTACCTTTCAGACGGGCCCGCTACAGTGGACGCCCGTCGGCAAAGTTGCGAGCACGCCCCTCTACGTCGCCAACCACTACACGCTCGAGCGGCCCATCGCGAGCATCTTCGCCCGAGCCCTTGCAGGCCTCGAAGTGGATTCGAAGTGGTTGCGCTTCTTTGTGAACCTCGAGGCGGCCTCGGAGTTTGGCCCGCATCCCGTTGCGGGTCGCAACACCCTCGACCCTGCCCTCTTCGAACTTTGGCTCGATGTGCACTACGAGGATTTCTACCTACGCGTCGGACGCCAGGAACTCAGCCTCGGCAGCCGGCGCCTCATCAGTCCCAGTGGCGCCCCGAATATTGGGCGCTATTTCGATGGTGTACGCGCCCACGGCAAACACGGACGCTTCTCCTACGACCTCTTTGGCGGCTACGAGACCATCCTCGATCCGGCACGCCAGGGCATCGATGCGGCAAATCTCCTCGCGACGCTCTACACACGCTTCGACCTAGGCAAGACCCACGGCATCGAACCGAACGTGCTCTTTCGTCACGTCACTGCACGGGAACCGGCGGAGGACGCATCCATCGGCCGTCCCGGTCGGAACATCACCAATCTCGGCCTGCGTGCCGTCGGCGATGAAGGGGGCTTTCACTACGATGTTGAAGGCAACTTCCAACTCGGACGCGTCGGCGAGCTGCCCCACCGCGCCTTCGCCCTAGTGGGCGAGCTCGATTACGCCTTTGACGTGAAGCTCATGCCTACCCTGGGTGGCGGCGTCTCCTGGGCATCTGGCAACTCACCGGATGGCACCTGGTCCGCATTCGACACCTTCTACCCCTTCAACCTGCCCCTCTACGGTGCCGTCAGCCTCTTCTCCCTTTCGAACCTTATCGACGTGCACGCCCGCGTCCGCATCTCACCTTTCGACCCGCGTTTTTCCCTCACGTTTACCGCATTCATGCTGGGCCTGGCGGAATCGTCGGATACGTGGGTTGACGCGTTTGGCCTGCGCGTAGGGCAAGTCGACGAAAACACCTCGCCGATTATGGGCTTCGAGTACGACTTGGTCGCGCAATGGGTGCCACGCTCCTACCTGTACTTTAACCTCGCCTACGGCATCTTCGTGCCGAGCCAAGCGGCGACCCTCTTCGACCGCTTCGCGCCTTCCCACACAGTCTTCGGCACGGCCGTCGTGCGTTTTGGGTCGCTGAGTCACTAGAAGGGCGCGGAGGCGGCGACGGTATTGCAGAGCGGCGCAGAGTGCGCGAGACCCAAGCGCTTATGAACGTGGTCACCGACAACCTAGTCCATCTCACTTACCTGCTTTATCTCTTCTCCTACCTCGTTCGCGACATCCTGAAGCTGCGCACGCTCGCCGTGATCGCTGCGCTGAACGTGATGCTCTACTTCTACTTCCTTCCGGAACCCCTCTGGAAGCCGATTGCCTGGAACGTGCTCTTCGTGGGTGTGAACCTCTACCAGATCACGGCATTGCTTCGGCAGCGCAAGCCCGTGACCCTCACGGACGAAGAGCAAAGGCTCCACGACACCCTATTCCGTGGCTTCTCACCGCGGGAGATGCGCAGCCTCCTGCAGGCCGCGGAATGGCAAGAGGTTGCAGCGGCCAGCACCATCCTCGACGAGGGCATCGAGCGGCGCGACATGTTCGTCATCCTCGAGGGCGAAGTCGACATTATCGCGCGACAGCAGCGGGTCGCGCGCTTAGGACCGGGGCGTCTGCTCGGCGAAATGGGCTTTCTGACGGGCGCCGTCAGCAGCGCGGGCGCGGTCGCTCACACTCCGGTGCGCATCGCTCGCTGGAGTTACGCAGACCTGGAAAAGTGGCTGAGCAAACGCCCCAATCTACGCGGCAACCTGCAAGCGATGATCGGCATCGATCTCGCGCACAAGCTGGCAGCGGGCACTGCACCAGCAACTGCAGAACCGATTGCCCGCACGCAAGTGACCGCCTAACGGCGCACCTACCCGTACCCTGCGGGTGAATTACATGCGCTCGACTACGCTGAGACCGAGCAGCTCAAGACCGGTTGCGAGCGCGCGCGCCGTCGCTCGACACAGCGCCAGGCGACGCTCACGCACGGCGCCCTCGGAGCCAAGCACAGTACACTCAGCGTAGAAGGCAGAAAAGCCACGCGCTGTCGTGTGAAGGTGCTCCGCTAGCAGATGTGGCTCCAGCGCATTGGCAGCGGCAGCGACGGCATCGGGAAACGCCGAAAGCGCCATGGCGAGCTCAACCTCCGTGACCTCCGCGCGCTCGATGTCCCACTCTTCCAGCAAGCTTTCCGAGGGACGTTCCGCCTCTACCTGACGCAGCATGGACGCGATGCGGGCGTAGGCATACTGAAGGTAGGGACCCGAGTTTCCTTGGAAAGAAATCAGCTTGTCCAAATCGAATCGATAGTCACTGCCTCGGTGTTGACGCAGGTCCGCGTAAATCACTGCACCAATCCCGACGGCCTTGGCAACTTCTGCAGAGGCCTCGTCGTCTAAAGCAATGCCCTGCTCGGTCATGCGCTCGAGGGCCTTGTCCGTCGCCGACTCCAGCAGCGCCAGAAGCGGCATCAGGTCGCCCGCCCTCGTCTTGAGCGGCGTGCCATCGGCACCGAGCACCGACCCAAAGGACACATGCGTGCAGCGCGCCTCCAAACCGAGGGCCTTCCCTAGGGCAAAGAGCTGCTGAAAGTGGAGCGATTGCCGCGCATCCACCACGTAGAGCACTTCATCTGCCGCGAGTTCCTCGTGCCGCGAGACAAGCGTCGCGATGTCGCTGGTCGAATAGAGAAATGCACCATCGCGCTTCCGCACGATGAAGGGCGCCTTCGGGGCCGCGTCGCCGCCTAGTCTGTCAGCGATCTCGTCGAAAAACACGGCGACCGCTCCATCGTCCTCACGTGCAAGCCCCTCGGCGAGCAACCCCTCAACCACCGAGCCCAGTCGGTCGCGATAGAAACTCTCCCCGCGCCACATATCGAAGGACACGCCCAAAAGTGCGTAGATGCCGTCAACTTCTTTGCGGGTCGCCGCGCATAATGCAGACCACACCTCCAGCGCGTCGCTTTGGCCCTGATGAAGCTGCGAAAGAAAAGCGCGCGCGCGCGCGGCGAAGACCTCATCCTCGGCGGCTGTCCGCCGAGCGCGCTGGTACAATCCTTCGAGCGCCTCGAGCGACAGCTCCGCGACCTGTGTCGAGCTCAGAGATTCCCGCTCGGCCTGGGCGAGCAACAGTCCAAAGTTGGTTCCCCAATCGCCGATATGGTTATCCGCAAGGACCTCGCAACCCACGTAGCGAAGCAGGCGCTTGAGCGATTCACCGATGACGGTGGTCCGCAGGTGCCCCACATGCATACGCTTCGCGATGTTGGGCCCGGAATAATCGATGACGACGCGAGATCCCACCGGCCGCACGCTCGCCGCAGTCGCCGCCGGCTTCCACGTCTCATGCGCCAAACCCGCCGCGAAAAAGTGCCCCTGCTTGACCCAGAGGTTGATGAATCCGGGGCCCGCGACCTCAGCCCTCTCGAACCAGGAGAAGTTACTTTCCTCAACCGCCTTCACAACACGCTCTGCGAGCGCACGCGGCGGCTGCTTCTGAGCCTTGGCTAAAGCAAGACAGCCGTTGGCCTGGAAGTGACCGAAGTGGGGCTGACCGGACCGAGCCACATGTGCCGATACGTCCGCACCGAAGACCGAGGCGAACACCTCCTGAACATCGGCGCTAACCTGACCAAGTAGGCTCGGTGACATCAGCGCGCTTAAAGAGCGAGTTCAACACGCGAAAGGGGCGCACCGTCGCCGTCGCGGTAGCCGAGCTTGGCAATCCGAAGGTAGCCTCCGCCGCAGCCCTTCTCCGCGTTACGCGCCGCGAACCCAGCACCGACTTCATCAACCAGCTTGCGAACGACCCAGACTTCTTCCGCAACGCCCCCTGGGGCGGTGCGCACGACGCGCTCCGGCAGGTCCCGACGCAGTTGGCGAAAACAGTGCACACGCTGCGGGCTTGAAGGGCCACCCGACGCTACATCGCCACTCGCTTTAAGCCTCACCGCCTTGGTGATGAGTGGCTCAAGGAAGCGACGGATTTCTTTCGCTTTCGCATCCGTCGTCGTCACCGCACCGTGCATGACGATGTTGGCGCTGAGATTACGCAGCATCGCCCTGCGATGGGGTGCATTTCGTCCAAAACGTCGACCGGCTTTACAATGTCTCATCGCCAAACTCTCTTAACTAGCACTGTTCAGGGGGCATTTTACAAAATGCCCCCGGACTTTTGGGAGTAAATCCCCTAAGCCCTCCCCGAAAACCTAAAGCTGCGCGTGGGGCCCCAGCGCCCACTTGCTCTCTCCTGCGAACGCTTCGATCTCTAGCCCCCCGAACGCGTACCACAACACAACCCAATCACGGGAAGGGACCCGAACTCAGACAGAGCCTACTCAGCCTCGTTTTGCTCCTGCCAACGCTTGAGCATCCCGGGCCAGTCCTCGAGGTGCATGCCGAGACCGAGGCCCATTTCCGTAAGGATCTCTTTGATCTCCCGGAGCGACTTTCGACCAAAGTTCTTCGTCTTCAGCATCTCAGCTTCGCTGCGCTGTACGAGCTCACCGATCAGCTTGATCTCTGCGTTCTGGAGGCAGTTCGCGGACCGGACCGAGAGCTCCAACTCATCGACGGAACGGAAGAGGTTGTCATTGATCGGCGCATCCGCGTCGATACGTTCGAGAGGCTCGTCCTCTTCCTCAAAGTTGATGAAGACCGTCAGCTGCTCTTTAAGGATCTTGGCAGCGTAAGCCAGCGCGTCCTGCGGCTTAACCGCACCGTTGGTCCACACCTCTAGCGAGAGCCGATCGTAGTCCGTCATTTGACCAACGCGAGCGTTGGTGATGCTGTAGTTGACACGCCGGACGGGCGAATAGAGCGCGTCGATCGCGATGGTGCCGAGCGCGAGACCCGGAACCTTGCTCCGATCGCCGGGCACATAGCCGCGGCCCACGGTGACCGTCAACTCTGCCGAAAAGCGACCACCGTCGCCGACGGTGCAGATAACCTGCTCGGGGTTCAACACGCGCAGCTGGTCATTCACCTCAAGGTCGCCCGCGCGCACCACGCAGGGGCCTTCCTTCGAGACGCGAATCACCTGCGGGCGTACCGTATAACTCTGAATCACAACCGCCTTAAGGTTCAACACGATGTCAGTGACGTCTTCGACGACGTCCGGCAGCGAGGTAAACTCGTGCAGCGCGCCATCAATCTTGGCGGCACTCACCGCAGCGCCTTGCAACGAGGACAGGAGGACGCGTCGTAAGCTGTTGCCTAGCGTAGTTCCAAAGCCTCGCTCGAGGGGCTCGCAAACAAACTTCGCGTAGTTCCCACCGGCGCCACCTGTGCTTACAGGGATCGAGCGTGGCCGAATCAGCTCCCGCCAGTTGCGTGCAGTAAGATTGGTAGAAGTCATGTCTTGAACTCAGCTTTTCTCTAACGGAGGGTGTTCTCAGCGCCTAAACGCAGGGGGCAGATTAACGTGAGTAGTACTCAACGATGAGCTGCTCTTGAATCGGTAAGGTGATGGCTTCGCGTACGGGAAGAGTCAAAATCTTACCCTCTAGCTTGCCGTCCGTACCGCGTTCAATCCACTCGGGCATGACGCGGGAGGACGATTGCGCCACAGCCGACGAGAACACTTCCTTAGCGTTGCTCTTCTCGCGGACACTGATCACATCACCCGGGCTCACCAGGAAGCTGGGGATGTTAACGCGTTTGCCGTTGACCAAAAAGTGCCGGTGCAGCACGAGCTGCCGCGCCTCGGCACGCGTCCGGGCAAAACCGAAGCGGAACACCACGCTGTCGAGACGACGCTCAAGATATGCAAGCAAGTTCTCACCGGTAACGCCCTTGGTCCGGTCCGCACTCTTGAAGTACCCCCGAAACTGCGTCTCCAGAACGCCGTAGATCCGGCGGACCTTCTGCTTCTCGCGCAGACGTACGCCGTACTCCGTAAACTTGGAACGACGCTGACCATGCTGACCTGGTGGGTACGGCCGACGATCAAAGGAACATTTGTCGGTGTAGCAACGCTCGCCCTTTAGGAACAACTTGGCCGCCTCACGACGACACAGCTTACACACCGGTCCGGTATACTTCGCCATAACTAACTCAAACCTCTCGAACTACCCATGCACCCGTTTGCGCCACACTCCACCGCGGAGGCCAATGGCGCGAACCCTCAGACACGACGGCGCTTCGGCGGCCGGCATCCATTGTGCGGGATGGGGGTTATGTCTCGGATGAGCGTGACGCGCACACCCGCTTGCTGGAATCCTCGCAGCGCGGACTCACGTCCCGTTCCGGGACCCTGAACAAAAATCGCAAGCGACGAGAGCCCGTGGTCGGCCGCTTTCCGCGCCGCGTCCTCCGCGGCAATTTGCGCGGCAAACGGCGTGCTTTTGCGCGAGCCCTTGAAGCCTCGTGCGCCGGCGCTTGACCACGAAATCACGTTCCCTTGCAGGTCGGTGATGGTGACCAACGTGTTATTGAAAGTCGCATGAACGTGCGCGATACCGCTGCCGACGTTTTTTTTGACCTTCTTCTTTTGCCTGGGTGCTGCCATTACATTTCTTTCGGCGCGACGCGCCCTACTCTCTCACTCAACTATCCCTGACACGGACTGCACATTTGCTGCGCCAGCGCGCGGCAACACGCACGCCATGCTGTGCGTCAAAAGTGCTAGCGCTTCCTCGCCGCCACACCACCGCGCCGCGGCCCCTTGCGCGTGCGCGCATTGGTATGCGTCCGCTGACCTCGCGCAGGAAGCCCCTTACGGTGGCGCAGACCACGGTAACAGCCGAGATCCATCAAGCGCTTGATGCTCAACGAGATATCGCGTCGCAGGTCACCTTCCACGCGGTACTTTGCTTCGATGATGTCGCGAAGCGACTTGACTTCGTTTTCATCGAGCGTCTCCGCTTTCCGTGTACCATCCAAGCCGGTGAGCTCAAGGAGCTCCGAGGCACGCTTCGGCCCGATGCCGTAGACGTAGGTGAGCGCGATGCGGAGATGTTTACGACCCGGAAGGTCGACGCCTGAAATTCGAGCCATTCTTAACCCTGCCTTTGTTTGTGCCTGGGGTTGACGCAGACAACGCGCACAACACCAGCGCGCTTGATGACTTTGCAGTCGTCACAGATCTTCTTAACGCTTGGACGGACTTTCATTTCTCTTCCCCAAACAAACCCAACGCAGACACATCTTCAAGCGCTAGTCCCCATACGGGGACGCGTAGAAAAACCGAAGCCTCTCAGCTCAGGCGACGCGTGGAGCGGGTGTCCGCCAGCGCAAAACGCTTCCACGTGACCCGATACCACCCGTCTTACGACCCAGCGCTGGGATGACCCCTCCACTGGTTGAAGCCTTCGACCAAACGGCCGTAGACCTCCTCCACGCTCCCTAACCCGGATACGACAAAAGCCTCTCCCCGCGGCCCATACCATGAGACCAATGCCTCACGCTGAGCTTCAAAGGAAGCCAAACGCCGCTCCACCACTCCGGCGACGTCGTCTGGACGTTGCCGTATCTGGTCAGACCCGCAGGCCGAACACAGGCCGTCCGGCGGGGCGGGATTATAAACGACATGATACGTTTGTCCACATGACAGACATACCCGCCGACCGGCCAAACGTTCCTTGAGAACCTCGGTAGGCACGTCGACAAAGGCCGCACATGTGAACTCAGCGCCGAAATCCGC
>SLEO01000082.1 GCA_007124745.1 Myxococcales bacterium
CCAGCGCAGCAGAGGCCCGCGCAGTGGAGTCTAGCGCGGTGGACGCCGATGCCTCCGCAGGTGGCGCCGCCAAGCGAGACGCCTCCAAGACAAGCTCCGGGCCGAACTCGCGTGCGCTGCGTCCCGCGACAGCTTCAGATCCTGACCCGACTTCCGCGCCCTGGGAGCGTCCCTCGCCCTTCACGTTCAAAGAAACGTTCTAGGTCGCCGCGCGCCGTCCTTTGGGGCCCGCAGTGGGCGCCTGCAATTTAGCGGGGGACTAGGGCGAAAGATCGCATTATCGTCCGCGCGGTGTTTGCGCGATTCCCAGGTAAGTGTTCAGGGGGGCATTTTGCAAAATGCCCCCGGCTTTTCGGGAGTGAATCCCGCAAACCCTCCCCCGCTCTGCCCCTAGTATGGCCTAAAGCTGCGCGCGGGGCCCCAGCACCCGCTTGCTCTTTCCTGCGACGTTGTTCACCTTTCCGGCCCCCTGAACGCTTACGATACCCAGACCCAGTGGTGGCCTTGTCGGCCCGCGCTGTTGCGGCGGGTACGTGGCTCGTGACGGGTTCGGTGTGCTGGGTTTGCTGGGTTTGCTGGGCGGCCTGGGCGGCTATCGTCGTTGCGCTACCGCCCAAGAGCGTCTCGGCAGAACCTCCGCCGGCAGAGAGTTCATCGCTTGCGCTACGGCGGGAGGAAGCGGAGAGAGCCTTTCGCGCAGGGCTTGACCTCGCCCGCGAAGGCCAGTGCGAAAGCGCGGTGCCCGACTTCGAACTCTCGTTCAAACTTTTTCCCCGTCCCAGTACCTTGTTTAACTTGGCGCGCTGCCTTGATTTGCTCGGTCGACTGGAAGAAGCGGCCGACGGGTACGCGCGCTATCTGGCGCTCGACTCCGGTGACCTCGAGGAGCAAAAGGCGGTAGAGGAGCGCATTGCGCTGATCGAGCAGCGTATTGGCCGTTTGGAAGTCACAAGTCCAGTGACGACGGAAGTGGCGCATGGTGAACGTGTATTGGGCGAGACGCCGCTTGAGGTCGCGCTCAGTCCCGGAGATTATCGCCTGGAACTGCGCCCTCAAGGCTATGCGCCGCTCACCAAGGGCGTCGCCATCGAAAGCGGGCAACGTCTACGGCTCAGGCTCTCGGAGGAAGAGCTGACGCCGCTGCTTGCGGAAGATGCGCCTCAGCTATCGGACACGGAGCTCGGCGAAGGCACGGTTAAAGGGCCGTTTGCGCGCAGGCACGACGCCGCGGGCGGCGCGGGTAGGCGCCAGGTTCACCCCGCTTGGTTCTGGACGACGGCGTCGCTCGCATTTGCATCCCTCGCCGCCGGGGCGGGTGTGGCGCTGGCAGCAGGTCAGGAGCGGCGTTCACTGGCGGACGCCCGGGCCGACGCTGACCCGCGGCTACCCTTCGAGCAAGATACATCCCGTCTCGGGCGCCTCAGCCAGAGCGCGGACGGTCTCTTCATTGCGGGTGGCGCCCTAGGGCTCACGGCGGTCGTACTGGCGATTTTTACGCCGTTCCGAGCCTCGGGAAAGGCCACCGGCAAAGGCAAGGTCTCTGCGCGATCCCCCGCAGCCCAGGGCGGAGCGTCCTTGATTAGGGGTGAAAGGTTCCCCGTGCTCTCGTTGAGTGTCGGAGGACCAGGCCTTGGACTACAAGCCGCTGGCAGGTTTTAACTTCTTAGATTTCCTGCACTGTAGCTAGACCCAAGGTTCGTGGCATACTCGCCCACCGGTAGGCGGAGCATGCAGCAAAGAGGATAAATGGTGAGTCGGTGTGTTGGAGACTACAGTGCGCGTCTTGGTCGTGGGACGAAAGGTGTCTCGGTGCGGGTCGCTGCGTTGGGATTGGCAGCGCTGCTGAGTGTGACGGGATGCTCGTTCTTGCTCGACTACGATAGTGAGACGGAAGCCGTCCCTTGCAGCGGTGAGGCTCCGGACTTTTGCGATTCGCTTGGCGCTGTCGTGCCTGTAGAGGACCGCTGCGAGCGGTGGCAGTGCGGCGCTAGCGGTCGATGCGAAGTGCTTCCCTACGTGAGTGAGGCAGAAGGCTGTGTCGCATCTAAAGGTGCGCAGCAGGACGGGGATAACCCGGCGGGCGACGCAGAGACCAATCGTCTCCGCGACATGATGGACGCCTACGAGGAGACACTGGACCCGGTTCCCACGACACCCGAGCCGACAGAGCCCGAAAATAGTGGCAACACGCCTGGTAACACTGGGAATACGCCCGACAACAGCGGGAACACACCCGACAACAGCGGGAACACACCTGGTAACAGCGGCAACACACCCGGCAACAGCGGCAACACGCCTGGCAACAGCGGCAACACGCCT
Source organism: Myxococcales bacterium (assembly GCA_007124745.1). GTDB lineage: Bacteria > Myxococcota_A > Polyangia > Polyangiales > SLQV01 > SLQV01. Next base: position 2,320 of record SLEO01000082.1, read on the forward strand.
GGCAACAGCGGCAACACACCCGGCAACAGCGGGAACACGCCTGGCAACAGCGGCAACGCGCCGGGCAATAGCGGCAACGCGCCTGGTAACAGCGGGAACACACCCGGCAACAGCGGCAACGCGCCTGGTAACAGCGGCAACGCGCCTGGTAACAGCGGGAACACGCCTGGTAACAGCGGCAACGCGCCGGGCAATAGCGGCAACGCGCCTGGTAACAGCGGGAACACGCCTGGCAACAGCGGCAACGCGCCTGGTAACAGCGGCAACACACCCGGCAACAGTGGGAACACGCCTGGCAACAGCGGCAACGCGCCTGGTGACAGTGGCAACACACCCGGCAACAGTGGGAACACGCCTGGCAACGGCGGCAACGCGCCCGGCAACAGCGGCAGTGCCCCTGGACAGAATAAGTAGGCTTGCCGGGCGGTGAGAAAGGGGGCTCGGGCGCGTTAGAGCCAGAGCTTCAGCCATAGGCCGCCCACGCCGATGAACAGCGCCCAATGGATGAGCAGCAGGAGCGCGCCTTCGCCCATCCAGCGTCCTTGGGAAAGGAAACCTAAGGCGAAGTAGGGCGGGGCGACGCTCGTACCGTAGGTCGTGGTGCAGCCGAAGTAGTTGCTCGCCCAAGCGAGCTGCATCGCGATAGCCGTTGCCGGAAGTCCGATGTCCGTTGCTGCGCCCAAAAATACCCCAAAAAGGGCGAGCACATGCGCGGTTTGGCTGGCCACGCCGTAGTGGACGAGGGCGTAGGTCGCCACCACAAGCGTTCCCGCGAGCGCAAGCGGCACCCCCTCAAGCGTCCCCACGAGGCTCCGGCCGAGCCACGCAGTAATGCCCCATTCGGCCAGGGCATCGGCGAAGGCAAGCATAAGCGAGAACCAGAAAAACGTGTCCCAGGCTATCCTATGGCCGGTGACGTGCTCCCACTTCAGCACGCCGCCGAGCAGTAGTAGTGCCACGGCGCTCAACGCGACCCACGTGCTTTCAAGACCGAGGCTGGGCCCCGCCGCCCAGAACACAACCGCTAGGGCAAAGACGCCGAGATTGGTCCATTCCGTACGGGAGAGCGGTCCCTTTTTTCGCACTTCTGCGCGCGCCCACTTGCGCACCTTGGCGAGGTCGTCGACTTCCGGCTTGAAGCGCCAGCCCAACCAGAGCGGCAGCAGCGCTAGCGCCAATGAACACGGGACGATGGAATAGAGCAACCACCTAAGGAACGAGAGGTCGGCGCCATGCCGTGCGGCTATCTCCGCGGCGAGAGGGTTGGCTGCCATCGCCGTCAGAAAGAAGGCGGAGGTGATGACATTCATCTGGAAGACGGAGAAGCTTAGATAGGCACCGAGCCGGGCCTTGCTTGGCGTTGCCTCGGCTCCCTCGCCGCTGACGCCAAGCACGTCGAGGACGCTGCTCACGATGGGCAGCATCGTCCCTGCACCGCGCGCGGTGTTGCTGGGAATGAAGGGCGAAAGTAGCAAATCCGCAGCACCAAGCGCGTAGCAGAGGCCCCAAAGTGAACGGGCGGCGACCGCGATAAGCGTCAGCGCAATCCGCTCGCCCAGGCCCGAGTTGCGCAGCGCCTGCGACAGGAAGAAGGCACCGAGAATCAGCCAGATCACCGGGGCGCTGAAGCCCGAGAGCGCAAAGCTGAGCTGTTCCCCGCTACCTGCGCCGGGGTAGATGCCCAATGCCAGGCCCAGCATGGCGGCCAGCAGTAAGGTGGGACCTGGCGGTAGCCCGAAGGTCATCGCCGTCACGGCGGCGACAAACAACCACAGCAGGTGCCAACCCGCCGTGGCGATGCCCGGTGGTGCGGGTATAAGCAGCGCCGCCAGCACTAACCCTGCAAGCCCCAGGCATCGAAGCATCCATGTACGCCGCATCGGGAGGGCGTACCACATGGCTTCGCCCTAGGTGACTGCGGTCGCTCACGCGCGAGGGCCAAGGGGGCCTCCGTGACACCCGCCAGCTAGCCCGTCACGAAAAAAGAGCCGACGCTCGCATTGACCCATGCGGGTCTTGAGCGGACAACTATGTCGAGTGCAGGAGGGCTAACGCAACAGCCGAAGGGCCGAACCACCGAGCGCGTAAGGTAGACACGAGATGCAAGCTTTCGCCGCGCGGCTGCTCTGGCGCTGCGCCCTTTCCGGGGCTCCGGCGGGGGGGCGGCGGTCGTAAGCGCAGCAGTCGGCGCGGGCGAGTCGGCTGGAAGCGGTCCGCTCAGTAGCAGGCGGGCTCCCGCGGTGAAAAATGGAGCCGGCGGCGCGCTCTGTGTAGTCTGCGAGGGCGGCGCGTGAGGCGATTCCCTCTTGGGTGCTTGGCATCGATGCGTCCGAAGACGGGATGCTCCCTCTCAAGGCCCGAAGGTTTGGATGCCGGCGACGTCTCGGCGGGCACATCTCATGACCTTCGCGCCAACCGATCTCAACCATGTCGAACACTATGTTAACCAATACGATCAATACCCTGAATGGTGCGGACATCGACGCGGCCACTGTGCTTGCGCATATCGAGACCCTTTCCGCGTTGACGCTCGACCTCAATGGTGACCTGGGCGGTCACGATGACGCCTCGGAAGGCACCTCGAAGGATGCCCAAGCCACGCGCCTCTTTCTGCCCAATGGTGAAGCCATTAATCTACGTGTGCGTGTGCTGCCTGCGCAGCAGCTCCACTTGAGCGATGAAGGCCAGCTGCTGCGTTTGCTCGAGGCCTGGCTTCTGCCTTGGCAAGCGTGGCCGGAAGCCGCACGCGTCGCGTTCGATGCACACAGCCGGCGCCTCGGAGTCGTCCGGGAAGGCAGCGCACTGACGCTGACCGGCCCGCTGCCGCAGCGCCCGCGGGTCGCGACGCAACTCGCTTTCGCGTGCTGCCGTTTGAGTGACCTCGTGCTCGATGCGAGCGCGACGGGATTTGCTTCCGTCGGCCTTTTGGTGCCTCAGCTTTTGGGTCATGCGCAGCTGGAAGCGCAAGCGCTTGCGCCGGAGCTCGAGGAAGTGACCTGTAAGGGCGCGCGCCTGTGGCGGTCCCGGGCCGACACGCAACACTGGGTCCTCGGTCTTGGCGCTGAGTACGGCATGCGGACTCAGGGGCTGGCACTTACGATCGAAGCGTGCTGCGCCGCCCTGGCGCATCTTGGCGGCGCGGGCATGAGGTTGACCTGTGTCGTGGATGACCGACGACTCGATGTCTCCGTCCCGTCGGATGCGCGCTTGCCTTCAGCTGCGCCCGCACCCAGAGGTGCGAGCGTATCCCCCGTGCCCCAAGTCCTCGGACTGCGCGCGCTTTTGGCCAACGCCTAGGGCCGCGACTCTGCCCCGCGCGCCGCGGTCGCCCAGGGGAGGGCCACACACAAAGAGCGAGCGGGATTCACTCCCGAAAACTCGGGGGCGTTTTGTAAAATGCCCCCCTGAAGAGCTGCGATCCAGATAGCGAAAACGCTGCGGGAAGGAGCAAGTGGGCGTTGGGGCCCCGCGCGCAGCTTTAGGCCACCCTAGGGTAGGGTGGGGGGAGAGTTTACGGGATTCACTCCCGAAAACTCGGGGGCATGCGTGTAAAATGCCCCCCATGAACAGCCACGCCACGCAATTGGTCTTCGCTTGGACGCAACGCGCGCCCGGGTTGGGCCGAAGACGCGGCGATGTTTAAGCCGC
>SLEO01000258.1 GCA_007124745.1 Myxococcales bacterium
CCTTGGCGGTCGCAACCGCGGCAGTTGCCCTGACCATCGCAGATCGCGTTCTCACCACAGACGGTGCCGCTCGGCGCGTTGCTTCCGCCCGAACAAGAGGGATTGCCCTGGGCGTCACACGCGATCACGCCGCCGGTACGGCAGACATTACCCGGCTGGCAGGCCGTACCCGCAGCGGCGCAGCCGACGCAGGAACCACTGCCATCACAGAAGAGGCCGCTACCACAAGGCGTGCCGAAATCCTCGGGCTCGCTGTCCGCGCAGAAAAGCTGGCCTAGGCTGTTGCAGACGAGCGTGCCGCCAGCGAGGCAGGCGTCAGGACTCTCGCACGCGCTCCCATTGGCTCCGGGACACGCCACGCACTCACCGCGTCCATCACATGTTCGGCCTTGGCCGCACTGTGTACCGAAGGCCAGAGGCGCACCGGGCTCACACACAGCCTGCCCTGACGCATCGCACTGGATGCTTGAAGGACCACGGCAAAGGCTCTCGCTTGCGCAGGGCAACCCCTGCTGTTGACAGCCGGCACAGGTGCCTTGGCCGTCGCAGACCTGACCGGTCCCACAGGGCGTGCCGGACGGCCTTGGCCGTGCGGGGGTCGCGGCCTGGCAGAGCGGTACGCCTAGGGGACATTGGATCGTGCCTTCAAGGCACTGGTTGCTCGAGAGCACGCATTCGCTGCCCACGTCCCCCGGTCCGCAGCCCACGCAGCCGCCTTGGCCATCGCAGATGCCACCGATCCCGCAGGACGTTCCTGCGGGAGAGAGACCTGCTTCAACACACTGCGCGCCCCCAGGCGTACAGACGACACGCCCTTCGCGGCAGGTTTGACCGAGCGTGCAAGACGCCCCGGCGTTCGCACAGGTCACACATTGACCACTGCCGTCACACACGCTGCCCGCCGGCGGCGCGCAGCTTGTATTGGCCGACCTATTCCCGGTCTCCGAGCAGATAGGCGAACCATTCTGACAGACAACTTGCGCCGTCTTGCAGCGGTTCGACGACTGACAGCTCTGGCCCGCAGCATCGCAGCTTACGCAGACGCCTTGACCGTCACAAATCTGGTTGTCGCCGCAGGTATTGCCCGCAGGCGCATTGGCCGTCGGCCGGCAAGCAGGCACGCCGCTCGCACAGCTGATGATACCGACTTCGCAACGGTTAGCCGGCGTGCAGGCCCGACCCGCTTGGCCCGGGCACGCACCGCAGTTGCCTGTGCCGTCACAGAAGAGCCCAGCGCCGCAGGCCAAGCCGAAGCCCTTGGGCACGGTGGGCTGGCAAGTGGCACTACCGTCGACACACGCGATGACACCCTCGAAACAGGGGTTGGTCGGCTGGCAGGCTTCACCTGCGCGATTGCAGGAGAGGCAGTTGCCGGTCGCGTCGCAGAAACCACCCGCGCACGCGCTCCCTTGCGCCTTCGGTGCACCGAGTTGGCAGCGCCCCTGGTTGTCGCAAACGGATGGCTGACGGCACTCACCGCCGGACTCGCAGTCCGCGTTGGCCGTGCACACCGAGAGACAGGCATCGGTACAGTTCGGGCCACCGTCGCACTCTTCGCCGGGGTCCACAACGCCGTTACCACAGGTGCACTCTCCCACGGTGTTGCAGGTGAGGTCCGTGCCGCAGGCCGTACCCGGGCTGACGGCGCCGCAATCCACCGTACCGTTGCCGGTGTCGCAATTGCCGTTGGCATCGCACACGCCGTTCGTGCATTCGGTACCCTGGGGCCGGGGCGTTCCGAACTGGCAGAGGCCCCCTTCAGCACATACGGACGCCGTGCGGCATTCTCCCCCGCTGGGACATTCGCCGGGTACGGAGCAGAAAGGCAGACACACTGCGCTGCAGTTCGGTCCACCGTCACACTCCTCACCGGGGTCGATAACGCCATTGCCACATGCGCACTGCCGCGCGGCGTTGCACGTGAGGTTCGAGCCGCACTCGGTGCCTGGCGGCGCTGTCGCACAGTCCACCGTAATCGATGTGTCGCAGTTGCCGCGGGCGTCGCAGACGCCGTCGGTGCAGGCCGTGCCCTGCGGCCGCGGCGCGCCGACCTGGCAGCGTCCCTGCGCATTGCAGGTAGAGGCTTCCCGGCACTCACTCGCAGGGCAGTCGGCCGCTGCGCTGCAGGTCCGCAAACATTCGTCACTACAGCGCTCACCGCCGTCGCACTGCTCGCCGGTGTCAACCACCCCGTTGCCGCAGGCACAGCGCCCGGCAGCATTGCAGGTCAGGTTCTCGCCGCAGCTCGTTCCGGGCCCCTGCTCGGCGCAGATGGCGTCACCCCCGTTGCCGTTCCCGTTCTGGTCCCGATCCGATGGCGTCTTGCAGAAAACGCTGTCCGGCGCCTCCTCACATTCGTCGGTGCCACAGGAGGCCAACGTTAGGGCCGACAACAAAAGGCCGAGTGTAAGGACGAACGTTCCGGAAAAAACGTCTCTGCCCAAAAATCTACACAGTGGCTGGTCGAGCTGAGTCGGGTGGTCGAGCTGGGTCATATCGTCTCTGTTCCGAAGGTCCGGGGTGTCACCGCAAAAAGAAGGCGCGAGGCGTCCCTCGGAGAAGGACCATCTCGCCTAGGCCCCGCGCACGCAAAGCGGGGCGAGGTCACGTGTGCAAAAAGTGATCTCAGAGCTTACCGGCCCCCACATTGCCCGAAGTTCTCGTGAGGATTCCCACCTGGCGATAGATTCGACAGAACGATCTCCGGCGATCTTCGGCATGAACTCCATCAAGATGGCGTCTCAAGTGGCCCCAACGGCGTCCCCCGCTGTCCCCACCTCCGTAGGGAGTCGCTTTCAAGAGCGCGCGTAGGATGCTAGGTCACGTGCGTAAGTTTGGGGCGGGGAGAGACATCAAGTGGAAATCTTTATTGACTCAGCACATTTAGACGAGATTGCGCGCTGCGTGGATCTCGGAGTCATCGACGGTGTGACCACCAACCCCACGCTCATCGCAGCCACGGGCAAGCCGCTCCCTGAGGTCATCCGCGCCATCACCGAGGTCGTGAACGGGCCCATCTCCGCTGAAGTCATCGCGGTGGATACCGCCGGCATGGTGCGCGAAGGCCAAGCCCTTGCGGCGATTCACCCAAACGTAGTGGTGAAGGTCCCTCTCACCCTCGCTGGACTGAGCGCAACCCGCCAGCTCACGGAAGCGGGCATCCGGACCAACGTCACCCTCTGCTTCAACCTTCCTCAAGCGGTGCTCGCGGCCAAAGCCGGCGCCACCTACATCTCGCCATTCATCGGACGCATCGACGATATTGGCGGGCGGGGCATGGGGCTCATCGAGCAGATCGTTCGGGCCTACGATAAATATGGCTTCCCCACGAAGGTGCTCGCCGCGAGCATTCGCCACACGTTGCACGTCGTGGAAGCCATCGAGGTGGGTGCCCACGTCGCCACGTTGCCTGCGAAGGTCATCGAACAGTTGGTCAAGCACCCGTTAACGGACCTGGGTCTTGAACGATTCCTGGCAGACGCGGCCAAAGTCCCCACTGCCTAATGGCGCCGCGCACGATGACTGGCGCGCGTTCGAGCACCGACCGTGTAGACGGGACCAAGCCCAAGACAGTCGTTGTACTGAGCAAGACGACGAACTGGCAGCTCCTTCAGCGCGGGGGACGGAGCGCGGCAGTACGTGCGCGTCTCGACGCAGGCGACCCCTCTATCGCGTTCATTCGCGGGAATCATGAAGAGCATCACGCCACGCTCGCTGAGCTGCGGAAGCTGCTCCGAGCAGCGGGCGTCAAGGCTCACTTTCGCGCGCGATTCCGCGATGAGCCCGTGCTTGCCGATGCGGACCTCATCATCGCGCTTGGCGGCGACGGAACGTTGCTGCGTGCCTCGCACTGGGCGAGCCAAGCGCGACCCCTCCTGGGCATCAACAGCGCACCCGGCGCAAGCGTTGGCTACTTTTGTGCGGCAAGACGAGCGTCGATGGCCGCTGTCCTCGCGTCGGCCCTCGACGGCTCACTCCCCGCACTGACGCTGGAGCGCATGGCCGTGCACATCGACGACAAGCTCGTCACCGAGCGCGTGCTCAATGACGTGCTCTTCGCGAACGCGTCCCCAGCCCTCGCGACGCACTACGAGCTTGCGGTAGGCAAGACTCGAGAAGTTCATGTATCGAGCGGCGTTTGGGTGGGCCCTCCGGCGGGCTCGACGGCAGCGCAGCTATCCGCGGGCGGCAAGATCTTACCCCTGGAAGCGCCACTGCTGCAGTACATCGTGCGCGAACCCTACCTCGGCCCCCTGTGCGGCCATACCCTGCACCAGGGCACCATTGGCCGGCGTGAATCCCTCTCGCTCACCTGCCAGATGCGCCGCGCCGTACTCTACCTCGACGGCCTGATGCGCCAGGTCCCCATCGACGTCGGCAGCCGAGTCCGCTGCTCCCTTTCAACGGACCCCCTGCGGCTCCTAGGTGTCTCCCCTCACCTACACCAACTCCACGCCGACCACGACGCCCCGGGCTCAGACCGGTAAATCATTTACTTCTACTCTGAGCCATCCCCAGGGTGAGCCTGGGGGACGAAAGTCGCGGGAAAATGGGCCTTCCGTGCGCGGACCCACCCACCCCACCATACTTACTCCAGGCCCATTTCCCCGCGACTTTCTGCGTCTCGAGTTCATGAGGGGATCGCTCAGACTTCTAACTCCTTTGAGCAATCGAGGGTGATGGTGGTGGTTGCTAAGCGTTGGCCGTTGATCTGGATGTCGATGGCGTGGGGGCCTGGGTAGAGGCGGCGAATGGTCGTTTCTGCAAAGCGGTGAGTCTTACGGAGAACGGTGGTTTCGCTGGGATTCAGCGCAAGGGTTTTCCACTTGAACACTTTGGTGGTGTGTTTGTCGCCGGAGCGGACGAAGTGGACGCAGTAGTCGACCGCTAGGCGAGCGGGCTCGCCGGTGGTTGCGCGTGAACTTAGCGTGAGGGTCAAGTCAGCCTGCTCGCCGATGTGCAGGGTTATGGGGGCAACTTCGAGTGTAGCTTCGATATTCTGAATCGGGTTGAAGCCTTGGAGTTCGAGGGCGCGGGCGTGTCCAGCCTTCACGAGGGTGCGCAGGCCGTGGCGGATGATCCAGCGGCGGGCGGGCGTCGCAGTGCTGAGCCAGCGGCCTGCGAGGTCTAGGACGAGGTCCGGGTGGTCTTTGGCGATGTCGTTGAGGTTGTTGGCGACGGAGCGCTGCACATAGGTCTCGGGGTCGTCTTTGAGGGCTTCGAGGATGGGGAGAATGGGTGAGGGGTCGGCGACGAGTGCGTGGAGTTTGGCGCCCCAGGGCAATCTCGGTCTAACGCCCTCCGAGGCGAAACGGCGCAGGTGCGGGCTTGGGTGCGCTGTCAATGCTTGCATGCGGGCGAACGTACGGGCGGGGTGACGCGCAACGAAAGGGCGTACGGCAAACTCGGACGTGAATCGCTGCGTGAGCGCTTCCATGAGCCGGAAGGCGTCTTCAAAGTCGTCGAGCGCGTAGTCCGCGATGAACTGGCCGATGGGCCACTGGACGAAGCCCCCATTAATCTGCGCGCAGTTGTCGAGGAGTGGCGGTAGCGAGCGCTCCAAAATGCGGAGCGCCTCCGGGACCTGGCTCGGCAGGTAGGCTCGCAAACCCGTGGACAGTGCACGGACCCGGTCGAGCATCTCCAAGGTATCCATGTCTTTGCTCGCGTCGGCGACAAAGGCGCCAAGGGCAAAGTCCGGAAAGACGGCCGCCACCTGCCGGCCGATAGTCCAGGCTGCTTGTTCACCGAAATAGTCTTTGAACTTCATAAGCGGACCGTAAGCGTTCAGGGGGTCGATAAAGCAAAAACTCGGCGGGAAAGAGCAAGTGGGTGCTGGGGCCCCGCGCGCAGCTTTAGGTTTTTGGGGACGGATGTTCGGGATCCACTCCCGAACATCC
>SLEO01000139.1 GCA_007124745.1 Myxococcales bacterium
CCACTCTCAAACTCGCGAAAGTAGGGGTAAACCTGGCGGCTTTGGGCTTCACGGACCCGCTCAAGGGCCGATTGCGCTTTGTCCTCAATCCACAACATCGGCGCGCACCCTAGCACGCAACGCAGCGTGCACGGCCCCGGAATGCAGCGCTGCTAAAAGCAGCCACTAGGAGAGAGCACAATTGGCGCTTATTTAGCGGCGCAGAAGCGTGTAAAGCCCTCGAGCCGAGCAATCGCTGGGGCTAGGTCGCACTAGGGGAGCGCAGGATGGTCGCTGCAGCGAGGCCTTGCGTATCTGTTGAGACAACCAGGACGATATCTGGCCTCCCTCGCTCAGCGCTGCGCTGCGCTGCGGCGGAGGCCGCAAAGCCATCGGGCCGCCCCGCTCCGTCCCCTGCGGGGGCCGGCGTCGGCCAGGCCCCGCCGGCGAAAAGGGAGAGGGCCGCGAGCCAGTTAAACCCTGCGTTGACCGCGAAGCACTCGCCCCACACCGAGCCGGGCACACACATGCGCGCGCCGCCGCCCAGGACCTCGGCCACCGCCCGGCGCTCCGCGTCAAGCGCAGCCCCTTCAACGATAGCTCCGCCGAGCAACACAACGTCAACGTCCTGAGGCGAGAGCCCCGCCTCCGTGAGCGCAGTGGTGATGGCGCGCGCCAGCGCCCGTTCGGGGTAGACGAGACGACGACCATCCCCCGGGCTCTGAAAGCGCAGCGCTGTCGCGAGATGAAAACCGAGGGTCGGCGCAGCTGAGTCCGCCGCAGCCGCACTCAGGGCGGGGTCTTCCGCGCGGCCGAGCGCCATGAAAACCGAGCCTTCTCCGTAGCGCGACGGGAAACCCGGAAGGCGAAGCGCTTCCGCTCGTGCGGCTTGGGCGTCGAGCGCCTGGCACATGCCGAGCGAAAGGGTCTCGGAAACGCCGACGAGCATGCAATCCGCCTCGCCCGCGTCGAGCTTGCGCGCCGCATGCGCCAGCGCACTCGCACCCGAGCAGCGCCCGTCGACGGCGGTGATATTCGGGCCGGTCACGCCGTACCAAATGGCGACTTGGCCCGCTGCCGCATTGGCTACGGTGTTTGGAAAGCGATTGGGATTGATAAAGCGGGGCTCTTCAAGCTCCGCGACCCGGTGAAGCTCTTCGATCGACTCAAGTGCACCGAAGGCGCTGCCCCAGGCCAAACCGAAGCGGTCCGGGCAGCGTGCCGCCAGGTCGCCCAGCCCGGACTCCTGGAGGGCGCCCTGCACGGCGACCAGTGTCAAGCGGGTGAGCCGGTCGAAGGTGCGCAGCCCCTTGGCGCCTAGGAGCGGTTCGGCGCGAAAGCCCCAGAGAAGCTGCGGCTCAATGCGCGTGAAAAGCGAAGCCGCGAAGGCCCGGACGTCACCCAACGGCGGTGGCGTTGGTGTCACGGTTCCTTCGTTGTCGGGGACGAGGCCGGGCCACACGCTCTCGCGCGCGGTGGACGCGGGCTCACCACCCTCTTCGGGAGCTACCTCTGGCGAGAAGAGCGGTGCGTGCGGCACCCTGCAGTCGCTGAGCCACTGTTCCGGACGCATGCCCGCCCAGCCCACGACGCCAAAGCCCAAGATACGCTGCGCCGTCATGGTTTCAGGCTCCCTAAGCTTGGCTGCGGTGCGGGCTCGTCGGCGCCCATAAGCGGCAGGACCGCGTTATAGCCGCCAAAGGCGAGGGAGTTGTTGAGCACTACGCGCACCTTCGTTTGGCGCAGGGTTCGTTTCAACACGTCGATCTCCAGCGCTGGGTCGATCGCTTCGAGGTTGACGGTGCCCGGCACAACGCCGGTACGCAGCGCCTGGACACAGGCCACAGCCTCAATAGCGCTCGCCGCGCCCATCGCATGTCCGATGGCGCCCTTAAGCGAGGATACATGGGGAATGCGCGTTCCAAAGACTGTGCGCAGCACCTGCGCCTCGACGGCATCATTGGCTTCGGTACCGGTGCCGTGAGCACAGAAGTAGTCGACGGCTTCCGGCACGAGGCCCGTGGCACTCAGCGCGCGCTGCAATGCGGCCTGACTCCCCGCACCCTCGGGGTGGGGGCGCGTAATATGGAAGGCGTCACAGGTTAAACCGACGACGCCGAGCTGAGCGAGGGGCTGCCCCCCGCGACGCACGACGCTCGCCGCGGATTCGAGCACAAAGAAAGCGGCACCTTCGCCGATCATCAAGCCTTTGCGCCCCGCATCGAAGGGCTGGCAACGCTGCGGGGCAATCGCGCCCAAGCGGGCGAAGCCGGCGTACTGGAGGCGCTCGATGACCTCGCTCGCCCCCGCGATAACCAGGTCTGCTTCTCCGGTGCGGATCAACTCCGCACCGAGGCCGAGGGCATAGTTGCCCGCGGCGCAGGCCCCAGGGACAGTATGAATAGGGCCTTCGCAACCCGCGGCGCGGGCGAGGAGCGCGGGCAGCGTCACGGACCCAAACGGGACGACCGCTCCGGGTGATACCCCCGCCGCATCCTCGTGAAACCAGGCCCGGTGCAATGCGCCGAGTCGGTCCCCCTCGCCCATCGACGTGCCGACGACGACCGCGCGGCGTTCGGGCGCGGGGATCTTGGCGCCGCCGAAACCTGCCTGCGCCATGGCCTGGCGCGCAGCGGCGAGCGCGTAGCCCGCGGCCCGGCCCGACTGACGCCGCTCGCTCCGCGTGAGCCAAGGCTCCCAGGGCGTACCTTTGACCTCGCAGGCCTGGTCCCGCTCAATGCCATCCGTTGAGAATCGGGTGACCGGGCCCTGACCACTTTCGCCTCGGCACAAAGCCTGCCACCAGCTCTCGACGTCGCTTCCGAGTGCGCTGACAATCCCCATCCCGGTCACGTAGACCGCTTCCATCGCACGCCGCTCCTAGTCCGCCCAACCCGAAAAAGCAAGAGCGCGGCCGCGCCTCGCGCCTTGACACTTCACCCCGCGGAAACGTAAAGAGGCGCCCCATGGCGGAGGATCTCGCGACAACGCTGGTAACCGCCCTGCTCGACTTACCCGAGCGAGAGGGGCGTGGCTTTACGTGTGTCCGGCGAGACGGCAGCGAAAAGTCGTTGCCTTGGGGCGAATTGAAGCGCGCCGCGCGCGCCACCGCGCGCGCGCTTCAGACCTCCCTCCAGGTGGCACCGGGTGACCGGGTTGTGGTGATTCTTCCCGAACCTGACGACTTTGTGATCGCCTTCTTTGGCTGCGTTTTCGCCGGCGCGGTGCCCGTACCCCTTGCGAGCAAAGCGCCCTTTCGCGCCGCCTCGGCCTACCGCGACCACCTCGCGCATATCCTCCGAGCTTCGGGGGCGAAGCTTGTGCTCACGGACCAGCAGAGCGCCGAAGCGGCGGAGCTGTCGATGTTGGCGTCAGAGCTAGAGGACAGCAGCGTGACAGCGCAGGCCGCGGGGTCAGGTCCTCAGGTCACCGTCGCGGATATCGACGTTATCGGTACTCAAGCAGCGCAAGTCGCCGATGCAGATGCCGGCGGCGACCTCGCACTTCCTAGCCCCGATGACCTGTGTTTCCTGCAGTTTACATCGGGCAGCACCTCCGAGCCGAAGGGTGTGCGGGTGCTGCATCGCAACCTTGTGGCGAATGCGCGCGCGTTTCTGGGCCCCGCGGGACTAAACCGCACGGACGCGGACGTGGGCCTTAGCTGGCTCCCCCTCTACCACGACATGGGGCTCATCGGATTCGTCCTTGGCCCAGTCATTTGTGACATCTCGGTGGTGCTGATTGCCACGGAGCGCTTCGCCAAACTACCCCGCTCATGGTTAGAAGAGATCAGTACGCGCGGCGCCACCATCACGTTTGCCCCCAACTTTGCCTATCGGCTGGTGACACGGCGCGTGCGTGAGCGAGACCTTGCGCGCCTGAACCTGCGCAGCCTGCGCATCGCCGGTTGCGGCGCCGAACCCATTCAAGCGGACACGCTCGTGAGCTTCGCCGAACGCTTCGCGCCCTGCGGCTTCGATCCGCTGGCCTTCGCGCCCTGCTACGGCATGGCCGAAAGTACCCTCGCCATATCCTTCACGCGACCTTCGGACCCGCTGGCGTTTGAGTGGGTTGACTCGAAGCAACTGGCCCAAGGTCGCGCGGTACCCACGCCCTCACCCCCGCGGGCTTCGACGCCACAAACGGACTTCACACCTACGGCAGACGCTGTGGTGCCTTCGGTCCAATCGCAGATCGTTGACTGCGGGCAGCCGTTTCCGGGACATGAAGTCCAGGTGGTGCGGGAGGACGGTTCGGTCGCGCACGATCGCGAGGTCGGCGAGGTGTGGGTGCGCGGTCCGAGCGTCGCCGATGGCTACGAGGGCGTGCACAGCCCGGAGACCTTCGACGGCCATGGATGGCTGCATACGGGTGATCTGGGCTACTTCGCCGAGGGCCATCTCTTCATCTGCGGTCGCCTCAAGGACATGATCATTGTCAACGGATCTAACCATTTCCCTCAGGATATCGAATGGTTAGTCGCGGGCGTGGAGGGCGTCCGTGAAGGAGGTGTCGTGGCTTTCGGACTGCCGGGCGCTGCCGGCGACGAAGTGGTCGTCGTGGCGGAGACGCGGGCGAGCGACGCAGGACGCGTGCGTGAGGAGGCGTCACGTCGCGTCGCGGCAGAGATGGGCGTTCAACCCTCGGTAGTCGCTGCCGTGCCGCCGGGCACCATTCCCAAGACATCCAGCGGAAAAATCCAACGCAGGCGCACAAAACAGCTCTATCAAAACGGTGATCTGTCGGAGCACGCCAACGAATCCGACCCGCCGACCTAAGCACGCATCCGGAATCTGGGCTTCGCGTCAGGCTGGGCTATAGTGGCCCCGGTCATGCGGTCCTGCACGGCCTCAGAACGCTGAACCCCGAGCCAAGAGTTGACCCCGGTCACCTGATCCCAACCTTTAAGCTTTAAGGTAAGCTGCTCACGTCGTAAGCACGAACGCAGCAACGCGACGAAGCGACGATGCTCCGCCCGACGCCGACAGACCGCACTCGCCCGAACGCTGACCCGGGCGCCGCAGGAAGCCGATGGATACCAACGAACTTTTGACATTATTCCGAGAGCTTGCGAGCGAAATTGCTGAAAAGGACTGTTCCAACATTCCGGCGGACGCGCAGGTCACTCAGCTCGGAATTGACTCCTTAGGGCTCATGGAGCTCGTCGGGACACTTGAACGTGAACTTGCGATCCGTCTCCCCGAAGCGGAACTCGCCGAAGTCCGAACCATCAGTGACCTGCTGGGGGTCGCGGCCCAGCAACTTAGCGCGCGTCGCACCGGTTGAAGCGGAACGCTGGCGGCCATCGGCCTGCGCTAAGTGCTCGAAGAAACGCGCAATGGTTGCGCTTCTTGAGTGAACGCAGCTCCCGGTCGATGACACAAATGGGCCAGAGACTGGCGTCATGGGGTCGATACCCGTACCCTTGGTGCCGGTGAGACTGAAGCGCGCCGCGCCTGAAACGGCTCGACGCGGCTGGGTATCGCCCGGGGGACTAAGCCCTTATGGGCCGTTGGATGGGGTTGGCGGTTTGGGGATTCAGTATCGCCGCTAACACCTAGGGTGCGCCCCCGGGGCGGTTCTCGGCTGCGCGACCTTGGGATCGGGACGCCGCGGTCGAACCGAAGTGACGAGGATATAGAATGGATATCAACGAGCTTCGCGAAGAAATCCGCCAGATAATCGCCGAGGTGAGCGAGGTGGACATCATTCCCGACGCCACCTCCTTCGCTGACCTGGGTATCGACAGCATGATGGCGATCGAAATCGTCGCCGAGGTGGAGCGCAAGTACAAGCTATCCATTCCCGAAGACGAGCTGCAAGAGCTGACGGACCTCGACCGCGTCGTCGAAAAGGTGACCGCGCGCATGGCTGCCTAACGTTCCTAGCGGTTTTGCGCTTGGTC
>SLEO01000045.1 GCA_007124745.1 Myxococcales bacterium
AGTGCGGCTTCAGCGGCGGGGACGGCGACGCCCGCGTCGCGCAGGATGCCGAGCGCAGGTGCGTCCATCATCTCAATGCACAGCGGGTCTACTCCGCCACGTACGAGTGCGTTCACCGCCGCTGGCAGCGCCTCGACGCGCTCGAAGTAAGCCATGAGGCTGACGATGCTCGGCGGCATAGGCAGGAGCCGCAGCGTGGCGCGCTGGGTGATGCCAAGGGTGCCTTCGCTGCCCACGAAGAGCGCCACAAGGTCGTAACCCGTCACGCCCTTGCGGGTGCGGCGGCCAAGCTGGAGCGTGCGTCCATCCGCTAAGGCCACATCGAGACCCAAGACGTGCTCGCGTGTGGGGCCGTACTTGAACGTTCTGGGTCCTGCTGCGTTGGTCCCAATCGTGCCGCCAATGCAACAGTAGGCCGACGAGTTCGGGTCCGGCGCGTACATGAGCCCATCAGGCGCTAGCGTCTGATTCAGCGCGTCGAGCGTGATGCCGGGTTCGACGATGGCCACGCGGTTGACGCGGTCCACCTCGCACACTTGCGTCATGCCGGCGCAGCACAGCACGAGGCCTCCGCGCACAGGCGTCGCCGAGCCAACGCGCGACGAGCCGCCCGCCCGCGCGGTGACAGGGATGCCGTGAGCGTTCGCGGCGGCGAGTACCGCTGCACTATCGGCGGCCGACGTCACGTGGATGACCGCGCCCGGGGTCTGCGGCGCGACATCGCCCTCGTCTTTGGCGTAGGCTGCGAGGGTTTCCGCGTCGGTGCGCACGTCGATGTGACCGTGGCGCGCGAGGGCGCGCAAACACGGCTCAAGCGCGCTGAGGGTCCCGTCGCCGCGGTCAGACATGCAATGGAAAGTGCGACCGACCACGCTACAAGTCAAAGGCGGAGCCTCCGCTCTGCGACCCCCACATCCCCCAAGACGCAGCCCAGACACTGCGCTCTGTTAGCAGCTATGCGTCGGCACAGCTCTCGTCACCGCCGTCATGGCTCCTCTGAATGGTCTCCCAAGGGCTGCGCGCGAAGCATCGCTCCTGCCCGCCCTTTCTCGGAGCTATTTTGAGCCGTTATCGCGTTGAACGCGCAAGATGGGCTCCCCTGGCCGGGACGGGCCTTGACCCAGCCCCCAGGCAAGGGCTTGCCAGGGGGCTGGGCTTGGCTTAGGTGGCCGGGGAACGTTATGGGGTCAGCGGTCTCAAGGCGACGTACCTTCGCCATCATTTCTCATCCGGACGCGGGTAAAACCACGCTTACCGAGAAGCTTTTGCTCTACGGAGGCGCCATCCACGAGGCAGGCTCCGTTAAGTCCCGCAAAGCGGCGCGCGCCGCCACCAGCGACTGGATGGAGCTGGAACGCAAACGCGGCATCTCGATTACCTCCTCCGTGCTTCAGTTCGAACACGAGGGCATCCGCTACAACCTGCTCGATACCCCCGGTCACCAGGACTTCTCCGAAGACACCTACCGGACGCTGACGGCAGCGGACTGCGCCATCATGCTCATCGACGCCGCCAAGGGCGTTGAAGCGCAAACGCGCAAACTCTTTCAGGTCTGCCGCATGCGCGGCACGCCCATCGTCACCTTCGTGAACAAGCTCGACCGGCCCAGCCGGGACCCCTTCGAACTGATGCGCGAACTCGAGGAAGTGCTCGGCATTGCCACCGTGCCGCGCACCTGGCCCATCGGTAGCGGCGACCTTTTCCAAGGCGTGTACGATATCGAGTCGCAAACCGTGATGCGCTTTGCGCTCGGCAAAGACGGCGCCGCCAAACGCGCCGACGTATCGGTGGCCGGCATCGAAGACCCCCAGCTCGAAGCGCTTATCGGTGAGCGGGCACGCGGTGAACTCAAAGACGAGATTGAGCTGCTGACGGGCGCGGGCGAAACCTTCGACCGAGCGCGCTTTCTCGCGGGTGAAATCACCCCGGTCTTCTTCGGTAGCGCGCTGACGAACTTTGGCGTCGAGCCCTTTTTGCACGTTTTTCGCGACCTTGCGCCACCACCCGCTCCGCGCAAGAGCGCAGATGGCAATGTGATCGACCCCGAAGGCGAGGGCTTCAGCGGTTTCGTCTTTAAGGTGCAGGCCAACATGGACCCCTCGCACCGGGACCGCATCGCGTTCTTGCGCATCTGCTCCGGCAGCTTTGAGGGGGGCATGCGCGTCTTTCACCGGCGTCTCGGCAAAGAGATTCGCCTCAACCGCGCCGAATCGTTTTTCGCCCAGGACAGAGCCGCCGTCGTCGAAGGCGTTGCCGGCGATATCGTCGGCCTCTACGACCCGGGGCTCTTTCGCATCGGTGACACCCTCTCCTCTGACCCCAACTTGGCCTTCACCGAGGTACCGCGCTTTTCGCCGGAACACTTCGGCCGGCTGCGGCTGCTCGACCCGCTCAAGCGCAAGCAGATTCAGAAAGGCATCGAGCAACTTTCGGAAGAAGGCACCGTCCAGCTCTTCACCCAGAGTGGCCGGGAAAAAGACCCGATTTGCGGAGTCGTTGGTCAACTCCAGTTCGAAGTATTGATGTACCGCCTTGAGCACGAATACGGGGCACGCGTCGCCCTCGACAAGCTGCCCTACAACACGGCGCGCTGGGTGGTAGGCGCCGAGAACGCCAAAGCCCTTGAAGCCCGCCGGCTGCCTCTCGCCGTAAGCGACCAAGACGACCACCCCGTCGCCCTTTTCCGCGACGAGTGGGAAGTGGGCCGCGCGGCCCGCGACAACGCCGAGTGGACGTTCCTCGAAACAGCACCCCTGAAGTAGGGCATCTTCGCCAGGCCAGATCCAGACTTGGGGGACGCGGACAAGACGCGCAGGGAGGCGTGGCCCTACCCTGAACCACCATCTCAAAGCGCCAGCGGAACGAAAGCCCCGGGGGCATGCGTCATCGGTTAAGCGAGCTGCGTGTTTGGGTGAGGGTCTGTGCTCGAGCGCCCACAGCCAAAAACCTCAGCGAACTTAGGAAACGCGCGGGATTTTTGGCGAGGACGCACGGCCGGCTCAGGCCCTTAACCGGACACGCATGGACCCGGGTGAATGGGCCTTTCGTGGGCGGACCCTAGTGAGCAAGCCAAGCGTGGCTCGTCACCGTGCGCTTGACCGGTGCGAGCGAGAGTTCGCGCGCGTGCGTTCGGTCGTCCCTCGAGTGAGCGCGCGTTGCGTTATCGGAAGGCCTACCGTGGCTGGCACCAACCACTCGCCGAGCGCTCCGCGCATGGGCGTCGCGCGAACGCGCGCCGGAAGCGTCGGAACGCTGCGCACCCTCTGCCTCGCCCGCAGAGCCTACCCACCACGGCGCCGACCCGTCTTTGGCCGATGGACGCGACAGATGGGCTTCTGCGGCTTTCACCCGCGTCTCCGCGAGCCTGCGGGTGCGCTGCGTTGCGCTTTCGCGCGCCTGCGGGGCGCGCCCACCGGCCGCTTGAGACGTAGTCGAAGCCGTGGACGCTGCCTCGCTCATGCCGCGCTGGAGGCGAGCCTTCACTGCGTCGCTGGCAACTAGGCGGGATTCGAATGAATCCATGCTCTGCATCGTGCGCTGATGGACATCTCCACCGCTGTGGAAGCCCATCGCCGTGCGCGCGGGGCTCGAGCCTCCATCCATGTGTACCGTGCGGACGCTCGCCGAACCGTGACGCATACCCGCGTAGGTGCGGCCGTGAATGCCGAAGCTCATGCCATCACGCTGAGCGAGGGCGATGGACGCATGGCACAGGCTCACCACGGCCCCGAGCGTCGCGATGCCAACCCACAACGCGGCTTGGGCGAGGGGCTCCGAACGACGGAGCGCCGGAACGCTCGCCTGCCCGCGGAAACCCACTGGCCGTTGTCCTTCTTGTGTAATGCCCAGCACCAACATCGATGGGGCCGAAGCTAGGCGCTAGGCGCTACGAAGGGGTGAAGGCCCTGTAACACCTCAGTGACACTTTAATACACCATCAATTTCAGTCACTTACATCGCAATTTCGGCGATGGTTTTTCGGTTTAGGCTTGCAAGTGCGGCCACACTTGCCTGCGATTGGCTTAGGCGATCGCTCTTAAGCACGAATAGAAAGCGCCCTTGAAGCCATAAACGCAACTCGCCTCGTCGGCCACGCGCGTCGATGCGCCACTGAAAGGGCAGGCCATCGACTTCGCCCACCGTGAGCCCGTCGGGCACTTTGGTGCCTTCCACACCCGCCACCGGAATCTCGAAATCTCGGGCACCCAGGCGCGCACTCAGGTCGTGCAACTGGAGCGTGAAACGTCGCTGGCCCTTGCCACGGTAGGTCCGCTCTACGAAGGAGGTCATGGCCCCACGTGTTTCGCGCGTGCCACTCTTCGTTGGGCCAACCTGGTAGCCCGGGACTTTCGTGGAGAGAAGCGAAGCCAGGCTCTCCGCATCAAGCGGTAGCGCCTGCACCTGAGGCGTCTCTTCATTGTCTTCCGCCGGCCCGTCGAGGGCAGCCGCGCCCAGCGCTTCCGCCAAACGAACGCTATCCTGTTGTACCGCCACGACTGCACTGGCGAGGGGTGCAAGCGCGCGGGCTTCAGCGTTGGCCTCTTGGCCGCAGGCCGAGGCGCCGCACAAGACCACGCCAACGCCGAACATAAGCGCGAGCTGTGTGGCCTCCCCTGTGTCGCAGCGCAGTGTCACAGTGGCAAGGATACTGCGCTTTTGCCTCGAAAAGAAACGGGCAGCGGGACTGCGGCTTGAAGCGAGTGGGCTTCGGCGTACAAGGCCCTACCCATGAAGGGCCCACCCAAAAGCTTCAAGGCGGTTCCCTACGCCTACCATCAGTGCGTAGATGTGACGATCGTCGACGTTACCAACCTCGGCCAAGGCGTGGGCCGCGACGGGGACTGGGTCATCATGGTGCCCTACTGTTTGCCGGGAGAACGGGTGCGCGCCCGCATCTTCCGTAACCACGCCAACTACTCCGAAGCGGACCTCGACGAGGTGCTCACGGCTAGCCCCGGCCGTAGCGCGCCTGAATGCCCGCTCTTCACCGAGTGCGGCGGCTGCCAGTACCAGCACATGGGCTTAAGCAGCCAGCGCCTGCTGAAGCAGCGCCAAGTGGCGCAGCTCTTCCGCCGTATCGGCGGCATTGAAGCGCCACCCGTACTGCCGACGCTCGGCGACGACCACGCCTACGGTTACCGCTCGAAGCTGACGCCCCACTACAGCGCTAGCCGCGAGGTTATCGGCTTCATGCGCGCTGGGCGACGCCAGATTCTCGATGTCGCCGACTGCCCGCTCGGTCGCCCGGCCCTGCGCGCCGCGCTCCCGGCGGCGCGGGACGCCCTGCGGGACACCCCCCCGAAAGCCGGCCGCAAAGCGCGCGGGGGCACGCTACTGCTGAGAGAGAGCCTGAACGAAACGGTAGTCACCGACATGAAGGCGGTGGCTGAAGCGGAGGTCCGTGGTGTTGCCTTTCGCTTTGTTGCGGGCGAGTTCTTTCAGAACAACCCAACGATCCTTGAACGCATGGTCGATGCCATGCGCACCGCCATCACCGATGCCGGCGTGCGTTACCTCGTCGATGCCTACTGCGGGGTGGGCCTCTTTGCCCTGACCTGCGCCGACCTCGTCGAAGCCAGCCTGGGCCTAGAGATTAGCGAAGCAGCCGTCACCCTCGCCGAGTCCAACGCCCAGCGCAATCACATCACCAACGCGCGCTTTCTGGCAGGCGACGCGAACAGCCTCTTCAAGGAAGTCACCTTCCCCCCCGAAGCTTCCGCACTGATCATCGACCCCCCACGCAAAGGCTGCGACCCAGACTTCCTCGCCCAGGTATCCGCCTTCAAACCCAAACTTATCGCCTACATGAGCTGCGACCCCGCCACCCAAGCCCGCGACGTCCGCATCCTCTGCGCCG
>SLEO01000031.1 GCA_007124745.1 Myxococcales bacterium
AAGCTGAATGGGCTCTCTGTACTTGGATCGCAGGTCTGTCCGGGGCCGGTTTCGGTGCGGAGGCGGAGGCAGAAGTTGCCGACGCTTTGGGAGTTGAAGGACATGGGGACGCAGAAGCGCCCTTCGCGGCATTCGATGTCGGCGTTGCAGCTTTGACAGGTGTTGCGCGTGCGGGGTTGGGTATCGGAACAGGTGAAGTCGATGCAGGTGGTGTACTTCAGCTCCCCACCAAGCGATGCGTTTGCGCAGTCAGTGTCTTCGGTTGTAGGGGTGCACTCCACGCAGACGCCAGGCGTGCCGTGACAGCGCGGGGTTTCCCCAAGGTGCGCGCAATCCGCGTCGCTCGCGCACGCAGCGCAGGTGCCGCTGGCGCAGCGCGCCGCGTCCGCGTCGCCGCAGTCCGCGGAGCTGAGGCAGGCGACGCAGGCGAGGACGCGGCCTTGCGCGCCCTCCTCATCGCAGATGTTGAGGGCCGGGGGGCAGTGGCTGGCGTCTAGGCAGGCGACGCAGACGTTACGGGATTCGTCGCAGTGCGGAACGTCGCCATCACACCCCTCCGCGCAGCTACGCTCCGCGGGCGGGGGCTCGTCACCGTTGCCCGGCGGCGGCGTCACGCCGCAAGCTTCTAGGCCTGGGTAATCTGGACAGTACTCGCTAAAGCACGGGTCGGGCTCGCAGAGGTTAAAGCGCCGGCGGGTGCACATCGACAGTATCGTTGCGCTAATAGCAACGAACATTAGGGCCAAGGCGAATCGATTCGTTAGAGACATAAGCTTACTCGCGGCGCTACCTCTTCCCAGGGGCACACCTAACATATCACGGCAGTGTCGTGAAGTAAGCGCTCGGCCTAGGGTGAAGCGCGCCCAGCCCGACGCGCCCAGCGTCCCGCCCTTCGGTCGTGCTTCTTGAGATACAAGGGAGGTTCGCCCGACTTGGCACAGTTCTCGCGGTCTGCGTAACCGCGATATGTATGCTAACTCGTCCGGAACTTGCCGCACGTTATCTTGACTTTTGTGCGCCGGAGACCGACGCTCAAAGTGCGGGAACGATGATGGAACATCGACAACACGGCCGAAAAAACGTCGAGCACGTCAAGGTGGTTCGCGCGGCTGACCGGTCTCCTGAGCAGGTTCAGCACTTGCACCAAGTAGGCGCGCGGGAGATTAAGCGCCACGCCGGGCTCATGAAGATGCTCGCCAAGTAGCGGTGGAACTCCGCCTCCTCTCCTACGACGACGTCATTCGCTTCCATGAGGATGCGATGGCGTCCAGCGACCAGGTTTCGAGCGGTGTTCGCGATGAGTATTCGTTGAGAAGCGTCGTTGGCTCCGTCGAGCAGTGGGCGGTCTCCTATCAAGAGCCGGCCCCCGCCCATTTTGAATGCGCTGCGCGGTATGCGGCACGCCTGGCCGAGGCGCAGGCATTCGTCGATGGCAACAAGCGCACCGCCGCCGCGGCCATCGCCTTCCTGGCTGAACATGGCTACTACGCCGACGAGGCCCAAGCTGAGTTGCTTCTGTGTTCCATGCTTTGGCTACTTGGCGCGAATATTATCGACGAGTCGCACTTGCTGAAGACGTTTGAGCTGTTGTTCGATAGGTGACGGTGGAGCGGCCCAAAGAGCGTCCAGAGCGGCCCAAGGGAGCATTTCTTCGGCGTCGGCGGAAAGTGTAGCCACATCCACGGTATATGGCTACACTTTCCTCCGTGAGCCTCGATGCCCTACCGAATGCGTTCTCTCACAGCCTCGCCCAGGAGCGAGGACTGTCGGACCGTTGCCTCCGGGGGCTCCTGGCCCTCGGGGCCTTGGAGCGGCTCGGGCACGGCCTCTACCGCAAGGTGAACGCGCCGCCCGCCGACCTCGACCGGATCGAGATCGCGCTGCGGGCGTCGGATGCCACCTTGTGCCTGACCACCGCGTTGTCGCACCACGACCTCACTGATGTCATCCCGTCCGAGATCGACGTCGCTTTGCCGCGCCCGCGGCGCCCGCCCAGGGTCCGCGCACCCGTTCGCTGGCACCGGTTCCGCGAGGACACCTTCAACGTCGGTCGCGAGACCACGGAAGTAGACGAGGGGCTGTCCATCGGCATCTATAGCGCCGAGCGCTGCCTCATCGACGCCTACCGGCTGCGCCATCAAGAGGGCGACGAGATGGCTGTCGAGGCTCTGAGGCGATGGCTCAAGCGACCAGGAGCGATGCCCGCCAACCTCCTCGCAATGGCTAAGCACTTCCCCAAGGCAGAGCCAGCGCTGCTCCAGACTCTCAGGATCCTCTCGTGAAATCGAAGCCCGCCCACGTAGACCTCGCCGGCTCGCGTTACCTCGCACTCCAGCGCCTCGCTCGGGTAGAGAGAAGGGCAACCGCCGAACTCCTCCAGCTCTATGTTCTGGAGAGTTTTCTCCGACGCATCGTGCGCTCCCGACACGATCGTGCGCTCGTGCTGAAGGGCGGGATGCTGCTGGCCGCGTTCGATCTGCGGCGAGCTACACGCGACGTGGATGTCCTGGCCTTGAAGACCGACAACGACCCGGCAGCCGTCCAGCGCCTGATCGTCGACATAACTTCGGTAGAGGCCGACGATGGCGTGGAGTTTCTTCAGGACACGATTTCCGCTGCCGTGATCCGTGACGATGACGTGTATCCAGGCGTTCGTGCCTCGCTCGGCGCACGCCTGGCGACCGCACGTCTCAAGTTCAGTGTGGACTTAAGCGTCGGCGATCCCGTGATCCCAGCGCCGATCCGAACAGCCATCCCGGTGCTGCTCGGAGACGAAAACATCGAGGTGCTGGCCTACCCCAGGGTGATGGTCGTCGCCGAGAAGTTGGTGACGGCACTCCAGCGGGGACGGGCGAGCACCCGCTGGCGCGACTTTGCCGACCTGTTCATGCTTGTGCCGGGTGACCTGAGCGAGTCCGAGATCATCGAGGCGCTGCGTGCGGTCGCCAAGTATCGAGGTGTTCCGCTACAACCGCTGGGCAGAGTGCTGGATGGTATGGCCGAGGAAGCGCAGGGGCGCTGGGCCACGTGGCGCCAGCGCCAGGGTGCGCAAGACCGCGTACCCGAGGACTTCGCGACGGTGCTGAAGGCGCTTGATGATCGGACGCAAGCGTGGTTCCGGAAGGCGACAGAGTAGCCGGTCGGCTCAGCCCAGCAATCGGAGCCCAATCTCCATGCTGGCCTTCGATACAGGAAGCGGCCTTCGTCGTACTAAACTTCCCGGGAGCGTTTCTCGTCGCCTCTAGCCAGAGACCCGTGCGATGGGCCAACCATGCGTCTCTGTCGCGCTCAGGCACGCCTCAAGCGTAGCACGAAGCGGTTGGCTGGCGGCTGCCCTGCGTATGCCCAATGTCCGCCCAATATCCACCCCGAGTCGGCCCCGTGTCCGCCGAGTGTAGCTGACGCTTTAGGCAGGAGGCGTCTTTGTGCTAGCGTGCGGCGCGCCGCGATTAGGCACGGGGAAGGGTGACGGGAAGCGCACCATGCTGCAGGGAAACGCTGCATGGGGACCGAGAGGTTGGTGCGCTGGCGGTTTGGGGCCAGTAGGTCCGCTGCCCGCCGTCTGATGCCCGGGACAATTGCTTAAGCGCGTGTCGTCACGGCGATGCTCTCGTAGCTCAGTTGGATAGAGCAACGGTTTCCTAAACCGTAGGTCGGTGGTTCGAATCCACCCGGGGGCGCCCATTTAGGCCCCGCACCACCGCGACGTCGCTCGGTGTGTCGCTGGGTGCCGCTTCCGAACGGTTGCTTGCGTGTGGCGATGTTCGCAGGTAACGCGAAGGTGTCTTTGGTGTAGCAACTTGGCCTAGATAGAAGCCTAAGTTGCTGATTTGGCTTGATCAGCCGCCTTAGCTTTTGCGTCGGGGGCAATGAACCCCGGACCCAGACTCGCCACTCGCGGAATATGCCTTAAACTCGTCCTCGGTGGTGGGAAGAAGTGCCCACCACACCTACACGCCTAGCTGCCTTGGGAAACCCTGCGAGATGACCACCCACCATCCCCCCCAGTCGCCGAACGGTGGCTCGTTTGTTCCGCACGCGGCTGCGGATTCACGCATCGCCGTTATCGGTATGGGCTGCCGCTACCCCGGAGCGGATAACCCCCTCGCGCTTTGGGAGAATATCCTCACCAGGCGGCAGGGCTTTCGCCGGATGCCGGACTGTCGGCTGCGGCTCGCGGACTACCACGACGCGGACCGCAAAGTGCCGGACAAAACCTACAGCACTCGCGCTGGACTCATCGACGGCTTCGTCTTTGATTGGGCGAAACGCCGCATTCCTAAAAGTACGGTAGAAGTCACGGACATCGCCCACTGGCTCGCGCTCGAAGTAGCGCTGCAAGCGGTGGCGGACGCGGGCTACGGCCCGGGTGGCCGCGAGCTTCCCAAAGACCGCACCGCAGCCATCTTGGGCAACACGCTCACCGGCGAGCAGTGTCGTGCGCTGTCGATGCGGCTGCGCTGGCCCTTTGTCGCCCGGGCCATCACGGCTGCGGCCGTCGCCCAGGGGCTCGACGGCGGTACCTTAGCCGGACTCCTTGAGGAAACAGAAGCGCAATACAAGTCTGTCTTCCCAACATTCGACGAAGATACCCTCGCGGGCAACCTATCAAACACGATTCCAGGCCGCGTATGCAACTACCTGGATCTGCACGGCGGAGGCTACGTGGTGGACGGCGCGTGTTCTTCGTCGCTTTTGGCGACGATTACAGCGGCGGATGCTTTGGTTCGTGGCGACATCGACGTCGCGCTGGCGGGCGGTGTCGATATCAGCATCGACACCTTCGAGCTTGTGGGCTTCTCCAAGGTGGGTGCGCTCGCACCCACGGACATGCGCGTGTACGACAAGCGCGCAGCGGGTTTCATTCCGGGCGAGGGCTGCGGCGTGGTCATCCTGAAGCGTTACGCCGACGCCCTGCGCGACGGCGACGCCATCTACGCCACCCTGCGTGGCTGGGGCATCTCTTCCGACGGCAAAGGCGGCATCACCGCCCCGACAGCCAGGGGCCAGGCGCTGGCCCTTGAACGTGCCTATCGCCGCGCCGGCTACGCGCCGCAGACGCTCGATTTCATCGAAGGCCATGGCACGGGCACGCCGGTTGGCGACGCCATTGAGCTTAAAGGCATTCAGCTCGTCCACGACTGGTTTGCGGCAGAAGCCGAGCAAGCGTCATCTTCCGCCGAACCCGCGACGACGCCGAGTATCGGTATCACCTCCTTTAAGTCTCTGGTAGGCCACACCAAAGCCGCCGCCGGTGTGGGTGGCCTGATCAAAGCCGTGATGGCGGTCAATCGGCGCATCTTGCCGCCCACGGTTGGCTGCTCGCAGCCAAGCCCTGTCTTTGATCAGGACGCACGTGTCCTTTATCCGCTGCTGCGTGGCGAAGTTCGTGATCCAGTAGCGACGCTCCGAGCAGGCGTTTCAGCGATGGGCTTCGGCGGCATCAATAGCCACATCACCCTGGAGTCGGGACCCAAGCCCGATGACCGCCTGGTGCCAACGTTGCCAGAAAGTGCGCTTTTGGCCTCCTACCAGGACAGCGAAGTCTTCCCCTTAGCCGCAGCGACCCGCGCGGAACTCACTCAAGCGGTGACAGACCTGTTGTCGTTGAGTCGCGGCATGGCTGTCGGCGAAATGCCTGATCTAAGCGCGCAATGCTGCACCCGGGCAGAGGCCCTTGGGCATGGGGTGCCGCACCGTGCCGCCGTCGTTGCCGAAGATCCGCTAGGTCTCGCCGATGCCTTGGAGCGGCTGCTCGCCAAGCTTGAGGAACCTGAAGCAGCGCCGCAGGATGAAGCGTCAGCGGGCGCATTCCCGCTATGGCATTCCAGCGACCGTCGCATTTGGCTAAGCCT
>SLEO01000303.1 GCA_007124745.1 Myxococcales bacterium
GTGCGGCGACGCGCCTGACGGCCAAGCACGACGAGGTCCACGTTTCTGGCGCGCGCGAGCGCCATGATCTCGCTGGCAGGCTCTCCCAGCACCACCTCAGCTTCGACGATGCTTGGGGTCTTTATCCAACTCGGTTTCGCCGCTTTGATGGCGGCGGCGAGCTTCGTTTTGGCGTCGCGGAGCCGAGCGGCTTCATCCGTATCGTCCTGCGCAAGGGCAGCGAGGGAGCGTACTTGTGGTGGCTCGACGACGTGGAGCGCGGTGATGCGTCCGCCCGGCGCGAGCGGCAGCGCAAGTGCGCGGCGCAGGGCCCACTCATCGCGCGGCTCAAGCGACACGGCGACGAGCACATGACTCAGAGGCTTGAGCGGTTGCTGTAGTGTGAGGTCGGGCGTTGGCATCGGTTCCCTGGTTGAAGCTAGCTGGCGAGGTCGCGGGGCACCATCAGAACGTCGCGTTCGCTGCTTCGCAACACATCGAGCGCGACGCTACCGAGGAGGAATCGTTCGAGCCCTTGGCGCGCGTGCGTGCCTAGAATGAGTAGGTCCGGCTTCAGGCGACGGCACGCCGCTTCGATGACGTTACGCGCATCCCCCTGCCTGACGGAGAGCGTGACACGGGTGCCCTTGGGCAAGCCTTGATCGAGATATCGCTTGAGCGCTTGGCGCGTGGCTTTCGCCTCGGCTGCTCGCAGCGTCTCCGCAAGGTCACTGGCCGAGGCGCGGTGGGCGCGCAAATGACCTTCGAGGGGCGATGCGTAGACCGCTAGGGCGTGCAAACGCGCAAGACCCGGCGGAAAGAGTCGCCGCGCGGCTTCCAGCACTATCGGGGCGGGGGCGCTCACGTCTTCCGCGATCAATGGCTTGCGATAGGGGGCAACGGGCTCGTCGTTCACGACCAACACCGGTGCGACGCGGCCACGCACCACGCGTTCCGCCGTGGACCCCACCCAGAGCGCATGAAAGCTCCCGACCCCGTGGCGCCCTAGCGCGATGACCTCCGCTGCGCATGCCTCGGCGTGGGCGAGGATGCGCTCGAAAGAGCGCCCAACGAGGAGGTGCGTGCGTATCTGAGGCGCAATGCCCCGCTCGCGCAGCGCGTGCTGCAGCGCCTCGGCTTCGCTGTTAAGTGCGGCGGTGGCTGCGTCCGCAAGCGTTGCGGTATTGGCGTTGAGGGAGGCGGGTATGACGTGGACTAGGTCGATGGCTGCCGTCGGCGCGAGCGGGAGCCATGCGACGCGCTGCCGCGCGCGGGCGGCGCTCGTCGAAAAGTCTGTGGCGAAGAGAACTCGCTGCAACGGACTTACCTCCCTAGTTTGCGTGCGTGCTGCCATGTTCCCTTCATTCGCCCCAAGTTGACCTTACGGACGCCCGCACTGCCGTGTGACACGCCACATGCATCTACCCCGGAAGCCTTGGCTTAGCCAACCGCGTGTGCGCGCTTGGACGCAAAAGGAGAGGGGTTCGCAGGTTCTCGGCCCTGAGCGCGTGCTTCGGCTGCTTCCACTTGAGCGGTGGAAGGTAGGAAAAAATGCAGGAGCAGCACGCCCGTAAGCATACTCAGCGCGGAACCGCTCAGCACCCCCCCCTTCGCCTGTTCCAGTAAGGGACCCTTCAGGCTTAGTGACGCGATAAAGAGCGCCATCGTGAAGCCAATCCCCGCAAGAAACCCCGCCGCGGTGAGGAGGCCTGCACCCGTACCATCGGGCAAGGGCGCGCGGAAGATCCGTGAGCCGATCACGGCACCTAGGAAGATGCCTATCGGCTTGCCAAAGAATAGGCCCGCACCGACCGAGAGCGCGAGGGGCTCGCTCAGCGAGCTGGCGCTGACGGCGACGCCGGCATTCGCGAGAGCGAAGAGCGGCATGATCAAAAAGGCGACCCAGGGGTGCAACCCCGTCTCGAGTCGCTCGAGCGGGGAGGTCACTTCGCGCGAAGCGAAGCGTAGCGACTCGATAACCTCGCTCGACAACGGTTCTTCGTCCGTCTGCGCAGCGGCGTCGATCTCGCTACGCGAGCGCGCCAGTACCTCAACAAATGAAGCGCCTTTCAGCCAAGCACTCGCGGGCGTCAACAGCCCGAGTGCGACGCCGGCCACCGTCGGATGGATGCCGGACTTTAGCGTGAAGAGCCAGATGACTGCGCCCACAACCACGTAGGCTGACACCGTTCTCACACCCAAGCGGTTCAAGAGTGTGATGCCGCCAAAGCCAAGCAAGGCTGCGGCGAGCGCGCCGACACTCAAGGTATCGGTGTAAAAAAGTGCGATTACGCCGACGGCGAAGATATCGTCCACAATCGCAAGGGAGAGCAGGAAGACTTTGAGGCCGATGGGCACCCGGCGTCCGAAGAGCGAAAGGCAGCCGACGACGAAGGCGATGTCGGTGGCCATCGGTACGGCCCAAGCGCGCAGCGCTGCCGGGCCGCCGTCCTGCCACCGAATCAAGATTGTGAAGATGAGAACGGGAAGCGCGACGCCTCCGATGGCACCCGCCACGGGAATCACCACCTTACGGCGTTCCTTGAGCTCTCCGTGAATCAGTTCCCGCTTGATTTCGAGGCCGACAACGAAGAAGAACAGCGTCATCAACGCGTCGTTAATCCAGTACCAGAGCGGGTAGTCTAGCGTGAGCGGTCCCACCGAGAGGTTGAGATGGGTATCAAAGAATGCTTTGTACGTCGCCGCAAAGGGCGAGTTGGCGAGGGCGAGCGCCAGCAGCGTGCACCCAAGGAGCACGACACCGCTTGCCGCCTCCAGGTGGAAGAAGCGACGAAAGGGTTCCGAAATCCGCTCGATAGCGCGAGGCGGTGCCCCAGAGCTGCGTAGTAAATTGTGTTCGTGCCCGAGACCGGTGGCCATAGCTGCTCCTCAGATGCGGCGTGATACAGCGTTTTGCTGTGATGTCTACTCCGATGCCTCCCCCGTGTGTGCGACAAGCGCGTGTGACCCGTGCGTGGGGCGGCGCGGCGGGCCTTGCTGAGCGCGGGGCCTATCGCAGGGGATACGGCTGCCTCGGGTGCTGGCGGGTGTGTGCCTGAGAGACGTTGCCCGCACCGGCGGTGCTGCGCTGCGGCAGCTCGAGAGTGGCGGACACTGCTGGATTCGAACCAGCGGCCTCTGGCTTCGGAGGCCAGCGCTCTATCCAACTGAGCTAAGCGTCCCGATAAGCGCCGACAGAATAAGCGATGCACGGTCTAGCGCAAGGTGCGCCAGCCGTCCCACCCTCCCTGCTGCGTGCGAACACTCGACGCACGGGGGGCTGCATGCCTTCCGGCGGGGGATGGCTCCGGGCCAACGGTCTACTCAAAGGGGCAAGTGGGCGAGGGGGGACAGGCGTGACTTCGGGTTTTTGCAAGACGTTCTGAAGAAAAATGCCGCGTGCTTTGCAGCCCCGCGGCAACTTGTCTGCAAGCGGGCCGAAGGCTGCCCCGCGCATGGGCCCGCTTACCGTCGGCATCTGGCTAGGATTGCTGCTGGCTCAACTCGGGCCTTTCGCGGTGGTGCAGGCAAGTGCGCTGAGACTTGTGCCCTTGGTGGGTTTCGCATTGGGGAGCGCAGCCTTCGTCTACATGCGCCACCGGACACTGCCACGCGCAGGGCTGGCATGCGTCGGGTGGCTCGCCGGGCTTGCGCTGGCGCCTGCTTCGGGAGAGCTGGTCCTAGGACCGATGCATATCGATGCGCTTGTGACGCGACGCAGCCTCTTAGGCGACGAGCCGACCTGTATGCTGCGTCCCGTTGGGGGTGTCCTCGAGGTGCGCGCGCGTCGCTGCCACCTAG
Source organism: Myxococcales bacterium (assembly GCA_007124745.1). Classification (GTDB taxonomy): domain Bacteria; phylum Myxococcota_A; class Polyangia; order Polyangiales; family SLQV01; genus SLQV01. The sequence continues at coordinate 3,781 of SLEO01000303.1, forward strand.
AGCCTGGCGCTGAAGTTCGGGTGCATGGCGAGCTGCGTGCCCCCGGGCCTGCCTACGACAGCCGCGTCTTCGCCGAAGGCGAGTTCGAAGGCGCTGCGTTCTGGCGTTTGCTCTTCAGCCGTCTCCAGGGCGAGCTAGACCTCAGCCGTGCTCAGGTACGTGTTTGGCGCGAGCCGCCTGCCTGGCGCCGTGCACTCGAGGGTAAGCGTGTGCGCGTGTCCACTGTACTAACCGGGCAACTTTCTGAGCGTGCCGCGACGATTGCGCATGCCCTCCTCCTCGGCGAAAGGCTTCAGCTGCCGCGGCCGGAACGTCAGGCGCTCGCAACCCTCGGCCTGATGCATCTTTTCGCGATCTCAGGCCTGCACTTCGCACTCGTTGCCGGTGCGTTCGCATGGCTCCTGCAGCGCCTGGCGCACTGGTGCAGCCCCTGGCTGCCGGGGCGCGACACAAGCCGTGCTGCGGCGGCCGTCAGTGGCCTCACGCTCGTACCTCTGGCGCTTTTCGCCGGCGCAACACCGAGCAGTGTGCGGGCAGCGCTTTTTCTCGCGCTTCTGTGGTTCGGGCGCGCCTGCAGCGGGCGCAAGGTTGCGCCGCAGAGAGCGCTCTGCCTGACGGTCCTGTGCACACTGCTGGTCGCTCCGGTCATGGCCTACAGCGTGGGTTTTCTGCTGTCAGCCACAGCGACGCTCGCGCTCCTAAGCGCGCCCCAAACGGAGCTGCCCTCCGCACTGCGCGCCCTCGCTCTCTCCGCCCGCGTGACCCTCATGACGCTACCGGTGACCTGGAGCTACTTCGGTCAGCCTGCCCTTGCAGGCATCGTCGTGAACGCCCTGCTTGCCGGCCCTCTCGCACTTGTGTTGGTGCTTGGCGGGCTGGTCGTCGCAACGAGCACATGGCTTCCTTGGGCGCTAGGCCAGCATGTAGGCCCGCTCTACAGTCACCTCGTCGACCAACTGCTATCCGGGTTGATGGCCGTAGCGCCCCTTGCCGAGCAACTCACCCCGCGGCGGCTAGCTGTGCCAGAAGCGTGCGTGCTCGCGGCCACCATCGCCGGTGCTATGCTCCTCCGCGGCCGGCACCGCTGGCTACTATTCACCGGCCCTGCCCTAGCCACCTGGTTCTACCTTCACCCCTAGCCGAACGCGAGCGCGTGCTCCATCCGCCGTAGCCTGAGATGCCTCGCACAATGCCGCCGAGTGTGCGCCGCAGATCGGCTGACACGTGCGCCACGGGCTCCGAACTCAGAGAAGAGCAAGACCGGCTATTGGCCGCCCGCATAGTTTGCCTGTATGCCTTCGGGTCCAAACATGAACCTCATCAAACAAGTTAGTTTGGTAATGTGCACTGCCACTTTGTTTGCCTGCTCGCTCGATTCCGATGCTGCGCGTGATCCCGTACACGAGAAACAGAGTGCCCTGGTGAGGCAAATCGTTCGCTTTATCATCCCTTTATGGACTTCAGCGCCGCCTCAAGAATGTCCTCACTTCATCAATGACCAAGACGGGACGGCAGTTGCGTATAGCGACGATTGCGTCGGGCGTGCGATTCGTCGAATCACACGTTCATTGTCGCAGCTGCCGTCAGACGTCGCAAACTTGCTCGCGCAAGCAGTCGAGGACACCGGCGCCATGAGTGCTCTTGTCGCGGCTATGGTCCGAGAGCTTGACGTGCTTTTTGCAACGGATGCGCCTGAGATTAGGCCCTACTACGGGTGGGCTCCAGGCCGAGCCGCCGCTACGGAGGAGGGCTGGCATATGGCGTGTCGGCACTACATGCGGGGCAATCGTAAATTCATCAATGTTGACGGGCAGGTGCGATACCGCGACAAGGCCACGTGCGAACAGAAGGTAATCATTCCTCTGTGCAAGTGCTTCCATGTAAACTGGTACTGGATCGCTGCGCTTAATGTCGCGAGACAGCTCGGATTGACCAGATAGCTGGCATGGCCGTTAACGGATGCCATTAGCTTAAACGCGGGTCAGCATGAGCCCGGCGGCAGTCATGCTGGGTCTGTTGAGGCTGGGGGTGGCTGCGCTGGCCGCGGGAGCTGGCTTCGAGGGGCGACAAAGTGCTCGTCGAACTCGGCCCGAGTCTCTGAGTCCGCGTCGATAAGTTCGGATCTACCCACGCGTCAGGCCCTGTCCTTGGTTAGGTCTACCAGGCGCCTACGTTTGGCATAGAAGCCCAGGGTTCAGCGGGCGTACGGGCTTCGCCAGTCTGAAGGAGTTCGATAGAGATGCCATCGGGCGAGCGGACAAAGGCCATGCGGCCATCCCGGGGCGGACGGTTGATGATGACGCCGCCAGCCTGAAGGCGAGCGCAGCAGGCGTAGATGTCGTCGACCTCGTAGGCTAGGTGTCCAAAGTTGCGTCCGCCCGTGAGTTCTTCCGGGTCCCAGTTATAGGTGAGTTCAACCTGCGCTTCCGGCTGGCCCGGTGCTGCCAAGAACACCAGCGTGAAGCGACCGGCCTCGTTGTCGCGGCGCCTCAGCTCCTCTAGCCCCAATAGCTCGCAGTAAAAATGCAACGCGCTGTCCAGGTCCCGGACGCGCACCATGGTGTGCAAATAACGCATTCGGCTAACCAGCCTACCCGTGGACCAAGCACGCCGCTACCCGCTTCCTCGTAGCTTCCCGACGGCGCATTTCGTGAAGGCATGCCCCTGAACGGCAACGAGGTACTAGCGAGCTGCGGTGGGAAGCCCTACTGTGACGCGCATGGAAGCGCTCAAACTGTATCAGTTCGCGTTGTGTCCTTACTGCGGGAAGGTGCGCAGTGCGCTGCGGCTCAAGGGGCTTGGCTACGATACGGTCGAGGTGAACCCGATGAATAAGCGGGAGTTGCCCGAGCTCGGCGAAGGTGTGCCACGCAAGGTGCCGGTGCTGCAAATCGGCGAGCGCTTCGTGTGGGATTCGACGGAGATTCTCCTTGAGCTCGAGAAACGCTTTCCCCAGCCATACCCGATGCTGTCAGAGGATGCGCAGGCCCGTGCGCGGGCGGAAGAGCTTGAAGCGTGGGTGGACGAAGAGTTGACCTTTGCGTTGCCGACGGTCATTTACGGCAGCATTTCCGAGGCCCGCAAAGCCGCGCAGGTGACAGCGCGCACCTCCAACTTCGGCCTTTGGCAGAACTTTGCTGTGCGTGTTGGCGGCTCTGTGATCATGCATCAGGTCGCGAAGCGCATGCTCAAGAAACGGGGCAAGTCCGACGGCCACCGCTGGATGGCAGAACTGACCGATACCCTCGAAGGCAAACTAGGCTTTGGCCGATTCTTCGGTGGAGATGCTCCGGACCTCGGTGACGTTGCTGTCCACGGTGCACTTTCGGTTGTGCGAGATTTTCCGGTGTTTCAGGACCTGATGGCGCGTCCCGCGCTTCAGGTTTGGTACGAAGCTGCCGACGCCTTGATGGGTCACAGTCTTGCCGGCGCCTCCCGCGCTGCTTGATGCGCCTTAGCGGCGACTTGTTCCGCTGGCCATAGTTTCGGCGAGTGCGCAGGGTCTTCGGCTGGGGCTGATGTGAGACTCAATCCGGGTTTTCGCGGGTGCGTAGACCACCCGTGGAATCGGCTTGCGCAAGGCGTTCCTGTGGAGCAACCGGTGCGTTATGCGGACGCTTGGCCTACTTGGCGGCATGAGTTGGGAGTCGACGACCACCTACTATCGGGACCTGAATCGCGGTGTCGGGGCGCGCCTCGGGGGCCTGCATTCAGCCAAGCTGCTGCTCTGGTCCGCCGACTTTGCGGAAATCGCTGCGTGGCAGCACAGCGGCAACTGGAGCCAGGCTGGCCAGTGCTTGGCTGAAGCGGCGCAGGGGCTCGAATCCGCGGGTGCCGAGGGCATCGTGATTTGCACAGGCACGATGCACTGCGTGGCACCCCAGATCGAAGAGGCGATTCAGGTGCCCCTGCTCCACATCGCGGACGCGACTGCGCGCGCGCTCGTCGCGGCGGGCGTTCGGCGAGCCGCGCTGCTCGGAACACGCTTCACAATGGAGCAGACGTTTTTTCGAGACCGGATTGAGCAGCACATCCAGCAGCCCGTCCTGGTGCCCGACGCGGCATCCCGAAAGCGCGTGCACGACATCATCTTCGGCGAGCTGTGTGTGGGGCAACTCTCACAAAGCTCACGCGACGCACTTGTTGGCATCGTGAAGGCGCAAGCCACTGCCGGTGCTGATGCCATCATCCTGGGCTGTACCGAACTGAGTCTCCTCCTAAAGCAAGAAGACTCGCCCCTGCCACTTTTCGACACCACCGCACTGCACGTAGAGGCCGCCCTCACCTGGATCTTGGGCGAAGATTAATCTGACCAAAGGCGCACGGGTTCATGGGAGCGGGCCTTGCAACTGTGAACGAGGCGCTGGGGGCTTAAGCTGCCCAGCGTTCTTCCCTCCGCCTTGAGCGGAGAGATCCCTTCGGCGTCGGCGCGCACGTTACTAAGTAGGTCTCGCTTGGCGGCGCTAGACACAAGGGCGCGAACCCGCTTAAGGACGACATCGAGCATCTCTGCCTCGGATTCGAGCTCCACGTCGAGCAGGCTCTTCCCCGCTCCCCCGAAGAAGTCACCGTGGAACTCACTGTCTCGCAGGGCCTCGGCGTGCGTCTGGCACGCACCTCCACTCGGACGCCGAGTGCCATTGCCTGGATGCCTGCGACAGCGATCGACCGCTGCTCCGGGTGCGGCCCTGCGACGCCCTCTCCATGTGCGACCGCTTTCTTGAAGATCGTTCGTGCCTATCTCGCCGCGGACGCGCCTGTGCTGATCTGATACGCGGCTGGCCGTGGTGGACTTCGAGTGGACTGTGCGCCGACGACAAGTAAGCGCGCTCTCCCGACGTGCCGGCACACCGGTCGAAAACGCGGCGACGAACCGAGAGCTCAACATCAGCAAGGCAGGGAACCACTCGGTGTTGCGAATAGCCATGGCGCTTCCCGACTCGTAGGCGAACTTACGGGGCGTTATCTCATTCGGCCGGTGTCGACGCCACTTGGGGTCCGCGCATTGACCGGGTTGGCGACCGGCTGGGAATCCGCCGCGCGGACCGGCACCTTCCCCTTGGCGTACGTGGCCCAACGCGTTCCCATGGAGGCGTACGGGGAGTAAAGAACCTCGAGCAGGAGGCTCTTGGGAAGTGGCTTCTCCTCGAGGTAGTGGAGTTCGGCCACCAACTTAGCGAGGTCGTCTCGATGCGCATGTGTTCGCCTGAGCATTTCCGCGTGCCAGGCCTTGGTAACCAGCAGCTCTCGCTTCGGGTCAAAAAAGCGCCACGACTGGCGCACCGGAAGCAGCCCAGACGATGGATCGTCCCCGAGCAGGTGGGCCGTCTGCTCGACTAAGCAGTAGACTCCACGAGCCAGTATGGAGAAGAAGTCTGCCTCGCGGATGGCCAAACGCTCCAAGAGTTTTTCGGGGAGCGCTACGCTTCGATCGTCCGCCCACGTCATAGTTGTCTCGGCGAGACTTGCGCCCATCATGGCCTCGAGCAAGCCTCCTCGCTCGCGCAGATACTGGCTGAGTCGGACGGCTGCGCGTAGCTCGGATGACTCCGGATCCGCCCTGCCGGATGCGAGGGCAAGTTGTCCTAGGTAGAGCAACTCGGGCATTGGCATTTCCGTATCGGAGCAGGTGGCGGCCGTGGACGCGATGGTCGGCGCTTCGCTCCAGCCCAAAAGTGCGGCGACCGCTTGCTTCTCAACGGGCCGTAGCTGCTCCGGAGTCGGCAGTCCGGGAGCGTGGGCGCGTAGATTGGCGCTTACGTCGTGGCCACGAAGTAGGCGCGCCGCGCGCCGGGCCTCCTCCAGCTCCACTTCGCCGGTGCCCGACTCGGCCCACTGCCGGACCTGCGCCCACGCGGCTTCAATCTCTTGATCGGAAGCCGGTAGGACCCTCCACGGATGAATCCACACCCGGTATGCCCCTCCCGCGGACGTGACGAGCACCACGAGCGCGAAAACCGCGATGTGCGGTAGCCGTCGCCGCTTGGGCGTCCTGTGCGTAGCGGCGTTCTCGCCCGTGCGCTCCATGGGCCTCCTTCGTACCATATAGAGCGGGGGCGTTCCCAGGAAGAACCAGGCAACACAGCCAGCGCTTGGGCCCTTATCTGGGTAACGCATGACGGTTCCCGGGTGCATCCTCGCACATCGTACGTGGTCGCATGAGGCTGTGGCCGGTGGCGCGTGCCCAACGAGGAAGGTTTAACAGCCCCTTAGCCCGCGTGAGCGGGGGATGCGCTGACGCGCCTCGGGTTGGGTGGGACCAAGGCAGGTTTTGGAGTCGCCCGCCGCCCGCCCCCGCTCGCACCCGGCAGGCGTAGCTCTGCTGCTTTACGTATCAAAGGTGGACGACCGCGCGCAGGAACTACAATCGCACGATGATTGCATCAAAGCATTGCGCGCCGCAGATAACTTTGACTTTCAGCCGCTCCTCGCCTTCGTTTGCTCGTCGCGTCCAAGAGACGTCCTTGAGTGGGGACGTAGCCGCATAAGCGACCAGCGCGCGGCGACTCTAAAGCGAGTCGCACAGCACTTCATTGATTTTGGCGCAGGCGGCGTCCCAGGAGCGGGGGCCTAGGGCTTGGCGCCGGCCTTCTTCCCCTAACGTGCGCGCGCGCTCGGGGTCGCGGAGCAACGCGAGCAGGGCGTCTGCGGCGGCTTGCGGGCTGTCGGGTGTCACGAGGAGGCCTGTGTGTTGGTCGTCGATAGCATCAACGACGCCGCCAGCGCGGGAGCCGATAACCGGCTTGCCGCAAGCGACCGCTTCGAGAAAAACGAGGCCGAAGCCCTCGACGTCGCCGGGGAGGTCCCGCGGCAGGAGCATGAAGACGTCGCACGCCTGGTAGTAGGCTGGCATCGCGGTGTAACTGACTTCCCCCGCGAAGGTGACGTGGTCACTCAGACCAAGTTCCGCCGCAAGCGCTCTCAACGCGCCTTCCTCGTTGCCGGAGCCAACGATGACGTGGTGCAGTGCGCGGGAGGGCTCGGCGGTGCGCGCTAGGGCGAACGCCCGCAGGCTGAGGTCGAGGCCCTTGCGGGTGATGAGCCTCGCTGCACTAAGCAGGATGGTCTTGCCTTGCAGGCCCAATGCCTGCTTGGCAGCGGTGCTCTCCGACGCCGAGAAACGCTCCGCACTGACCCCGTTAGTCACCACGGTGATGCGGGATGCTGGGTAGCCCGCGCGCCTTAGGTTGCCGGCTACAAAACTCGACACAGCGATGAGGGCGTCGCTCTGACCTAGGCCTCGGTGGCGCGTGTGTGCGTAAAAGCGCCCGGCAGGCGACCACGCCGCGAAGGGCATCTGCACGGCGTCTTTGCCGTGGCTCACCGTCACGATGCGGCGCGGGTAGCCCGTGAGACGTCGCACGGTGTCGAGGGCGGCTGCCGGCGCCCAGTGCGCCGCGAGGGCGGCGTCCGGGCGATGCTTGCGGCAAAGCCGCAGAAGGCCGGGAACGCCGCTCAGCGCAAGCTCGTCTAGACGCATGCCGACGCGGTGTACGGGAAAGGTTACGCCCTCGTTTGTGCCCCGCTCGCGTCGTTTCGCCGGCATGGTTGCCAGGAAGAAACCTGGGTGCTGCCGGACCAGACGCGTCGCGACCTCCAACGTGTAGTTCTGGATGCCGCCGACGTCCGGAGGGAAGTGTGCGCTGACGAAACACAGGCTCGGGTGGGCGCGCGTCATGCTTAGTTGTCGAGGTTAGCCTCTCGACAACGCGGGGGCGAGGCTGAGCCATCCCCAGGGTGAGCTGGGGGACGAAAGCCGCGGGAAAATGGGCCTTCCGTGCGCGGACCCTGCTCACCCCACCATACTTACTCCAGGCCCATTTCCCCGCGGCTTTCTGCGTCTCGAGTTCATGAGGGGATCGCTCAGGGGGCGAGGTTCTGTGCGCAGTCTGGCACGCTCAGCCGAGGTGACTGGTGTCCACCACCTCTCCGGTCTCGCGGACGGCGGGATGGCCGGTCGGCGGATCCTAGGGTGTTCGCTCCGGTGCACACCATTGACGCGGCGCTGGAACGGCCGACCTGTTAGCGAAGCACTCCACGGCTTCGCTGGAGCCTTGGGCACACTAGGCAGCTAAGGCTTGTACGAGCGCATGGTCCGTGGCACGCCCCGGCATGGCAGATTGGCCCCCACGCCCCGCCAACGGCGGCGGATTCGATGAAGACGCGCTGCGCGAAAGCTTTGAGCGCGTCGCAGACTTCCACCGACGCTACGGTAAGTACCTCATCATCGCTTTATTCGGCCTCGTCGGGCTTGCGACCTCAGTGACCCGCATCGAAGCGCAGAGCATCGGCGTAGTGTTGCGCCTTGGCGCGTATTCGCGCCTGATGCAGCCGGGCCTCAACTTCAAGCTCCCTTTCTGGATCGAAACCGTTGAGACCGTTGAGGCGCTGCTGCAGCAAAAAGAAGAGTTCGGTTTTCGCACCTCGAAAGCCGGCGTTCGCAGTGAATACAGCGCGAGCGACGTGAGCGCCGCTGAGGCACTCATGCTCACCGGTGACCTCAACGTCGCCACCGTTGAGTGGATCATTCAGTACTACATCCGCGACCCCTACAAGTACCTCTTTCAGGTACGCAATGTCGTGCCGACTTTGCGCGACGCGACGGAGTCCATCATGCGTGAGGTGGTGGGTGACCGCAGTGTCACCGAGGTGCTGACGGTAGGCCGCGAGGGCATCCAGGTGGAGGTCGAAGCGCGCCTGCAGGCGTTGTGTGACCGCTACGATATGGGCCTGCGCGTTAGCGACGTGAAGTTGCAAGACGTGAATCCGCCCGGCCCCGTTCGGGCGTCCTTCAACGAAGTTAACCAGGCCACGCAAGAGCGGGAAAAGCTGATCAACCAAGCGAAAGCCAACTTCAACAAGGTGGTGCCCGAGGCCCGCGGCAAAGCGCTGCAGGCCGTCGAAGCCGCTAATGGTTACGCCACCGAGCGCGTGAATCGTGCCCTAGGTGATGTGGCGCTCTTCGACGCCCTCGAAGTGGAATACCGCAAAGCGCCGGAAGTCACGCGTACGCGCCTTTACCTGGAAGGTCTATCCGAGGTGTTGCCGAAAGCGCGCCGCCGCATCTTCGTGGACCCGGGCGTTAAGAATGTCGTACCGCTGCTCAATCTTGAGGGGAGGGGCAAGTAGTCATGGCCACGCGTACCATCGTTGGCATCGTGGCGGCGGTAGCCGTCATGGTTCTTATTTCAGCGTCGACCTTTGTCGTACGGGAAGACCAGCAGGTCTTGATTACCGAGTTTGGCAAGATTCAGGGCAAACCCAAGAGCCGGCCGGGCTTGCACTTCAAGGTGCCCTTCATTCAGGAAGTGCGGCGCTTCGACAAGCGTTGGCTTGAGTGGGACGGCGTCCGCAACGAGATTCCCACCAAGGACAAGAAGTACATCTGGGTCGACACCTTTGCGCGCTGGCGCATCGCCGACCCGGTGCTCTTCTACCAAAGCCTGCGCGAAGAGCAGCGCGCCCAATCACGCCTCGACGACATTATCGACGGCGAGATTCGCAACATCATCGCGCGGCATGCGCTCATCGAAATTGTCCGCAACACAGACCGTGAGTTTGAGGCCAACGATGATCTCGGCGACAACGAGAGCGAGACCACGGAAGAACAGGCGGAGCGTGGACGCGCTTTCGCTCCTCAGCTCGGGCGCAACCAGCTCATGGCGGAGATTCTGGAGAAGGCTTCGCGGCGCATGCCCGAGTACGGCGTGGAGCTTGCCGACGTGCGCATCAAGCGCATCAATTACGTGGCAAGCGTTCAGGACAAGGTCTTCGAGCGCATGGTCTCCGAGCGACAGCGCATCGCTGAACGTTTCCGCTCGGAAGGCCAAGGCATCAGCGCCGAAATCACCGGCCGCATCGAGCGCGAAGTACGCACCATCCAATCCGAAGGCTACCGCAAGGCCCAGGAGGTACGTGGCAAGGCCGACGCCGAAGCCGCAGGCATCTACGCTGCTGCATATAACCGCAACCCTCAGCTCTACCGCCTACTCAAGTCCCTGGACAGCTACCGTGCCTTCATCGACAAAAACACGGACGTCCTCCTCTCCACCGACAGCGAAGCCCTCGAGTTCCTCTCCAAGAGCAAGTAAGCGGTTTCAGTCCGCCGGCTTGTTGTCTTGTTGTAGGGAGTGGCGGACTAGGAACTTGAGGATGCGGTTGCGTTCGAGTTCGCCGACAAGGCGCTTGAGGTCTTCGTAGAGGGAGGGGTCGGAGATGAGGGCGCCGATGGTGCCTTCGCCGCGGTCGACTTTGGCGAGGACTGATTCGAGCGAGGCGGCGGCGTTGTCGATGGAGTGCACTAAGTTCGCGCTTTCGGCGTCGAAAAGCAGGGAGTGAACGGCGCTCGGCTGCGAGCGGACCGTCGCCAGCATGTCGCTCGCTTCTTTGGCGACCCCTGCGAACGCGGCCACGGTCGCGTCGCCGTCGTCACCGAGCAGCAGCGCATGGACCATGCTGTCCGAACGATGCACGTCTCTCACCAAGGAAGCCACTTCGCCCATGGCCTCCTCGGCGCGCTTGGCCATCTGGTTGGCGTTCTCGATAAGGCTTGCGGTTCGGGTAGCGAGTTCGCTGTCGTCCAGGAGCTTAGGCAGCAAACCGTCGCCGCTCTTGAAGGAGCGGCTCACCTGGCCGAGGGCTTCCGCGCTTTCGGTAATGTTTCCCAGGAACGCGTCGGAGGCGAACACCGCCGTGATGCGGTTGAGGTTGTCCGACGTCTTCTCAACGGAGGCCATGATGTGGCCCGCGCGACTCAGGTAGGTGCTTAGGGGAACCGGCTCCTCACTCATCAGCTCCGATCCCGGAGGGATGGGAATACCGGGCGGGCCTAGGGCGATATGCACGAGCTTGTCGCCCAGCATGCCTTTGCTACCAATCGTCACAAGGCTTCCCGGCGTGATGCGGGTCGCGAGGTTGCGTTCGACGTCTAGGCTCACTCTTATACTGCCGTCCGCCGTTAGCTCGGTCTTGGTGACGTTGCCTGCGTTGAGGCCCGCCAGCAGGACACGGCTCCCGGGGCGCAATCCTTCGATATCGCGAAACGACGTGTAATAGCTTACCTTGCGGTCGAACACGCCGGTCTGGCTGCCGAGCAAAAAGATGATCAAGACGGCGATGATGAGCGCGATGGCTACAAAAAGGCCCACCTTGAGCTGCTGCTGCTTGGTGACGGTCATACTTGGTGCCTGACAAACGCGCGTTTCGTTCGGGTTAAGCCTGAAACGGGTATCCGGAGGCCACTACACTCCCCGAATCCCCACCAGACGGCTTCTTAGTCGAAATGCCGTAACCCGCCTATGCTACACCAGCTAGGTTTCGTGCGCCCCACCTTCCTGGGTACACCCGTTTGACATGACCGAATTGAACTTATCTCACTTGACGCTGCCAACGCCAGAGCGTCGCGTCTATTGCAATCGCACGCTGAATCTGCGGTCCATTCGCGCCATTGGCTTCGACATGGACTACACGCTCATTCACTACAAGTCCGCCGAGTGGGAGCTTCAGGCCTACGCGCACATGCAGCGGCGGCTCGCGCAGAAGGGCTGGCCGGTTGAGCACCTGGCCTTCGATTCTGAGCTTGTCTCCCTAGGTATCATTCTTGACATCGAACACGGCAACTTGGTCAAAGCGAACCGTTTCGGCTTCGTGAAGAAGGCCGTGCACGGCACGCGCGTTATGGGCTTTGACGAAGTCCGCGCGCTCTATGCCCAGGAAATCATTGACCTGTCCGAGTCGCGCTGGGTGTTCATCCACACGCTCTTCGGACTGTCCGAGGCCTGCATGTACGCCCAGGCGGTGGACCTCATCGACGAGGGTAGGCTGGCGCCGGCGCTCGGTTACCGCGAGCTCTACCCTCAGATTCGGGCATCTCTCGACGAAGCGCACATGGAGGGCCAGCTCAAGGCCCACGTGATAGCCGAGCCAGAACGTTACGTTGAGCTTGACCCCGAGCTGCCGCTTGCACTTCTAGACCTGAAGCACGCAGGCAAGCGCTTGATGCTCATCACCAACTCGGAATGGCATTACGCGAATGCGATGATGGCCTATGCCTTCGACGCCTTCCTTCCCGGCGAGATGACCTGGCGCGACCTTTTTGACCTGACCATCGTTCGCTCGATGAAGCCGGGCTTTTTCACCGGAACGTTCCCTTTCTTGGAACTGGTGGATGAGGAGCGCGAGCACCTGGTCATTGCGCAGAACCAACTCAAGCTCGGGGGCGTTTACGTTGGCGGAAACGCGCCAGCGGTGGAGCGGTTCCTCGGCCTAAGCGGCGAGCAGATTCTCTACGTTGGCGACCATATTTACGCCGACGTGCATGTGTCGAAGGACCTGATGCGCTGGCGTACGGCGCTGGTCCTGCGCGACCTCGAACAGGAGATTGTTTCCCTTACGGCCTTCGCGGACGCCCAAGTTACCCTTGATGCACTCATGGAGGAGAAGGAGCTGCTCGAGCATCGCTTCTCTGTTGCGCGCCTGACGCTCCAGCGCATTGAGAAGGGCTACGGCCCCGAGTTGGCGACGCCGCCAAGCGCGCGCGACCTGCGAGATACCATGCAGCAGCTACGCGCTCGCCTGGTCGAGCTCGACGCAGAGGTCGAACCGTTGGTACGCGCGGCGACGACGCTCGTGCATCCGCTTTGGGGCCTACTGTTGCGCGCCGGGAACGACAAGAGCCACCTCGCGCGCCAGATTGAGCGCTCCGCCGACGTCTACATGTCACGCGTCTCCAACCTGCTCTCGCAGACGCCTTTCGTTTACCTGCGCGCGCCCCGCGGCTCGCTACCCCACGACCCCATCACCACCGCCCACGCCGCCCCCGACACCCACGTCGACGGCTGGTGCTAGCGCCGAATCGTCATCTCGGCGCGGGGGAAGGGTTGCTCCATATAGCGGCTTGCGTCAGCGATAACGCCGGTGTGTGACCGGACTGGCGGATAGAACGAGCCTGCCCAGTAGAGCGTCAAGCCCGGCAAACAAGGCCTTGTGGGGTCGAGATAACGCCGCTCGCTATGAAAGTCCACGAGAGCCAACTCACATGGGCCCGTGGTAAGGAACAGGGGGTTGATGCTGTTGCTTGCAAGCTCACGGCAGCCCTTCCGCGCAAGCCTCTCCATATCCCCCTCGAGACCTGCTTCTGCCGACTTCACGTAGACAACGGAGTAGTAACCCTCACCCGCGTGCAAGGTTCGATTGTCTCGAAGACTCGCAACATGACACGTGTCGTCGTCCGGCACTGCGGGCAGGCCCGGTGCTGCCCTCCAGCTGCGCTCCAGCTGCTCCAGCGCCGCCGCCGCTGCCTTATCCGCGTCTGCCTTCGATGGAAGCTCTAGCAAAGGCACACCACTTCCAGACCAGAGCAATAGCGCTTGGAGGGAAACTAAAGGACTTTGTGGGGAGAGCGTGACATCACGCCTCTCAAAGACCCCGCGTTGCGGTTGGGTGATGTAGACGACGTAAACGGCGCCCAGGACCCAGGCGACACCTACCCAAACAAGGGTTCCCGATAGCGTGAGGAACTCCTTTTCGCTGACGCCAGGCTCCTCCTGGATGTCCGGTGTCGCGCAGGCGCTTGCTAGAGTCATCAAGGCCAGCAACAACGCCGGCACCTCCAATCGGGTGCCCGTTGGGCGCGTCCTGCACGCTCGATGGCGGCGCGCTTTCGGCGCAGAACATACTCCTGAACTGAGGTGCCCGACCAAGCACCACTTGGGCCGGGACTCGTGCGTCGGCATAGGGATCCTGCACGGGTACCTGAGCCTCGGACGGGTACTTGTCCATCCCGGGCATGCAAACATTGTTTGTTCAATGCGGAACTCATGGTCGAAGTGTTCGGCTTGATGCCTCTGCCTCGGGTCGCCGCAGCGCGGCCTTCGGTGCACGGACTGGTTCAAGCGGGCTTGGCGCAAGTCCGGCCGACTCGGAACCTTGCGCGGCGGCCCGGACGCGCGCCAAACAAAGTCAACTGGCACCTTAGGGTAGGGACAGGGTGAGGATTGCACCGTGCTGGGCGGACGCGCATGCTCTGCGGATGTGCCACGGGGAATCGCATGCGCGGTGCGCTTGAAGCCGGTCGGGTCCGCGCTTCAAGCATCGTCGCCTACGCCTTCGTGGCATGTGCCCTCGGGTGTCAACCGACAGGTATCGAGGCGCCCCCGGTCGATGACTTGTCTGAGGCGTTCCGCGCGTTCGATACGCCGACTTCAAGCCTGAGCCGTGACAATGCGCCGCTTGTTGTTGCGGCGCTCGGCAACGTGTTCGACAGCTACGGATTGCTTTGCAACTGGACGTCGTTTGACGATTTCGTCTGCGCGACCGACGACCCGACCTGTCCTACCTGCGATGGCCTCAGCGCGCTGTTTGCACTGCTGGATACCGTACGAACTAACGTGGTGCAGGCTACGGCGGACCGTGATGAGGTCTCGCTGGGTCGCATTAGGCTGAATGCATCCGTGGTGCGCGTCGACCGGCGCTGTGGCAGCGGTGCCCCGGAGGATGGGGCGTTGAAGGCGTATTTGGCCTTCGAGGGCAGAAGGCTCATTCCCTCCGTGAATGCCCAGGCGGAGGGCTGTCGTGAAGGGTCAGGGGGCGGTGCATCGATCGACGGCGCATTGAATGTCTGGTTTGGCGCCGAGCCCTTCTTGCTACGTGACCTCGGCACGATGCTTTTCCTTGTTGGCCTGCGCGGTGAGGTGAGCCGCTTGGAAAGGAGTGCGAGCGTCGACATCCTGCTGCGGACCACATTCGCCGAGGGTGCCCCGGTGTCGTTTCGCATTCCCTTCGAGGAGGGTTTCCTGACGGCCACCTATGCGCGCGAGGGCTTCTTCGTAGAGGCCGCCAATGGGCGTTTTGTCTGCGACTTCGACGCCGGCACCTGCACGCGCATCGAGACCCTAAAGGCCGAGATAGCCACGGAATGAACGTGAGCAAGCACGCCCCGACCGCGGCGGTTAAGCCTGCCCGCATCCTCAACGCGGACCACACGCGTGCTGTCGTTCAACCGAGGCACTTTTGCGCGGCAAAGACCGCTCGGGCGAGAGGCGGTCAGAACCTTAGCGATCCCCTCATGAACTCGAGACGCAGAAAGCCGCGGGGAAATGGGCCTGGAGTAAGTATGGTGGGGTGGGTGGGTCCGCGCACGGAAGGCCCATTTCCCCGCGGTTTTCGTCCCCCAGGCTCA
>SLEO01000151.1 GCA_007124745.1 Myxococcales bacterium
AAGCGAACACTCGGCAACAACGAGCAAGTGGGCGCTGGGACCCCACGCGCAGCTTTGGGCCACCTAGGGGCAGGGGGGGACCGGCCTGCGGGATTGACTCCCGACAACCCGGGGGCATTTTGTAACATGCACCCCCTCACGATCCGAGCCATCCCCAGGTTGAGCCTGGGGGACGAAAGCCGCGGGAAAATGGGCCTTCCGTGCGCGGACCCACCCACCCCACCGTACTTACTCCAGGCCCATTTCCCCGCGGCTTTCTGCGTCTCGACTCCATGAGGGGATCGCTCAGCTTCACGATACCTAGGACGCGCTTGTGGTGCGTCTCGCCGTGATGACCTTGGTGACAAACGCGGTGTGGACCTGCACCGCCTCCGCCGCCGCATGCGCTTCGAGCCATGGCTCAAGGGGTGTGCGGCAGTAGTCGCGATAGAACGGCTCATGGAAGTCTCGGGGGAACGCGTTCAGGAGCGGCGCGAACCTAGGCTCGTCCGCGTCCTGGAGCGAATCTGCCACCAGCAGCACGCCGCCCGGCTTGAGGACGCGGAGCATCTCGCTCAACGCCCCAAAGCGGGCGGGCTTGGGCAGTTCGTGCAGCAGATAGATGCTGGAAACAAACTCGAAAGAGCCATCTGCGAAGGGTAGCGCGCAGGCATCGCCGTGTTGCCAGCGCATGCTCGGGTGTCCGTAGGTACGCTGAGCAAAGCGCAGATACGCCTCACTGAGGTCCAAGCCCGTCACCCGCATCCCTGGTTGGGCGCACCTCACCATCGACGCGAAGCGACCCGTACCGCAGGCTACATCCAGCCAGCGGGCTCCCGCGTGTGCCTCCAGGCGCCCCAAGGCTTGCGCCAGCGCCTGGCGGCGCATGGCATCCGCCGCGCCGAGAAAAAGCACCTCTACGCCAAGGTCGTAGCGCGCGGCAGATTGCTCGGAAAAGTAGCCGTCGGACTGCCAGTGGAATGTCCGCTGGTAGTAAGCGGGATAGTTCGCCGCGTGCGGAGGCAGCTGTTGAAAGTCGCCGTGGAGACGGCGTTGAGCGACCCGCCGCGCATCTTTAAGGAAGTCGGGGAGGCGCTTAAGCCACTGTGCGTAGGGCCGGGAGAAGCGCTGCTGAAATGGCGCGGGTTGCTTCGCCAGCCACGAAGCGTCGTCCGCCAAGCAACCCACGTACGCCGCACGCAGCGCAGCCAGAGCTTCGCCCTGCAGCGGCGGTGCGGCGGAGTCTGGGTGATTCAGGCCAATCATCCGCTGTAGAGCGAGCGTTGCCGCGAATGCGGCGGACTGTTCCAACCCGTAAAGACCCTGAAAAAGTACCTGCCTCACCGAGGGGGTATAGGGCTGCCCCGCCTTGCCGACGATGGCGCCTAGAAAAGACCCAGCTCAAAGCGTGCCGCTTCGCTCATGCGTGCTTGTGTCCAAGGCGGGTCCCACACCAAACGCATGGTGACCCGGCGCACGCCTTCAAGGGCGACCACGGCGTCAGCAACCTGACCGACAAGTTCGCCAGCGACGGGACACGCAGGGGCCGTCAAGGTCATGGCAATGTCGACGTCCGGCACCCCGCTTAGGTCGACGGCGTAAATCAGACCCAGGTCCAAGATGTTCACCGGAATTTCCGGGTCGAACACCGAAGCGCAGGCGGCACGCACCGCATCCTCTGTCACGGAGGCCTCTGGGTCGAACGCGGCCTCACGCGTCAGCACACCACCTTCGAGCGGGGTGTTCCCGGGGCCGCCTGCGCTGTCCGCACCGACCGACGACGGCGCTGGCTGCCCCAAGACGTTGAGGCGCGTCTTCATCGCTGGGCCCTCCGAAATGGAATCCGCGATTCAGGCGTGCGGGCGTGCACTATTGATGTCATGCAAGCCTCTGGCGAACAGACCGCAAGGCGGTCAAAAAGCGGCTAAGGTCGGATGGCGCCGAATAAATACCGAGGGAGACCCGGAGCGTCGAGGTGACACCGAGTTCAGCCATCAGGGGCTGGGCGCAGTGGTGCCCCACTCGGACCGCAACGCCCTCCAAATCCAGGAAGGTTGCGATATCAAGCGCATGTCCCCAGGGACACACAAAAGGAAAAATGCCCGTATGCGCGGGGCGAGGGCCAAGCAGCGCGAGCCCTTCCTCGGCGGCAAGTGCGTCTTCGAAGTCTCGCGTTAACGCTTCACTGAGCGTGTGTTCCGCCGCATGCGCCTCAAGGTAATCGAAGGCAGCTGCCAGACCAATCGCTCCGGCGATATGTGGCGTACCGGCCTCGAAACGCGACGGCGGCGGCGCAAAAGTGGATGCCTCAAAGGAGACCGTTTCAATCATGTCGCCACCGGTCTGGTACGGCGCCATCGCCGCGAGCCGCTCGTAGCGGCCATAGAGCACGCCAATGCCGGTGGGCCCATAAAGCTTGTGCCCGCTGAAGACGTAGAAGTCTGCACCGAGTGCGGACACGTCAACGCTACGGTGCACGACGCCCTGACAGCCGTCCACCAACGACGCGACTCCGCGGGCGTTTAACGCTTGGAGGATTTCCTGCGCCGGAAGCCCCACCCCAAAGACGTTCGAAAGTTCGGTGAAGGCGACAAAACATGTCTTGTCCGTCACGTGGCTCAACACGTCTTCCGCGACCGGTGCGCGGTCGATGGGTAAACGCGCCACCCTAAGGTGCAAACCGAGGCGTGCCGCTGCCTGCTGCCAAGGCACGATATTGGCGTGGTGCTCCCAAGACGTTAGGAGCACTTCATCGCCCGGCTTGGCAATAGATGGCAAGAAGCTCGCCGCTACGAGGTTGATGCCCTCCGTCGCACCCCGCGTGAAGACCACCTCCTCCGGCCTCGCCGCTCCGATGCCGCGCGCAATACGGGCCCGGGCGCCTTCGTAGCGCTCGGTGGCCCGTTCGGAGAGCGTATGCACGGCGCGGTGGATGTTGCCGCAATCGGCGGCATACACCGACGCGACCGCGTCGATCACCGCGCGTGGTTTCAGGCTTGTGGCCGCGCTGTCGAGGTAGGTCAACGGTTTGCCGTGGACCTGCTGGTTAAGCGCGGGAAAGTCCGGCCGCACATCACGGAGATGGCGCGAGTGCAAGGCACCGGTACGCTTGCCGAGTTCAGCGCGCTGCATCATCGGCATCCCCCCCGAGCTCGGTTTCGACCAAGGCCGCGAGCCAGCGGGCCGCAGGTGAAGTGCGGCCCGTCAATGGCTCAAGCAGGCATGCCCGAATCAGGAGTCCTTCAGCGACGGCTTCTTCAAGGCCACGAGACATGAGGTAGAAACGTGCGGCGGCGTCCAGGGCCCCCACGCTCGCGCCGTGGGAGCAGACCACCTCATCGGTTTCGATGAACAGCTCGGGCTTAGCGAAGGCTACCGCGCCCTCGTTGAGCAGTATCGCCTTGGCGCTCTGATGCGCTTCTGCCCCGGGCGCGCTGCCCTTTACCGCGACCGTACCCGTGAAACCGACGTCGCCCCGGTCTTTGACGACGGTCCGATGCGACATGGTAGAGTGTGTCTGGGGCGCGCTGGCCTGCAGCTTGACGTGTACTTCGGCCTGGCTCTCGCCGTCGGCAACCACCACCGAGGCAAAGTCCGCCTTCGCCGCCTCACCTTGCAGGTTGAGCGCGATGTCATGCCGTTGGTAGCGACCCTCCCGCGCAAACAGCGTGCTATTATAGACCGCACCTGCGCCTACGCTGACCTCGACTTCGCTCAGAAGGTAGCCTCCCTCCGCGGGGGAGGACTCGCGCACATGTTCGACCTGGGCGCCCGCGCCGAGGCGAAACTCAATCAACATCGAGCGGGCTTCAGCGACACCACCGACATACCGCTCTACAAGCGTGACGGAAGCGCCCGCGCCCACCTCGCATACGAAGTGAGTGCCGGATGACGGCTCCTCCGCACTGGCGCCGGTCACCAACAGCTCGACAGGCGCCGCGAGCGCACAACCCGGCGCCACACGCATGTGTAGCCTCTCACGAGCATGCAACGCGGCGAGACTTGCTGTCACGCTTTGCGGTCGCTCCTGCGACGCCAACGGTGCGGCGACCACACGGGTAATCTCAACACCACTGTCAGCGCCCTGAAGTCGCTCGACCACGAGGGGATTCGACCCGAGCCACAACAGGCGAAGCGCGCCCACCTGACTCGCAGGGGTCTCTGTGTTGGATGGCGTCGCCTGAAGGGCCTGCCCAACCCAAGCCTCGCTCACCCACGGCGGATGCTCGTGAAGGCTGACAATCGGGCTTTCGCGCTGCGACGCCAGCGCAAAGCGCTCTTTTAGGGACGATATGGGGGAGCGCCGCCAGGCCTCCTGCTTCTTGCTAGGCCAGTTAAGGCGAGAAGGCGCTTCCGCAAGGTCTTCGCGTTGGGCGTGTAGCTGATTCATGGGAGTCATCGTTCAAGCTCAATGGCATCGATTTGAGGGGCGGCCGCGTTCTACGCACCCGCCCCACCAGGATCGCCAGGACATGGCTAAGCGTGTAGGGCGTGGTGTGAACCGGCCCCTAAGCCCGGCTCTGCTTGCGACCAAGCTTGATAGCCCGAAGCTTCAAGCTCCTTCGCCAAGGTCGCCCCGCCGGAGTGGACGATACGGCCCCCCACTAGGACGTGGACGATATCCGGCGGAAAGGCGTCGAGCAGGCGGTTGTAGTGGGTCACTAGCAGGAAGGACATACCTGCGGCGCGCAGTCGCCCCGCATTTTCCGCCACCGACGCTAAGGCATCGATATCGAGCCCGGAGTCGATTTCGTCGAGTATGGCGAGCTTCGGCTGAAGGACGGAGAGCTGAAGCATCTCGTTGCGCTTGCGCTCGCCTCCCGAGAAGCCGTCGTTGAGCGAACGCTTGATAAGGCCTGCATCGAGCCCTACCCGCGCCGCTTCTTCTTTGGCGAGCCGCAGGAAACTCGGCGCATCCACTTCCGCCTCACCGCGCCGCCGCCTCTGAGCATTCAGAGCGGTTCGTAAAAAGTAGAGATTATTGACGCCCGGTATTTCGACGGGATCCTGAAACCCCAAGAAAATACCCTGCGCTGCGCGTTCATCCGGCGACTTCTCGAGCAGCGATTCGCCATCCAAACGAATGTCACCGGACTTCACCGTGTAGTCGGGGTGCCCCGCGATGATCTTGGCGAGTGTGCTCTTACCGGCGCCGTTGGGCCCCATGATGGCGTGCACTTCGCTGGCGTCTACGCGCAAGGAAAGTCCGCGCAGCACGTCTGTCTCACCGATACTCGCTACCAGGTTGTCTATCTCAAGTAATGCCATCTTCTCACTCACCATCCCGCACACATCACTGCTGCCTAGGTCACTGCCGCTCAGGTCACTGCTGCCCGGAGACTAGCCCACAGCGCCCTCTAGACTGACGCCGAGTAGCTTTTGCGCCTCGACTGCAAACTCCATCGGAAGCTCCGCCAAGACCTCCTTGCAGAAACCATTGACGATCAATGCCACGGCATCTTCCGTGTTGAGGCCGCGCTGCTGCAGGTAGAAAAGCTGGTCCGCACGGATGCGGGTGGTCGTGGCTTCGTGACCTACCGAGGCGCTTGGTTGCCGGCTCTCGATATAGGGCACCGTATTGGCGGCGCAGTTGCTACCGATCAGCAATGAGTCGCACTGAGTGAAGTTGCTGGCCCCCCGCGCGCTTGGCTCCATGCGCACAAGACCTCGGTAGGTTTGACGCCCGTGGCCTGCACTGATGCCTTTCGAGACAATCGTGCTGCGCGAACCTGGGCCGATATGCACCATTTTGGTGCCCGTATCGGCCTGCTGCCGGTGGTGAGATATGGCAACCGAGTAAAACTCGCCGACGCTGTCCGCACCCTTAAGGATGCAGCTCGGGTACTTCCAGGTCACCGCAGACCCCGTCTCCACCTGCGTCCAAGATATCTTCGCGCGGTCACCCGCACAGATACCCCGCTTAGTCACAAAGTTGTAGATACCGCCGCGGCCTTCGGCATCGCCGGGGTACCAGTTCTGTACCGTCGAGTACTTAATCTGAGCATCGGTGTGGGCGACAAGTTCAACCACGGCCGCATGGAGTTGGTTCTCGTCCCGCATCGGAGCTGTGCAGCCTTCGAGGTAGGACACGTAAGCGCCTTCCTCCGCCACAATCAACGTCCGCTCGAACTGGCCGGTATTGAGCGCATTGATGCGGAAGTAGGTCGACAGCTCCATCGGGCAGCGCACACCCTTGGGGATGTACACAAAGGAACCATCGCTGAAGACGGCGCAGTTGAGCGCCGCGAAGTAGTTATCCGCTTGCGGCACTACCGACCCGAGATAGCGCTGCACGAGTTCAGGGTGGCTGTGCACCGCCTCGGAGATGGGGCAGAACACGACGCCGTACTCCGCAAGCTGTTCACGAAAGGTCGTGACGACAGAAACACTGTCGAAAACCGCATCCACGGCCACACCCGCAAGACGCGCACGCTCGTGCAGCGGCACGCCCAGCTTCTCGTAGACACGCAGCAGCTCCGGGTCGACTTCCTCTAGGCTCTTGGGCCCGTCCTTCTTGCGCGGCGCCGAAAAGTAGGAGATCGACTGGTAATCGATCGAAGGTATCTCGAGCGCCGCCCAGTCCGGAGGCGTCATGCGCTGCCACAACCGGTAGGCCTTGAGCCGCCAAGCCAAAAGCCACTCGGGCTCGCCCTTCTTCGCAGAAATAAAGCGCACCGTGTCTTCGCTGAGGCCCGGCTCAAGCGAGTCAGCCTCGATATCGCTGATAAAGCCCGGCGCGTAAGCGCGCGCGAGTGCATCTGTGATGACTTCCGTTTGCATGTTCGAGACCTTCGCTCCGCTCCACTTCAGACGATTTGTGACGTTAGGGACCTACCGACTGGAGGTCCGATAGCCACTTCCCTTCAGGAGGATAGTTGGCTTCCCTGTCTAAATACCTTGGCTGCGGCCGCCGCCTGCTTAGCGGTCACCTGCACCGCGGCTAACGGTTCACTTGAAACGGCGACCGGCGCCGCCTCCGGCGAAGCGAAGTGCTCGCGGGCATTCGGCGCACCATCGGTGTTTTCACGCCTATCGTTCTTGTTAAGCCGTACCTGCACCACCGGCGATGAAGATGTGCCAAGTTCCGCTAGGGTGACCGCCTCAAGTGCGGCGACCAGCGCGGCGTTGATCTGCTGCCACTTTGCCGCAAGGCTGCAGCGATGCATCCGCACGCAGGCCGGGTCGGAAGTGCTCTCGCCACACTTGACCAAGGCCACCGGACCTTCGGTCACCTCAAGCACCTGCGCCACCGTTACCTGACTTGGGTCCACCCGCAGACGATAGCCGCCGTGTACCCCGCGCCGAGCCTCCACCCAGCCCTGCGCCGCAAAACGCTTGAGTAGCTTAGCGACCGTCGGCGCCGGCAATCCGCTGCGAAGCGCCAAAGCCGAGGCACTCTGGGGCACCTGCGCCTCCGTAAGCTCGGAGAGCACCACCAACGCATAATCAGACAGCCGTGACACCCGCAACATAATACAGAACCAATCTAGTCCTGATTAGGTATGGAGGCTCTCAGCTTCACTGTCAACCCGCCTGCGCGCCGCGCCGACCGACCTCATTGACTTCATCGGCGTTAGCCGAGCCTCTACTCATCGTAGAACCGCTCGCGGACACGCACGGAATAGGGCTCACCTCTGGCCTGAGGTGCGGTTTACTTTGGCGCACGCCCGCCGTGTCCGCCTACCACGGCCATCGACCCCTGGGATCCCTACTTGAGGTCGAAGGAGGTGCCGCAGCCGCAGGCGTCGGCGGCGCGTGGGTGTTTGAAGCGGAAGCCGTAGCTCATGAGGTGGGTTTCCCAGGCGAGCGTGGCGCCGCGGAGCACTTCCATGCTTTTGGTGTCTACGACGACCTTGAGGCCTTCTAGGTCGAAGACCTCGTCGCGGCTGGGGCGCACCTTGTGCGTCACGTCGATGACGTAAGCATAGCCCGCGCAACCACCGCCTTTCACGCCCAGGCGCAGCATGACGCCGGTCGCTGCGGAGGAAGCCGCATCCTGATCGTCGTTGGCCGGACGTTGGGAACTGCCGGCCGTCTTGTCGTAGTCGGCTAGACGCTTGAGGGCCTGGGCATGGGCTTCGGGCGTCAGGGTAATGCCAAAGTGAAAGCCGGTGTCGTCGCGTCGAACTGGGGACACCGCGAATCCTCCAGCGGGGTTACCTAGCGCAGACCCGTCCGAAGCAGGGCTAGCGTTGTTGGCAGCGTCCAACCCTGCGGCGGCCGGATGCTCGGAGCTTAGGTGTGCTGGCTGGGTCATGGGCTTATTCTCACAGGTTGGTAGGCATCGCGTTGCCCGAGAGTCGAGAGGCACGCGCGGCGGCACCACGAGCATCGTCTGGGGTGGGCTGGTGCTCCGCAGGCATTTACCCGCAGGCACTACGCGGGCGCTGCCGCCGCGCCCTTGCTCGCATATCTTTATAGGGTGCCACGGCCGAGGGCGGAAAGCACCTCTACGGCGCGATCAACATCCGCCTGGGTATTGCCACGACCGAGCCCGAAGCGTAGGGCACTTCCCGAACGGTCAGGACCTGCTCCCATCGCGCGCAGGACGTGGGAGCCAGCATTGCGGGAACAGGCGGCAGCGGAGGTCACCGCGACCCGCGCCACGTCGAGGGCCACCAGCGATTGCGCGCTTGGAATGCCCAAGAGGGACACATTGAGGTTGCCTGGGTGCCGCGTGGGGCCGAATTCAGGCCCGTTCAGCACCACCTGGTCACGGCCCAGCGCGCCGCAAAGTTGCCCCAGCAGCTCGCTGCGCAACGCGTCGAGACGTTCTGCTTCTTCCGCTCCCGACGCTTCGAGGATACCCAGCGCGATATCGAGGCCCATCACGCCATAGAGGTTCGGCGTGCCCTTCACCAGGAGGTCGGCGGCGAACTCGGGACCAAGATGTACCGCGCCACCGCGAAGGTCTTGCGCCGGGCAGCGCGCGTAGAGGGCTGCCACACCTGTCGGTCCGTACACCTTGTGCCCGGAAAGCGTCACGAAGCTCGCACCTAGCGCTTCCGCAGCAATGTCGATGTAGCCGAGGCCCTGACATGCATCGATGTGCAGGAGCACAGGGGCGGGCCATGCCGCGAACGCCTCGCGCAGACGCGACACCTGTACAAGCTCGGCTGCGCCGACCTCAGAGTTGGTGAGCGAAAGCGTCAAGATTAAAGGGCGTCCGCCGCCCACATGTGCACTTGCAAACGGCGCACCGCTGTCCGCTTCGAGCGGCTCGGGCAGGCCCGACTTGTTGACGCTCAGGAAGGCCCCAGCTTCCATTGAATGGACAGCGTTCAACACAGCCCGATGCGAGCTTGCCGGCGCGACCGCCGCAACCTCGGGCAGCCAGCGGCGAAGGACGTGGTGGAGGTGGCGAATCGCTTCGCTTGCGGAGCCGAAGAAGAGCACGCGACCGCTCGCCTGCCCGCCCACCAACTGGCAGATGCGCTGCGACGCCTTGCCGATGAGCCGGCGACTCCGGCGCGCGGCGTAGTGGCTCGCATCCGGATGGCCGAGGGCTTCGGGCTCTTGGGCCCAGCCTGCCGCGACCCGCGGGTCAAGCGGTGTTGTCGCGTGGTGGTCTAGATAGACCTCGCGGACTCCGCACGCTGGCTCAGATTCTAGCCCTGACCCCATTGTTTCAAGCTCCCAACCCACAACGCGCGAACTGCCTCCAGCGAAGAAGCCAGGCGCCGCAGGAGCTCCCTTTCGTTGTGCGGAGGAAGCTAGGCGGCCAAGCGGTTCACTTGCTCGCTCAGTCGCGACACGACCCGCGAGGCGGTCTTGCGATGCAAGACCCCCTTCGACGCAGCAGAGTGCAACTTGGACACGGCAGCACGCAGCGCGGTCTGCGCTTCGGGCGCTGCGCCCTCAGCAATGCTCTGGCGGACGCGCTTCACGTAGGTGCGCAGCGTGGTACGGACATGCTTGTTGCGTGCCGTACGCTTGAGAGTTTGCCGGATTCGCTTCTTCGCTGATGCGTGACTCGCCATAATCTATCTCATTCCACGGGGCTTATCTCGCTATGCAGAGTAAGCCGTTTTCAGTCCCGCTCTGCCCTCGCCCCAACCGCGGGCGCGAACTCTAGCAGTGGCCACGCCGGATGCAATCGAGGCCACTACGAAGGTTGTTGCAAGCCGTCCAGCATGCCGCGGTGGACGGTGTAGTCCGTTCGGCAGTAGTCGCATGTCAGCGTCAGGGCCCCCGTATCCCTGAAGAGTTCATGCAGGTCCGCGCGCGGCAGCGCACTGAGGCTCAGCAGCATACGCGCCTCACTGCAGCTACAGTCCCAGTGGAGGCTTCCATGCTCCGTGACGGTAAACGGCATGCCGAAGAGAAGCTCTTCAAGCATGCGTCCCGGCACGCCCTGCGGGCCGTACGCGCCCTCAAGCACAAGCTCGCCCGGTGCACTTCGTTCGGCGGCCCCCGGCCAGAAGGTACCCACACGCGGAAACTCACCGAGACGCGCGGTCATGATAGCCAGCGTGGTTTCGGAAAGCTCCGGCAGCAGTTGCACCAGATATCCGCCAGCGCGCAACACCGTGCCGCTTGTTGGGTCGATCTCACACGCAACATCCACGGCACTGGCAACCTGTTCGCTCCTCAGCATGTAGCCGACAAGCGCTTCCGCGATGTTCGGACGCGCAAGGTCGATAACACCCCGATGCATGTGACCCGACGGCAAGGTACGCTGCGCCTCGAAGAACCAGGTACTCCCCTGGGGACGCGTCTCTGGGACCAAAGCCAGCCCTCTCCCGGCGCCATCGGGCTGAGATTCCGCCACCAAACGGGCACCCTGCTCGCCCTGGCGCAGCAGCAACTGTACCCGTTCATTGGGCGACATCGTTTCGCGTACCAGCGCGGCACCGACGATGAGTTCGCCCAGGGTCTGCGCAACCCCTCCGGTGAGTGCTTGCCGACGCACGACCTCTGCAACGGTTTGGGTCAGATCGATACAAATAACGCGAAAGCCGCCGTCATCGGTGAGCGCCCGAACGACGGCGTCTCGCTTTGCGGACTCCGGGTCGCTCTGCCTGGACACGCTTTCGCCGTCGGCTGCGCTAAGCGCGCTTGGCTGTCGAGAAGTAGGTGAAGACGACATACGAAAACGCATGCAGCCTAGCAGCTTATGGAAAATGTGCGGCCCCGGGGCACCTCGGCCGCCTGACGCCCCGGGTCAATCAAGGCCACCCAAGACTCATTGAAGCACTTCTTTAAGTATGCGACGCGCTAAGCCCTTCGAGCGCCCCCTTCCGGGATGGGGAACGCCCACGCCTGGTTGGAAAAAGCAAACGCAGCAGCAAGGGCAAGTAGACCAGCGTGGCACACAGACACGTGACGACCGTCACACCGACAAGCTCACCAAACTCGCGGATGGGCGGAAAGGCGCTGAAGAGCAGCACGCCGAATCCTAATGCAAGGGCGAGGCTCGCCACCGTTACTGCGTAGCCCGCGCGGGCCGCCGCTAGCACGAGCAGCCGCGACGAAAGACGCGGCCGCGCCTTCAGGTGCGGCGCAATGAAGGCCAGTAAATGAATGCTCGCGTCGACGGCCAAACCAAAGCTCAGCGTAAAGATCATCGCCGTGGCAGCGCTTAGCTGTATGTCCCGAAACCCCATGTATCCGAAGGCCACAACGAGCGGCGCCACACTCGTGGGCAGGGCCACCAGCGCCAGGCGCATCGAGCCAAAGGCGATACGCAGCAGCACCAAAATTGCCAGCAGCGCAAGACCCAAGCTGAGCGAAAGGTCCCCCACTAAAGTGCCAAGTGCGGAGGCAGCACTCGCGCCGCTGCCAAAGAGCGTCACCTCGACGTTCGTGCCCAGCGCGCTGGAGAGGTCAGCTTCGAGGGCGCGGGCCAGCAATGGTAGCCGTGCCACCGCTGACGAAGCGAGCCCGACTTCTACCAGCGCCGTGTCACCGGCCAAAGAGATGCCGACCCGCGCGGGCTTCTGCGCTCTAATCACGTTGACCAGCGCCTGGAGTGCCTCCGACGATAGCGTTTCGAGCCCACCCGGACCGTTCGGCGACAGCCTCCGAAGCGCTTGCGCCAGGAGTGGCGTGGGCGCTTCCACAAAGCGCACGCCGGCTTCTGCGCTCAGCGCCGCCGACAGGACCGTATCGAGATTCTGAAGGTTGCTTGGTTGGTACCAGAATCGCGCCGGTGCTTGGATGGAAAACGTCGCTTGCTCCAAGCCAACCAGCTTGTCGTCGATCATGAGCGCCGCCTTGTAGGTGGGCGACGCTGGGTCGAGATGGGCCAACGGCGACGTGGTGCGCTCGACCGTCATCGCCGCTGGTATCGCGATAAACGCTGCCAGCAAGCCCAATACGAGCAGGCGGACGCGATGGCGGAGCACCCATTCGGTGAGCTGAGCGAGCCCGCGCCGCACTTGGCGACCCGTTCGCCGAGCCGCCAGTTTGCCGAGCGCCCAACGCGGCAGCAGCGCCAAGATGGCGGGCACGAGCGTCACGGACGCCAAGAAGGCGAGCCCTACGCCAAGCGCCCCAGCGAGCCCAAAGCCCCGGATGACGTCATTGCGCGTCACGCAGAGCGCTAGCAAGCCCGCCATCGTCGTGGCGGAGGTGAGCAGGCAGGGCCGCAGCAGACGCCGCGCGGATTCGAAGGCGGCCGCATCCCGCGGCCAGCGCCGGCTCATAAGGCTTTGGCAGTGCAGCACAATATGCACGCCATCGCTCAGACCGATCACGACGATGAGTGCGGGCAACACACTGGTAAGAACCGTTAGGCTGAGGCCGAACCAGCCCATCAGTCCAAAGGTGGCAAGCCCCGCCAGCGCCACCGCGAGCAGAGCGACAAGCGTCGGGACGACCGCACGGAACGCGAGCGCCATGATCAACGCCGACACTAGAACGGTCAACGGCAACAGCGTCGTCTGGTCCTGCTCCATCGCGAGGACGATTTCCGTCCGCAGAGGCAGCAGCCCCGAAAGCTTCACGTCGGCCCCTTCCGGGCGGGGAACGGCCCGAATCGTCGCCTCGAGACTGGCGATAAGCGCGCCCCGAGCGGGCAGCTCGGTGGGCACTTCATGCAAAAACACCGCGACAGGCGCCGCGGTGCCGTCATCGCTGATGAGTCGCTGGTCGAAGTCGGCGCCACCAGCGAACGACGCTGCCATCTCCTCCGGGTCGGACACAGGTTCCCGCTCGCGGGCCGTGAAGTCGGGCAGACTAGCGAGTCCATATTCGAAATGGTCGCCCGCCTGACGCACAAAGCTATCGAGGGCGCGCAATACCTCGCCAGGCATGCCGCCCGGTCCGGGCTCGAGCTTGAGGCTCGCCGCACCAGGTCCGCCAGACGCCGAAGACGACGCCGCGCTTCCCGGCGCCGCCGCTGCGCCGGCGCCAGGGCTCGGGTCCGAATCGTCGTCCGCCAACGCTTCCAGCGCATCGAGGTCGGGACCTTCGGGGGCCGCGCCCGCCGCCGGATCGCCCCCCCCCCCACGCTCGACCGCATCCACCCACGCAAGGCGCGGGAGCGTGACGAGACTATCGGCGGCGCGCACCTCTGACCGCTCGGCGAGCGCTTGGGTCAACGTTTGCAAATAAGCGAGCCCCGGCGCCTCCCGCAAAGAAACCCCGGACACGAGCACGACCACATCGGGCCTCCGGTCTGGCCAATAACGCGTGGCAGATGCAGCAGCAGCCAGTGCAGCCTCGGATGCGACAAAGAGACGTTCGGGGGTCGGGTCCAGCTGCAACCGGCCAAGACCCGGAACCGCGACCGCAAGCAAGAGCAACCATGCGCCGAGGGCGGTCCAAGCCCAGCGACGCGGCCGCTCAGGGGACGGCCGTGACGGACGCTGGCGGTTGGGTTGCGCTCGATGTCTCACGTGAAGCGCCTTGGCTGCAACCGTCGCGGGCTGCAAGGTGACGCACCGCCAAGCTTGTGCGAAATTTGCGTGGTAGCGTGCGGTGGCAGCATGAGTTCAGGCCGACAGATCCGCGGGCGGGCCGCGCGCTTTGCCGGCGGCACGCTGCTATCCCGTGTGACCGGCGCTGCGCGCGACATCGTCCTAGCGTCCTGTTTACCCACCTGGCTTTTCGACGTCTTCATCGTCGCGTTCACCATACCCAACACCCTGCGAACGCTTATCGCCGAGGGTGCAACTTCCAGCGCGATTGTGCCGCTCTACGCCGCTATCGATCCAAGTGACCGGGCTGCTCGCGCGGACTTTCTCCGGCGCGCGCTGGGTTTTGTGGTCAGCATCGCGGCACTGTCGAGCCTCTTGCTTCTCTTCGGCGCCGGGCTGCTGATCAATCTCTACGCGCCCGGGCTCAGCGACGCGTCTCGTGAGCAAGCTGTCGTCTTTGTCCGCGCCTTCGGGCCTTATGTCATCCTCCTGGCCTGGACCGCGGCGCTCCAGGGCGTTCTCACCGCAGAGCACCGCCTGGGCCTTGTCGGTGCTCTGCCGGGCCTGCTCAACTTGGGGCTTATCGCCGGCGCTGTCGCAAGCCTCAGCCCGGAGCTGAGCGCCACCTGGACCCTCACGGCGGGGCTTTACGGCGCGGCCCTAGTGCAGCTCATCGCCTCGGCTCGGGCGCTCAGGCATCTAGGCAAGTCACTTTGGCCCACGCTCCGCCGCTGGGACGCCCTCAGCGGGCAAATGATGGGCCTACTCGGCCCTACCCTTGTGCTGAGTGCCGTCTACCAGGCGCAGGTCCTGTTGACACGCGCTTACGCTTCCTATGCTGGGCTCGGCGCGCAGACGTACCTCTACCTGGGGCAGCGCCTGATAGAAGTCCCTCTCGCACTCGTGGCCGCCTCCCTCTCCACCGCACTGCTTCCGGAACTGAGCCGCAGCGCTGCTGCGGAAGGGGGCGGTCACCCTGCTTCACAAGGGCGTGCAGACGGCCAGAAGGCTGCACCCACAACGACAAACGACACGAACGCGCGCTCAGATTCGGAAGTGCGCAACTCAGACCGGGGCGGCACGCCGAAAGACGCGCTAGCAGACGTGGAAGCCATCGACGCCTCCCGCACATCAGAGGGCCATGGCAAGCACCATCTCTTGGGGTCATCGCTGAGAGGCGGGCTTTTCCTGGTGTGGCCCGTGGTACTGGTACTGTGTCTCTGCGGCTACGAGATAGCGGACCTTCTCTTTGGCCGGGGCGAGTTCAGTGCCAAAGACAGTGCCGCGACCGCGGCCTCCTTGCGTATCCAAGCCCTAGGGCTCTTGCCCGCTTTCTCCGCCCGCCTGCTCACGCCCGTCTTCTACGCGCGCAAGCGCCCAAGCTTGCTCGCCTATGCGACGGTCCTGCAGCTCGTCGCCTACGCTGCCTGCGGCGCACCGCTACTTCGCAGCCACGGCCACGTGGGCCTCGCACTGGCATCGACGCTCGCCTTGCTCGTGTATGCCGTCACGCTCGCAGCCGTCGCCTGCCGTCTCGACAAAACACTAGCCGCTGCCCTCCGCGCTCAAACCCTGCCGTTGCTGAAGCAACTCACCGCAGTATCGCTGGCGGCGGGCATGGCGCTGCTCGCGCTACCCTGCCTCGCCCCGTGGCCAGGCTGGGCACGCCTGGGAGCCGTCAGCCTCGGCGCCAGCAGCCTCTACCTCGTTGTCATCGTCGCACTTGACACCGAGCTGCGCGCGGCGCTTCAGCGCCTGCTGACGCGCGCCCAAGTCGGCGCCTAGCCCTGTGCATGGGCGGAAGCGCGCTACCACCTGCCGCGCTTCAAGACCTGCCACACGCCTAGGGCTGGGGGCTCGAAGCTGAGCCATCCCCAGGGTGAGCCTTGGGGACGAAAGCCGCGGGGAAATGGGCCTTCCGTGCGCGGACCCACCCACCCCACCATACTCACTCCAGGCCCATTTCCCCGCGGCTTTCTGCGTCTCGAGTTCATGAGGGGACAGCTCAGGGCTCGAAGAACGTATGGATAGCTCGCAACAAGAACCAAAGGCCGAAGCAAAGCGCAAGCGCATAGCCTCCGATGGCCAGAAGGGAATCGGAGACTGAGCCCCTTAGCCAGACCGGCCCGCTTTCCCGTACTAAGGTGCAACCTATGGCCAAGCCGAGCACACCGCCCAAGCGCAGCCGCGCTGCCAAACCTGCGGCCCCGAAGCGGAACGACGCTAGCAAGCCCACGCCGCCAGCATCTCGGAGCAAAGACCTCAACGTCGCGGACAGCCGCTTCGTCATCTCCGCCACCAACAACGCAGGGCTAGTCTCACTTGAAGCATTGCCGCAGATAGCGGTGGCGGGCGCATCTAACGTGGGCAAGTCGTCACTCTTGAACGCGCTGCTCGCGCGTAAGGGGCTCGTGCGGACTAGCAAGTCGCCGGGCTGCACCCGTCTCCTCAATGTCTTTGGCGTCACCTTCGGCACGCAGCCGCTCTACTTCGTGGACCTGCCTGGCTACGGCTACGCCGCCCGCTCGAAAAGCGAACGCCGAGAATGGGGGGAATCCATCGATAGCTACCTTTCGGAAAGCGCCGAACTCGCCCTAGTCCTGATACTCGTAGACAGCCGCCGCGGCATCGGCCCCTTCGAAGACCAGCTCATCGACTGGCTCCAAACCCAAGCCCGCAGCATGGAGATAGTCGTCACCAAGCTAGACAAGCTCCCCAAAGCCAAACAAAAGCCCACCATGGCGGCCTTCAAAGCTGAGCTCAAAGCCCGCGCCGCCCCGATGGCCCTGAGCCCCATTCCAGTGGTGGGCACGTCCAGCGAGACCGGCGAAGGCATCCCCCACCTCCGCGACCGCTGCCTCCGCGCCGCCCTCACCCACCTCACCACCCCCGCACCGAAAGTCGTTACGAATGCATAAGGCACGGCGTTAGCCGCGGAGGGAGGGGTCGCGGCGGAACTCGCGGCATTGGGGGGAGCCGGGGGCGAACTCGCGGCAGGTGGTGCCGCGGTCGGCGTAGATGGCGCAGGCGTTGTGGGAGGCGGGTGTGCCTAGGTGGACGCAGGCACCGCTGGGTGTCGTGGCAAAGGCGCGCTCGCCGAAGTGGCCCGGTTGGGTCGCCGCTACCAGATCGTGGCGGCCGAGCCCGCGCCAGCGCAGCAGATCTGCCTCAGGCACCAGAATCCTGCCGTCGTGTCCAGTGCGGCAGCAGGCACCGCAGCTCAGGCAGTCGAAGACTTCCTCCGGCTCACTCATCCATGCCTCTTTGATAGCAGCACTAGCTGAGGAGGTCGTTGACTTCGGCCTCGGTTAGGCCCTTCAGGGTGGAGCCTTCCGTGCTCATGACCTTGGAGACAAGATCGCGCTTCTTTTCGCTTAGGTTGAGGATCTTTTCTTCGACGGTGCCTTCGGCGATTAGACGGTAGACCGATACCACTTTGTTTTGTCCAATGCGGTGGGCGCGGTCGGTTGCCTGGTCCTCGACGGCAGGGTTCCACCAGGGGTCGTAGTGCACGACGGTGTCCGCGCCCGTCAGATTGAGGCCAGTTCCGCCGGCCTTCAGCGAGATGAAGAAGATGGGGAAGCTTTCGTCGCTGTTGAACTGCTCCACGAGGTCGGCGCGATTCTTCACCGAGCCGTCGAGATAGAGGTATGGCCAGGCCTGCTCGTCGGCCACTTCGCGCAGCAGTGTCAGCATCGACACAAACTGAGAGAAGACGAGCACGCGGTGGCCACCCGCTACCGCCTCGCTCATCAACTCACGGAAGGCCTGTACTTTGCCGCTTTCGCGTTCGCCCCATTCGCCTTCGATTTTTGTGAGGCGTGGATCACACGCGACTTGGCGCAGGCGCGTGAGTGCGGTGAGAATCTGAATCTGAGATTTCGCGATGCTCGTCCGCTCCACCTCGTCCATGACCGTCTGGCGCACTTCCCGGAGTATCTGCGAGTAGAGCGCACGCTGCTCCTCCGCCATCGGAACCACAATGTCCTGAATGATCTTGGGCGGTAGATCCTGGGCGACTTCGCTCTTGAGGCGGCGCAGGACGAAAGGTTTCACCGCCGCGCGCAAACGCTCCGCAGGCTCGGTCTCACCGCGGTCAATGGGTCGCGCGAAACGCTCTTCAAAGTTGCGCAGCGAACCCAGGCTACCCGGCGAGATAAAGTCGAAAATGCTCCACACCTCGCTCAACCTGTTTTCGATGGGGGTACCCGTTAGCGCGAGGCGGCGGTCCGAACGGAGGCGCTTGGCGACCTTGGCCGTCGCGCTCATCGGGTTCTTGATGTACTGCGCCTCGTCGAGAATGACGTAGCCGAAATCGAGTTCGCTCAGCAGTTCCTCGTCGCGCCGGAGCAGCGCGTAGCTCGTGAGCAGTACGTCACAGGACTCGAGCTGGCTTTGCTGTCCATGTCGACCTGCACCCTGCCAGACCACCGTGCTCAGCGACGGCGCAAAGCGCTTGATCTCGCGGTCCCAGTTCGCCACAACGGACGTGGGTGCCACGACCAGATGCGTCTTGCCCTTGAGCTTGGGCTTCACCCACAAGAGCAGCGCGATAGTCTGCAGGGTCTTGCCGAGACCCATGTCGTCGGCGAGCACGCCGCCCGCACCCTGTTGGTACAGGAACACCAGCCAAGAGAAGCCGCGCTTCTGGTAGGAGCGCAGCTCCGCCTTGAGGCCGCGGGGCTTGGCGATAAGTTCGACGTTGTCTAACGACTCAAAGCGAGAGAAGAGGGTCTCTGCGTCCTTGGTGACTGTCGATTCGCCCACGAGGTCGACGATTTCGCGCACCTTGCCGAGTTGCGAGATAGGCAGCCGCTGGACGTTGCCATCCTGGGTGTAGAGTTCGGTGACTTTCTCCAGAAGGGTCGCCATCGCATCGTCATCGAGGCGTGCGTAGCTGCCGTCCTGCAATTTCACGAGCTTCTGCTTGCTCTCGAGCGAGGCACGCACCGCGTCCCAGTCGGCGGCCGCACCACCCACTTCAAAGCGCAGGTCGAAGTCTAGCCAATCGACGCCCGTCCCGACGCGCACCTGGGGCGCCAACGTGCCCGCGTGGACGCGCGCGCCCACCAAACCTGGCGGCGCCAACTTCTCCCATTCCTTAGGCAGATCTGCGAAGCCCTGCGTCCAAAAGCTGAGCGCGGGCTCACCCTTCAGCACCAGCGCATCCATCGCTTCGTCGAACACAAAACCTGCGTCAAATAGCCGCTGGAGCGCCGTCAACTCCACCCCGACATCGCGACGTACGATGCGCGCTTTCGGGCCCGCCTCGCCGGGTAAAAAGCCCAAAGGCGAAGGCAGTCCGCCTACGGGAATATCGAAGAGCGTATCGCCGTAGCCCGCCCGAAGGGTAGCCACGACCTCGAGAATCTCGCCGCGCGCTTCGAAACGAAAGCGCGGTGGCATGTCGAGCACCTCCGCCACCGTTGAGAGATCCGGCAGATCCGTCTGCAAGTAGTTCGCGAGCTTTGGTGTAAACTCGGCGATAAAACGCGGCAGATCCTCGACGGGGTGCATCAATGCCGGCGAGCGAAAAAGCCGCTGCAACCACACGGGTGAGAGCGTGGAGGCGATGGGGCGCGCGACGCCCTCGGTGGGCTCAATGTGCCACCCCGGTGTGCCCTCGAACCACACGCCGGTGCCCAGCCCATAGCGCCGCCCGGCTCCGTTAGGCTGAAACATCACGCGAATGCGCACCGCATCTGACTGCGGCAGGTCGAGTTCGAGACGCGGCTTCAGTTCCTCGTCGGGAAAGCGGAGTTCCTTCGCGGAAGGCTCGAGAAGCACCGTCCGGCCACGCATGAGCCCCAGCGCTTCGGACGCATCTTCGCCGCGCAGCTCCGCCGACGAAGCCTGTAGCTTGCCTGCCGCCCGTGACATCAAACGCACCAGACTGCGTTCAGCGCCCTTAACGCCGTCGAAACCCGACAGGGCGTCTGCGAACGAAACGCCCTGGCGACTCCCCGAATGGCACGTCATCACCGTAATCGAGGCGGGGCGGACAGTAATGCGGTAGTCGAGACGTAGCGGCTCTGGGCGCTCGTTGAACGGCAACCAAGCATCCAGCGCATCACGCGCCTCGCGTTGCACACGCCGGCTGCCGCCCCGCGGATTCAGGCGTCCGCGCCTCCCGCCGGGAGTCTCCCCCTTGGCCTTGGCAGCCGCGTCGCGCTGAGGTCTTTCTTCGCCCTTACCCCGTCCACCCTTGCGCCCGCGCTTGCCGGAGCGGCTCACTTCCCGAACGGCATCAGCGCTGCTTTCGTTGACAGAATCGGCTGCTCGTGACCCGCGGACGTGCTCCTGGACAGGCCCGGTGCCGTTCGTCCCTGCGCCACGTCCCGACTCTCCCCGGGACCTATTGCCGGAACGCGTGCCCGCAGCATTTGCCTCGCCCACCGCACGCCCGGCCTGCTCTCGCCGGCCATTCGTCCGCCCGTTCTGCGCCGCAGAGGCGCCGCGTGCGCCACCGTCGGCGGCAGCTCCGTCGCGTTCTGCGCGGCCCGAAGCCTTCAAACACGCGACCACCGCTGCAACGTGCCGGCAATGCTGCGCAGGCCCGCCCCACTCACTGCACGAACAGCGACTGGTGATCTTACCCGCACCGTCATACGTCACTTCGACCTGGCGCGTTTCATCGGAAGTGCGCCCGCGTATTGACGCAGAAGCCCTACCCGAATCGAGGCCTTCTAACGTGACCGCGTTGCGGCGCGCATACATACGGCCCCGCAAAAAGGCGCTCGAACCCACAACTTTCTGCGCGGCTCGGTCGGAAAGACCGGCTGCCCAATCTTTCAAGTTCACCGGACATGCATCGACCGCAGCAGCATCAAGCGCAGCAGCCCCTTCAGGCTTCGTCATACTTTCACAATCTCCCCCACGCGTTCGCACCCCAGTAAGTGCACACAGATCCGAAATGATTCTGGGTTTGCGGACCGCACAGGAATTCTCATTGTAGAGAGATCTTCCTAAACACAAACGTCGTTACCGCTAACAAGTTCAATGATGAGGGCACCCGAGCGAAGCTCGTGGTTCTCGGCGCCCGATGGCGAACATACAATCCGAACGTCAAGCTTCAGCGTAGCGAAGGAGCAGCCGAGCCCCGAAGGAAGCTCAAGGGTCTTAGAGACCTCAGTGCCTGCTTGAAACTGATGGACGGCGTAAGCGCATCCAGACCAGTTCACTTCAGCTGAAGAACAAAGCACGGAGGCCAGAGGAGGCGCCTGAGTTCCGTGCCTTGTGCGTTGAGTATGCACGCCAAGAAATACGATTGCAAGGGCTCTTCAACCAAATCCTGCGCACAAACACAAATTACGGACGAACGCGTGCCGCCTGCAATGACCGCTATAGGCGCTCAACCTGCACAAGAGCGGGGTCGATCAGTGGCGTGGGCGCCGGACCGGAAACGAGCCAGAGCTGGTGAATCGCGCGGGTGACAGCGATGTGCAGCAGATGCCGGCTCTCCGCCTCGGTATCGTATCGGCTCGCATCCGCATCCGCCACTATGACGTAGTCAAACTCAAGACCGCGGACCTGCGCCACATCCACTACATCGATACCCGGCTTGAAGCTAAACTCTTCGTCGCTGATGTAACGCATGCGCGCGACTTCGCAGCGTACCAACGCCGCATAAAGACGCTCTGCGTCAGCGGGATGCCGTGTAATGACCGCCACCGTCGCATGCGGTTCGGCTTGCATAAGTAGCCTGAGCGCCTGACCGAGATGCGCCACGGCCTCGCCGAACTCGTCAAAGATCAGGTGGCTAATGGGCACACCCTCCCGAAGCGATTCGCGGTCGTGATAGCGGTCAAGATCACCAAGAATTGACGTCGCAAGGCGGGCCACCGGTGCCGTTGCACGATAGGAAATCTTCAGTGCTGCGATGGAACGCACGCCGATACCCGCGGCCGAGAGCGTCTTCTCCCAACCTTCGTCGGGCACGGCATCGTCTCCGCTCACGAAACGCTGTCGCTGAGCACGGTCGCCCGCAAAGGTAACGCTCGGTGGGCTGCCACTCGCACTGACCACCAGCGCAAGCTCGACTGCCGTAAGGTCCTGGGCCTCATCGGCAAAGATGTGGGCCAACGCCTGTAGCTTCTCGCTCGCGCTTAGCGCTCGGCCCACCCACACCAGCAACGCGGCGTCCGCCGAAGAGAGAGCCAGCGGCTCCATCTCGTAGGCGCCGCCCTGCGCTTCGTCACGCGCCGCGAACTCGCGGAGCAAGCGCGAACCATCCGCGGCGAGACGCCCGGGGAGCGTCTCAAGTTTTGTGCCCGCAACGCCCGTAGTCGCCAGAGCCCGCCGCATGCGCGTACTGTCGCCAAGCACATGCCCGAGGACCCGGTAAGGCTTGTCGATCTCCGCGACCACGGCCTTGATGGTGCGCCCCAGTACCTGAGACGCACTCGGCGCCACACCGCGCGCGCCAGCGAGTGTCTCCGTCAGGTCTTCAAGGCGCTGGACTAGAGGTTGCCCTGCGCTGGCCGCCCAGGCTTCGTCGCAGCTACGGACCGCTGCGGATGCGAGCGCGGACTCCAAGCGCGCAACGAGTTCACCTGTGTACTCCCGCAAGGCTATCAGTGCCGCCGCGGAGGATTTCGCCATCTCCACATCGGCGTAGCCGTGCTGTGAGCGTTCGACCTTGCGGCCCGGAACCAGGCGAGAGGCCTGGTGAAAGAGCCAGTCCTCGAAGACTTCGATGCGCGTGCCCACGACCCCGAGCGCCGGGAGCACCAGCTCGATATAGCGCTGAAGGGCGCGGGACGATACGAGAACGAGTAGCTTGTCCGGTGCGAAACGCTTCGGGTTTTGAAAGCTCAGGTAGGCCAAGCGATGGAGTCCTACGGTGGTCTTTCCACTACCCGCACCCCCCTGAATCGTGACGACCTGGTCGTCCGGCCGCGCGATCACACGGAACTGCTCCGGTGACATAAGACCGGTGACCTCGCTCAAGCGGCGGTCTTCGCTCGGGCTGTCCGCGCCAACTCCGAGGCCGCTGACCGGCGCCAGGGTGTCTGGACGCAATGCCGCGCCTTGCCCACCTTTGAGTTCGCCGCCGGGACGGGGCCGAGCACGCCAGACATCGCCTTGGCGCTCGAACACATCGCTTTCACTGGCGACGCGATGGAGCAAGCCGCGGCGAATCGTGAGCGAACGCTTGAGACGTACGGTCCCATGCGTCTCACGGTCACCGAATACCTCATCGAACTCGTCGCCCTCTGCTGCCGAGAAATAGAGACGGCTCACGGGTGCGTGGCGCCAGTCCACGATCCGAAGCCCGCGCCTAACGTCGATGAGGGTAGCCCGACCGATCAGAATTTCTCTGACACGCGTCCCCTCATCGAGTACCAGCCGTCCGAAGTACGGGTTCGCTGGATCGACGCCAGGCCCTGCTGAACGATTCGCTAGGCGACGGTTCAACAACCCCTGGAGGCGCTCCATGTCCTCGATGAGCGGCGGAAGGTCCTCGCCACGCGCTTCCTTGATCTGGTCACGCAACGAGATGAGCTGCGCGTTGTACTCGGCGGCGAGCGTCTGCGCTTCCTGGGGGGCGGCGTCCGCAAGTGCTGAAATGACCCGAGCCAAGACCTCGAGTTCCACTCGAACGTTCTCGGCTATGCCAGCTGAGGGGCCAGCTGAGGGGCCAGCCGAGGGGCCAGCTGAGGTGCCAGCTGCGGTGCCACTTGCGGTGCCACTTGCAGTGTGAGCTGCGGGGCGAGCCGCAGTAGCTACGTCGCGCACGTCCGGGGATCCGACGGGCGCAGCGCCGACGCTTAAACGTTCATCCGTTTTTGAAGTGTCGCCGGTGGAGCGATGAGGGGCGCGATCCGCGCTGGCTTTAGTCATGGTTGAGCTGGGTAGCGCTGAGGCTGCGTGGTCGCGACGAAGGGGGGCCGAACCTCTGTCCAGCCAGCCTATTCTCACGCTCAAAGCGTTGAAGGATCGGGGTCAATGGTTTCCGAGCGCGGGGCCGCACTTTCAGGGTCCACGGCTCTAGGTTCTACGGCGTCAGGACCTACGGCAGAACGCCCCCTCAAGCCTTGGCCAGCCCGACCGACGCTCGCCACGCCAGCGGTCACCCCGGCAGCCGGCAGGTCGCGAACCAGCAGCCAGGATGGCCGCAGAGGAGCCAACGCATCTTGACCGAAAAGCGCCGCTTCGTCAGGGGTCGCACGGCGAAAACCCTGCGAAAGGAACCAGTGTTCGGTCTGCGTAGTGCGCAGTCCTAGACGTAACAGGCCCTGACGCTGAGCCTCTTCTGATGCAAAAGCGACCACTTGCGCCGCCAAACCGCGACCCCGATAAGCGGGGTGCACCGCGAGCGCACTTACCGCGAGAAGGCCGCTACCGGGCTCCTCCGTCAGGGCGGCGGTGGCGACCACTAAGCCGTCGCGCACGACAACGATGTAGCGCCCGAGTGTGCTGCGAAGCTGTCGGCGCGTGCGGGGGACGACGGTGCCGTGACTCGCCTCCTGCTTCAGGAGCAAGGTGATGCCGGGAATGTCGCTAGGACGCGCACGCCGAACCACGTCGTAGGGCGAGGCGGAGACCAGCACCCCCGAACCGTCGCGGCTAAAGAGCTCCGCCAGCAGCGCACCATCCAACGCGCCGTCGACCACGTGGGCCCGCCGCACCCCTTCGCGCACGGCTTCTTTGGCGGCCAGCAACGCAGCCTTGAGCTCGACATCGTGTTCCTCGCCAGCTAGGGTTTCTGCCTGCTCGGGGGTCACGTGGCCGCCTTGCGTCTCGTAGCGCTGGCGGAGCGCGCTAGCCTCCGGCGCCAACACGACGAGCTTCTCCGCCTGGAGGCGCGCTGCAATCGCGCCGCCAAGGGCGTGCGCCGAAAGGTTGAAGACCTCGCCGGTCAGCGAAAAGCCTAGCGGGGGCAGCAGCACCATGTCTCCCGCCGCCAATGCCTGACGAATGCCATTCTGATCGACGTCGAGCACGCGCCCCGAGAAGCCGAAATCGGTGCCGTCGATGAGTCCCATCGGCCGGGCTTCCACGAAGTTACCGGTGCGCACGTGCATCTGTGCCCCCGCCATGGGCGAGCCGACGAGGCGTTGGGAAAGCCCTCCCATCAACTGCATAAGGAGCGCACCCGCCGCCGCTTGCAGCTCATGCAGGGCGGATTCGTCCGTCACGCGAACGCCCCCAACGAGGGTGGATGCGATGCCGCGTTCCTCAAGCCGTTGTTCGAGCTGCGCACGTGCCCCGAACACGAGGACGACGCGCACGCCCATGGCGTGCAACAGAGCGATATCGCCGAGCAACGCAGCCTGGCTTGCGGACGCCAGTACACTGCCCGGCGCCACCACGACGAATGTCCGACCTCGGTGCGCGTGAATGTAGGGCGCGGCGTCCCTTAGGCTTTGAAGAAAATGGCTCATGGCTGGGTTATCTCGCCTGGCTGACCCGGCTCGTTCCGGGCGCCCTCCCGCAGGGCAACGAACCAGCGGCCGACCCCCACTTGCTGCATCCGAACGAGCGCACGGGGCGCTTCGAGCGCGTGCTCGAGGGACGTCTTGCGCTCCTTGAGCCAGCCGCTGACCGGCTCAAGCAAGCCTCCTTGCGCGGGCTCGGCGAAAAGCTGCCAGTGCCGCCCGAAGGTGAGGAGTAGCGCGTCTTGCGCCGTGAACCAGCGTTCGGGCGCTAGAAGCGCTTCGCGCGCGAGGACACCGTGGGGCGCATAGAGCGTGACCCGGAGTTCGTGCACGAGTGCCCGCTGCGACGCCGCACCTGCCTGATCTTGAGAGTGCGGCAGCGGACGTTGGGCGGACCCCCGTAGCCTTTCAAGCGCAGACGGGGCGTAGTTTTCCCACCAGCGTTGCCAGAGCAGGTCCGCCGCGCGCGCTGGCCCCGTAGGCCCTTGGGCTGAACGCCAGACCTGCAGGGTCTCGCCAAACCAAAGCTCGACGCGCGTCACCACTTCCGGACCCAAGGACTCCATTTCAAACTCCGTGTCCTGCGCTTCAGGGACGGAGGGAAGTCGGGCCGCGGCCGCCGCCGGTGTCGCCGCTAGACGGTAGCTTAGGTCAACGCTTTTGCGACCACGCTGTCGCGACGCCCGCTGCGCCAGCGCAGCGGCGAGGCGGTCGACACCAGGGCCCGGCCGCTCAGGCAACCTTCGCCGCAACTCACAGCACGCCCCGCGCCGCTCCCACAGCACGAAGGCCGTTCCGGATACGCACTCAAGCGGCACATCACCGCACCTGACCGCGGCAAGTTGCCTAGGCGCTGTCCCGCAGGCACCGCCGGCTGCCGCCAAAAGCACGCGAGCCGGCGTCGTAGCGCCGGAACATTCACCCGATGCCGTCACCCAGGCCGTAGGTAGAGTGTTCGCGCTATGTTGGGCGTCAGCGGAGCCGTATCTGCCATCCACCTCGCCGCTTGATGCCCGCTCGGAGGTGCAAGGTCCGCAGTGCAGGACGCCGCTGCTGAGTGCCATGAGTACCAGCCTTCGCCGCGCCCGACCCCCGGCCACACCGCGGCGACAGCGCAACCGTCGCCGCGCGCCAGCCCGCGCCCGATGCGCCGATCTATCTTTCACGTGTGGACCCTGCAACAGACTGCAGAAGCTAGCGTATGCACCCGGAAGCTCAACGCACTAGACTTAGCGGATGGTGCGGACGCCCATCTCTCCGCCCGGCGGCGCGGCCAGCTCCGGCGGCTCGAAAGCCAAGCCTCTCCCGACGAGCGAGGCGTCCGCGCTCGCTTCCGACGGACGACCCCGGCTGCGGGCTCGCAGCCACGCCGAAGCTTTCCACGTTGTCCTCATCGAGCCTGAGATACCGCCCAATACCGGTGCCGTTGCCCGCACGTGTGCGGCGACGGGCGCCACGCTGCACCTTGTGGGACCAATGGGCTTCGAGGTTAGCGAGCGCGCTGTGCGGCGGGCGGGACTCGACTACTGGCATCTCGTCGACGTACGCGTCTACGAAAACAGCGAAGTATTTCTGGCCCAGGTCCCGGAGGCGCGGCTTCGCCTCTTCACGACGGAAAGCGCCACCAACCTCTTCGACACCAACGGCACCGCACCCTTGAGACCCGGCGACTACTTGGTGTTTGGCAAAGAATCGACAGGTCTTGACCCAAGCTGGGTCGCTCGCTTTCCCAACCAAGCCGTTTCCATCCCCATGCCTGGGCCGATTCGCAGCCTAAACCTAAGCAACGCGGTTGCCATCGCCCTCTACGAAGGCCTGCGCCAGAGCGGGACGCTGGACTCAGCCTTCCTTGGCTAATCGAGAAGCTAGCGCGTGAAGGCGGCCTCGACCTGCAGGCTGTGGGCCATGTCATCGAAATCAAAGCGCGGCGCAAAACCCGTCGCTTCGACAAAACGTCGATTGTCGACAGTGCAAGGATAGCGGATGTGGTCGAGCTGCTCAGCGGGAAACCTAGAGGCGCGCAGGCCCCAGGCGTTCGCCACAAAGGTGCGCGCAAGGGTGAGCGGTACACTGCGCGGTCTCAACCCTAAGCGGTCATGGGTTTGGGAGAGAGGCAACGCGCCCTGCCCCGCTACATTGTAGACCCCGCAACGAAGGCCCTCTCGCGGCTGACCCGTGGGGCTTACCCCACCCAGGGTCACTTCGATAGCGGCAAGCAAGTCGCGCTCATGAATCAGCTGGATCATGGGGTCGAAGCCCGAGAGCATCAGCGGCCGCATCAGATTGAAATACGTGCTGGCGGCGTTGCGCACGGTCCCGACAACGTGGCAGGGGCGTAAGATCACCGTCTCGGTACTCTGCACACGCCACATAAAGTTCTGGGCGGCTAAATCTAGGCTCACAAGGTCGCGAATCGCGAAAAAACGTTGAGCGCCCAGAAGCGGCGCATCCTCCTTGATGTAAGCCGGGTTCGCGGGACCAGGGCCGTAGACGTCAGCGCTCGAAAGGACCACGAGTCGCGGCACCTTGAAGCGTTCCACGCATTCGAGCAGGCGGTGAAAGGCCGTTACGTTCCAGGAGAAGTGGAGTGCGTCCTTGGCTCGGAGGTTATGCAGGGTGCCGAGGTGTACGACCGCATCGAAGTTTCCGCGTTCGAAGACCTCAATGACGCGAGTTGAGCGCAGGTCGATGCGATAGAACTCGAGGTCCGTCGGCGCCCCGGGAAACGCGCGACGGTCGAGACCCACAAGCTCGAACGCACGACTCACCTGCCGCAACCACACCTGGCCGAGGCGTCCACTCAGTCCGGTGACCAGAACGCGCAAGGGGCGTTGCGTCTCGGTAGCCCCGTCGGGCGGTGCTCGATGATTGCCCGCGCGGGTGACCTTCCCATCATCGGAAGCGTCAGCAGGCTCTGCACGCTTGAGAGACTGCTCCGCAAGCGCGAAAGGCCACGCGGGGCCTGGCTGTTGGTCGTCCGGTGTCGTCATAGCAGCTAGTGAAACGGAGCGTGTGGCAAAGAAGCGCGGACCTCACGCACTATTGTAGGTGTAGCAGGACCTAGGTGCCGCGTGAGGGAGCCTCGTGCAGCGCTGTCGTCAGACGCCGGCATGGCTCAGAAAATACGGGTTCGTTCGAGCAACCCACGCTCCAGGAGTTCCCCCAAAGCGGCGCGTACCGTCTCCGCCAAGATGCGCGGCGACGGCCCCCTCGCACCCACCGCAGGCTCGGGCAGGATCGGTGCGCCAAAATGCAGTGTATAGCGGGTGGGCAAGGGCAACCACAGGCCGAGCGCCCATTGAGGCACGATGGGAAACCCAGGAATATCGAAGCGCTCGAAGAAGGTTCTAACAAGCCCGAGCGACACGTACTGCTCCTCGGATCCCACCACAGCCACGGGCACGATTGGCACGCCGCAGTCGATAG
Organism: Myxococcales bacterium; assembly: GCA_007124745.1. Classification (GTDB taxonomy): domain Bacteria; phylum Myxococcota_A; class Polyangia; order Polyangiales; family SLQV01; genus SLQV01. Next base: position 28,649 of record SLEO01000151.1, read on the forward strand.
CCAGTCGTGCAAAGCCGCGCCCGAAGGGCTGAAGCCGGTACCTATTCCGGAAAGGCTTAAGCATGCCCGCTGCTCCCTCGGGAAAGACAAGGACCGCTTCCCCGCGCTCCAGCAGAAGGCGTGCGTTGTCCGGGTGCCCGACAAACTGCCCCGCACGCGCAAAGAGCGCGCTGAGGTACGGCAGCGTCGCCACGAATCGGTCGACGGCAGACCGCACGAGACGTGGCGGCTCAGCATCGAGGGCCAGGGCCAAACCGACCATCAACCCGTCAAAAGGCAGTTGTCCCCCGTGATTGGCAGCAAGAATGACTGGGCCTTGAGGCACATTCTCTAGACCTACCGTGGTCACGCGGAAATAGTGTCGATAAACAAGGGCGCCGACGGACAGCACTCTGGAAGCGAGGGATGGGTCGAACCCGAAGGCATCAAGTCCCAACGCATTGGGTGGCGGACGGAGCGCCTCGATGCGGTCGGGTAGCGAAAAGCCTAACGCGCGGGTCCGCACTGCTTCGGCGGCATCGCTCACCGACCGTTTTCCGCGCCGGAACGCCAACCGAGACTGCCTTAGCGCCGCGAGCATCATTCAGAGTCTCCAACATAAGCAGCCTAAGTGCCATCTATCGCGCGTATCTGTTCCGGGGGCACTTTACACGCATGCCCCCGAGTTTTCGGGCGTGAATCCCGCACGCCTCTCCCCCAAAAAACCAAAGCCGGCAAGTGGGTCCCAACCGCCCACGCGGCTCTTTCCCTCAGGGTTTTCGCTATCTGGACCCCCTGAACGCTTACTATCGCGCCGATGCGCATGAATACACCGCACCGTTCGCCCGCCGCTTCCGTCGCGCAGACGCGCGCGCTAGGTTTTCCTGATGCCCCCTAATCGCCTCACACCTGAACGCATCGATGCTCTGAGACTCGCCATCCTCCGAGCTGGACGAAGCGCCCTCGACGCCCAGCCCGACATGCAGCGCTCCTCTGAGCGCAAAGGCGATGGTTCACCGGTCACCGCACTCGACCGCGCCGTCGAGACGGCTCTCCGCGAGGAAACCCTGCGACTCTTCCCGGATGCGCTCGTTCTCGGCGAGGAGGCGGGCCTTGGAGAAGCCACCGACTCAACCATCGAGACAGAAGACGCCGAACGCACCGACCATAGCAGCGAGCATTCGTCCGCGCGCGAACCTGCGTCGCCTCGTGTTGTCATCGACCCGATCGACGGCACACGCGCTTACATTCGCGGCCTCGACACCTGGTCTGTGCTCTACGCCATCGAGGTGCCCGGCGAAGGCGCCTACGCCTTCGCTTATCTGCCCGGCCGCGACCACCTGTATGAAGGCGACGGAACACGTACGCGCAGGGGCGACCGCGAAGTGCGCCTCAAGGGAGCCATCGAGCTCGATGCATCCTTAGTCCAGCACGGATCGCTCGGGCAGTTTGCCGACGCCGATCTCCTCACCTGGCTGCCCACGCTCGCGAAAGCTAGCTACACCCAACGCGGGTTTTCGGACTTCGCGGGCTACGCCGAGGTGCTCGAAGGACGCGCTGACCTCATGGTCGACCCCTCGATACAGGTGTGGGATGTGAAGGCGCCGATGCTGCTCATCGAGGGAGCGGGCGGTCACACGCGACTCGCCACCGTGGGTGGTTCGCTCAACTGCTTCGCCGGCCGGGAGCCCGCACTCTCCCAGTGCATCGCAGCGCTAGGTCTTTAGCGCACCGAGTTTGTGAAGGCCGGAGGTGTCGCACGCGGCCTGTAGAGCCCAGACCGCACTTCCCAGCCCAGGACTCCCACAGCCCACGGCCCGTTCTCTGGGAGGGCCGGCGGCCTGCGCCCTACCTAGTGCGGGCCCTGCCTAGACCGGGTACGCCCAGACTGGGTACGCCCAGCCTGGGTACGCCCAGCCTGGGTACGCCCAGCCTGGGCATTGCCTAAGCTGGATGTTGACTAGACTGCGTCTTGGCGGTCGAGCGTGCGGAGCGCAGACGTCGACAGCCGTACGCGCACGAACTTGCCGGCCGTCGCGTCCCAGATGCGCTTGGTCTGCAGGTTCGGCAACGACCGCTTCTTGGTCTTAATGTTCGAGTGGGACACCTTGTGACCCACAAGCGGGCCTTTCCCCGTGATTTCGCAACGACGTGACATAACGATAAAACTTTCTTGTTAACTTCGGAGGAACACCAGCGGGGAGCTGCCGTCATTCGCCAGGGAAACCTGAGCCGCTGTTCGATCCAACAGCAACAGGGTCGGGCCTCGTGGAACGCTAGAGTCAACCCTGTCCACGTTACTTCTTAGGGTTGGGCATCTTCTGCTCGTTGAAGACAACATGGCGGCGAACCACCGGGTCGTACTTCTTGATTTCGAGCTTCTCGGGCTTCGTCCTTTTGTTCTTCGTCGTGTAGTAGGCGTAGCCCGTACCCGCCGAGGACATTAATCTAATCATCTCGCGCATGCTTTGACCCCGTCAGAAAAGTCGGCGAAGCCTAGCGTACGGGCCTTGCAGCAGCAAGCAAATCGCGTCATCCTTCGGCCTCTTATTCAGGGGAGCTGCTCGCGATGCGGCGGGCAGCCCCGGGAACGCCGATTGATGGACGCCCGCCGAGGCTGATTCTGCCGACGGGTTAGGGAAACAGAGGATGACATGGCCACCAAGGCAAAGATTGCGAACAATGACGCGCGCAAGCGCTTGAGTGAGAAGTACGCCGCGCGGCGCACGGAGCTAACGACGTCGCTCAAGGCCGGAAACCTGAGCTTTGAGGAACAGCTTGCCGTGCTCGGCAAGCTGCAAAAGCTTCCCCGAAACTCGAGCAAGACGCGGGTGCGCAACCGCTGCGTTCTCTCCGGCCGTCCCCGTGGCTACTACCGGAAGTTCGGCCTCTCGCGCATCGCAGTCCGCGAACTCGGCCTCAACGGCGAGATCCCCGGCCTCACCAAGTCCAGCTGGTAGCATCAAGCTGGCAGACCAAAGGTCTTAAGCTAGCCAAGTGGTCCGCGAAACGGGCTCACGCCGGGCAGACGCTCGCGTGAGCCCGTTTCTAATTTTAGCGCGCGACGCAACCGGCCGACGGATGACCACGGCGTAGCCTACGGCGTTCACCGCCGTAGGCATTCGAACGTGCTGCAAGCACCCACAGCACGCTCGACAACAGCTACGGGTGCTGGCGTCTTAACCCTGCCAAGACTCAACACCTGTTTGCCAGAATCTAGTGGCCGTAGCCGAGGGCTTTAAGTTGGGCCTCGGTTTCTGGGTCGATATGGGTCTTCTCTTGGGAGAGGCTCGAGGGCTTCTGCGGGGCGTCGGGAGGGACACCGCCTTCAAGCCAGGTTCGACGGTCTTGCGCGCCGACAAAACGTCCAAGAAGGCCACGCAGCAGGTGTCCTGCATAGGGCTCCTTCGCCGCATCCAGAGGCGTTTTCTCCCATGCGTCCGACTTTAGGTCGAATACCGTGAGCGAGTGGCCCTTGAACATGCCCTTCCAGCGGCGCGTTTGAACCGCCTTCTGGTACTCGAGAAAGTCGCTGAAGCCAACCTGGTGGTCAGCGGCCAAGCCGCCTCCCGCTAGGCGCTGCTCAAGGGTGACGCCTTCTGCCGCCGCGAAGGGTCGAACACCTGCCATGCTGAGCACCGTTGGGGCCACGTGCAACGTACTGACCGTATCGGCGATGCGCGCAGGCTTGATGCCCCGGGGGTAGTGAAAGAGCAGCGGAACGTGCAGTAGCTCGTTATAGAGCGAGTGCCCGTGACCCCAGGAAGCGTGCTCGGCGAACTCTTCACCATGGTCCGAAGTGATGACGATGAGCGTGTCCTCTGCGAGCCCGCGCTCCCGCAGCCCCTCCATGAAACGCGCAAGCTCTTCGTCGTGGTAGGAGATCTCGCCATCATGGAGTGCCATGAGCCGCTTCCGGTCGCGCTCGGTCAGGTTGATTTTGGGAGGATTGCGCTTGGCGTCGGCAAGCTGCGTTGGCGTGAGCCTGGGCTTGACGGGCCCATCGTAGGGATCGGGATCATACGCCTCTAGCCACTTGCCGGGCGGGTCGTAGGGCACATGCGGATCGATGGTCTGCAGGTACAGGAAGAAGGGCTTAAACGCCTCGGGGCCTGCCGGGGCATCAGGGCTGCTGCGCTGGGTATCGATCCACGCGAGGCCGTCCTTAAAGACGTTCTCCGCCTCCGACCGCTTGCCGTCACGGATGTAGTTGACGTGTTTGCCCCACCCCTGATTGAAGCCGAACTTCTCGGATACAAAGCCATTGGCGATAAATGACGCCGTTGCGTAGCCGCTGGATTGGAAGATTTCTGATACGAGTTCGGCCTTATCGGGCAGCTTGGAGCCATCCTCTTTAGTCTGATGCGTCATCGGCCAGAGGCCGGTGAGCAGCGAAGCCACCGCAGGCTTGGTCCAGTTTTCCGGCGAGATGGCGTGCTCAAAGACCACACCGCGCTCCGCGAGCGCGTCGAGCGCAGGTGTCTTGACCCGCGACGGCTTGTTGAAGGCCTTGAGTCGCTCGGCGCGCAGCGTATCGATGAGCAGCACCACGATGTGCTTCGGCTTGGCCGCCGCGTCGGGCGGTTCGACCGCGGCCTTCGGCTGGAACAGCGCAAGCCTGCTCAGGACAACGGGCGCGCTGCTAGCGGGCACGCGCACTTCATAGCGATACCAGTCGCCCGGACCACCTTCGAACGAAAAGGCAAACTCTTGAGCCTCGGAGGCCTTCACAGCGAGCGGTTGAAAGGCCCCCGGCCCCTCCCCCGCGCCAACCTGCCAAAAGCGGAACTCCACTGTCCCTTCCCCGCCCTCCGCTTGCGCTTCGAAAGCGAACATGCCTTCAGCGCTTGCGGGCAAGAAACCCGACACGCGGTCGTCAGCCTGCAGCCGGAGCCCGGGCTTGCCGCTCTCACTCGTGTGCGGTTTGGGTCCAGAAAGGGCGTCGAGCGCTTCAATGGTGGCAGCGCCGGTGCCCTTAGCCATCTCGTCCGCCGCCTCAGCCTCGCCTTTAGCGCCTTCGGTTGCCTTGGCTGCCGCCACGTCTTTCTCACCGAGGCGCATACGCAGCAATGTCGCCGCAGGGGTGGTAGCGGTGCCTAAGAAGCGCAAAAGCACATAGTTTTCGCCCGCAACGACAACCTTTTCCGGCACCTTAAAGGTGTAGGTTTGGATGCCCTCACCCAGCGGGAAGGAGCCGACCTCCTTGCCATTCACGAAGGCGATAATCGACGTCGCACGTTGCTTGCGTACCTGAACCTCAAGGGAGTGCGGGCGCGTGGTGTTCGCCAGCACAAAGACCCGGGCGGTGCTGCTGACATCGCGTCCGCGCAAGCTGCCAAGCGCCCGCGCCTCGCCTAAGCCATCATAAAATCCGCCCTGCGTGTACTTGAGGTAATCGTCGTCGGAAAAATCGATCCACGTTCCCTGCCGAAAGCGCTCGACCAGCCCAAAGCTCTTAAGAAGGTCGAGTTTCACCTCGAGTTCGGCGAGCACGCTTTCCGTCCCACCCGGCGAAGGCACCGGGGCTTGCGCCGCTTCCTCGGAGGAAGCGCCGACTTCCGTTGTCTGCGAGCTGCTCGCTCCGCCACAACGCTCGCAGGATACGAGCGTCGCTAGCGTGAGGGCGCTGAGCGCGGCACGGAGCCCTTGGCGTGTCGCCAAAGTGCGAGCGCTTGGACGCGGGTCCCGCCCGTGCGTGGGAGACTCCGCTCGCGTCTCGACGCGGCGAAGGGCGGAGGCGCCATCTGCCACCCCGCCAACGCACAGGTGCACGCTTCCAAACCCTGGGTCGTCGGCCGGGCGGGAAACGCCAGCGAATGCAGTCGAAAGTAGCTTGTGGAGCATGGTTCGGTTGCGCACGGTTCGGTTGAGCATGGTTCGGTTCCGCATCGAAAGTCTCTCCTGGGGGCTCGGCTCCAGCCTAGCGGCCTACCCACCCACACTGTCCGGGCCGCACTGCCTGAGTCGTACTATCTAGATCGGACTATCTAGATCGCGTTGAGTAGGCCGCGCTATCCCCGTCGACATAGGGGCGACCGAGCGTTAGCGCAGCGCCTGCGCTTGGGCGAGGTGAACCTCACCCCCTATCAAATACATGAAGCGGTGAAATGCCGTGTCTTTGTCGAGAAATACGAGGTGTACGCGGCCTTGCGGCAGATCCACTTGAAGGGGTAAGCTGCCCAAATCTCGGTCGCCGATGCGCACCTGGATATCGCTGCCCTCGTCCGCATCCGCAGCGTCCTTCGGTCGCTCAACAAGCAGGCGCGCCTGGTCCTCGGGGAGCGCGTCTTGTTTAGGCATCTCGGACAACGTCGCCAGGTCCGCTTTCCCGCCGAAGCGCAAGCGGTCGCTCAAGCGCTGCGCCTCCGATGCGAGCGATGGCGTCTCGACGACCGTCACCGCTGGCTCCGCAGGGGGTGACGCTGGCGCACGACGCGATGACAAGGTGCCAGCGCCCCCTTGCAGCGTCCGGTAAAGGAAATACCCGCCTAGGACCGCCAAAAGGAAGAGCAACCAGAACGCGATGCGGGTGCGATTGGACGCCAACGGCAGCAGCGAGTCTGTGTTCCCAGAACTTGCATCCCTCTCCCCGTAACCGTCACCGGTGCGCTGCGTGTCGACGGTCTCTGCCGTCACGCTGGAGAGCGCGGCGATATCCGAAGCGTTCAGGTTGCGTCCGGCGGTATCCTCGGTCGTTGCCCCGGCGCCAGCGCCTGCCGCAACGCCGCCCACCGCGCCCCGCGCATTATCGCGGCCCGGGGTGCGCTCTGATGCGCTTGGCAGTTCCTGCGACGCTGCCGTTTCGGTTGGGGGAGGCGGCGGTTCGGCGGCGGCGCTTCCCACCGCGACGCGAGGTGCGGCTGCCTCTGACAGGGCCGACGCCTCCTTTGCAGGGCCAGCAGTCGACACGGAAGAACCAGGTGCCGAGATCGGGGCATCGGGCGTTTCGATGTCGAGTAACGCGCCGTGGCGCAGCAAATCTCGTAGCGCGTCGCGCACAGCGGCAGCGTCAACAGACTCGCCCAGCAGTGCTAGCGGCGGGGCACCCCCGGCGAGTTGCTGAATCAAGCTTTTGCGTTCGGGTGGCGAGAACTTAAGCAAGGCCTGAAGGGCTTGATCATCGAGCTTAATCGCGCGGACAGCGGCCAAAGTCGCACCGAGTTCAAAGGACAGCACAAGCCCACTCAGACGCGCGAACGCTTCTTGAAGCGTGCTTACTGTTCCGCCAGCGAACTTGGCTTTGACCGGGGCGGTGATCTCCGTGACCTGAAAAACGCCGGTTCGAGACGCAAGGAATGCGACCAGCGAACCCATGCCCGAGGCGTAATGCCCATCGATGGCGGTCCTCGACGCGCTCATCAACATGCCTTGGCGCAGGTCGAGCTCAAACATGCTGTGCGCAGCCCTCAAGACGACTTTTGCGTCGGGGCGCAAGCGGGCCACGCGGAGAATGATCTGCCAGGGCGATATAGGGTGGAGCCGGCCGTTGACCGGGCCCTTTCGGCCCAGCGCTGTTTCCAAGTGACTCAACGGCGCAACCTGGCGTTCGAGCGCAGACCGCACCTCCAGCGCAGCCGCCTCCGGATCTTTGGCGACAAAAAACTCCGCATCTCGCACACCGAGTTCGATCGCGCGGTCGCGATAGGTCTCGGAGCTGAGCGCCACTACACCGGGAGCATGCTCACTCAACGGGCAGCCCGTGAGCTGCGCCCAGAGCGCCAACCCTTCTTCGCTTCGGCGACCGATGCCGCAGACAAACGCGTCAATCGGGGCATGCGCGAGCGCTCCTCGCGCCTCTGCGATGGTCGTCGCGGTGACCACTTCGACACCCACCGCCCTCAGAACCCGAGGGACTTCACTGAGCTTCTCGAGCTGCCCGAGGACGATCACGCGCAGTCCGCCAAGCGAGCCGACCGGGCCTGACGCCGCGGGCCTGCGAGAGCCGCTCGTGAGCCCCGGTCGCACCGACCAGTGCTTCGGCACATCCCTACCCGTGAGCGATGCCCCGACGCGGCGCAATCCCTCCTCAAGCCATTGGGACGCATCTCTGCGCTGCTGGCCTGTCACGGTGCGCCGCCCCAGCTCGGTTCGCAGCGCATCGAAGGCCTGGCGACTTCGGCTCTCGAGCGCCGCAAGGTACTCGATGCCCGGTTCCCCCGAGTCTCCTCCCGCCGCGTCTCCCGCCCCGGAAGGACCCGCCCCCGCCGAACCATCGCCACCGTCCTCCGGGCCGACCGCTTGCACGCGCACCTGTGACTGGGTGCCAACGGAGGCCGCAGCGGCGGCGATCGTCACCGCTTCCGAAGTCTGACCGCTGGTCAGGGTACCGCTGCCGTAGTGACGTCGAAGCCGCGTCAGTTCCATCACGCAGTCTTGTGCGCTCGTCGCATCGAGCGCTTCGAGACGCCCCACTAACTCCGCCAAACGCTGCGTCAGTCCATCCACGCGAAACACCTTTGCGGAGGCATAAAGCGCATTGAGACGGCGCCTTAAATCGTCCAGTGTCCGCGGCGAAGCGCCGGGCTTGGAGAGCAGCAACGCAATGTCGACGACCTCCGCAAGTTTGCGGTCGAGACCGGACAAAAAGCGCTCGCGCGCGGCGGCCATCGATGCGCTTGCGTTTACTTCAACCACGGGAACACCTCGATGCGCTGCGCCTCACCGCGCTTCGATTGCCTAACGACCAGCTCAATGCCCACTGTCTACTGTCCCTCTCAGCGGGTCCCGCCATGCGTGGGGCTTACCATGAGTGCATTGAGGAAAACAAGCCAAGGCGGTGGTATGCGGGACAAGGTCGAGTCACACTTAGTGACCTACTGGACGCACCAAGCGCTGACGTTTCGGCGCACTAGCCCCAGACCCCTATCATGACCGGACCTGTGCACTCGCCGCTGATACCCACCGACCTGCCGAAGCTCGCTCAGGCGGGCGACGTACGCACCGGCGCTCAGCTCATTTGGGAGACCCTAGCGCGCGAGGGCGTGGACATTGTGTTCGGCTATCCCGGCGGCGCCATCATGCCCGCCTATGACGCCATGCCGGGCTACGGCATCCGCCATATCCTGACGCGACACGAGCAGAGCGCGGCGCACATGGCGGACGGCTACGCCCGCGCCTCAGGTCGCGTGGGCGTCGCTATCGCCACCAGCGGACCTGGGGCGACGAATCTGGTGACGGGCATTGCGACGGCCATGCTCGATTCGTCGCCGATTGTCTGCATTACCGGCCAGGTGCCCTCGACGCTGATCGGCTCGGACGCGTTTCAGGAAGTGGACTTCACCGGCGTCACCCTGCCGGTCACCAAGCATAACTACCTGGTGACGCGCGCCGAGGACATCGTCGCCGCCATTCGTGAAGCGCTCTACATCGCCGCCTCCGGCCGCCCCGGACCGGTCGTCGTCGACATCACCAAAGACGCGCAGCAGGCGTCGTGTCCTTTTCGTTGGGATAGCAAGCCCATCTCGCTGCCAGGCTACCGGCCGGACATGCCTGTCTTGCCACCAGAGAAGGTTGCGAAAGCCTGCAGCATGCTGGCCGCAGCACGCACCCCCGTAATTTTGTCGGGACAAGGCGTCATCCGTTCGGGTGCGACGGATGCGCTTATCGCCTTCGCCGAAAAGACGAACATTCCCGTCGCCTGCACGTTGCTTGGCCTCGGCGGCTTCCCCGCATCCCATGAGCTGAGTTTGGGCATGATGGGCATGCATGGCGAAGCCTGGGTCAACCAAGCGATACAGCAGTCAGACCTGCTCATCGCCGTGGGCATGCGTTTCGATGACCGCGTGACGGGCACCCTCGCCACTTACGCGCCGCATGCCAAGAAAATTCATATCGAACTCGACCGCGCGGAGGTCAACAAAAACGTGAAGGTAGACTTGCCGCTGCTCGGTGATGCGCGGCAAATTTTGACCGCCCTCACCGCAGAGGTCGCAGAGACCAAGCGCGAGGACTTATGGGCCGGCATCAACAACGCCAAAGGCGACTCGGCAGTCCGCGATATCCAAACCCTGCCGGACACGGGCAAGCTCTTCGCAGCACACGTCATTCACGATCTCTGGCGCTACACGAAGGGTGCTGCCGTCGTCGTCACGGACGTGGGCCAGCACCAGATGTGGGAAGCCCAGTACTACAAGCATGACTACCCGCGCAGGCTCATCACCTCCGGCGGACTCGGAACGATGGGCTTTGCTCTACCCGCGGGCATGGGCGCCTTTTGTTCACAGCCCGAAGGCCCTGCAGTGTGGGTGGTTGCCGGCGATGGCGGCATTCAGATGACCGCGGCGGAGCTTTCGTGCTGTGCCCAGGAGGGCATCAAGGTCAACGTCGCGATCATCAACAACGGCTTTCTCGGTATGGTCCGTCAGTGGCAGCAGTTCTTTTACGGCGGGCGCTACGTGGCCACCCCTATCCAAAGCCCTGACTTCGTTAAACTAGCGGACGCCCATGGACTTAAGGGGCTGCGCGTGACCGAGCGTGGCGAGGTCAGAGCCGCTATCGAGGCGGCGGAGGCGAGCCCCATCACCACCGTTATCGACTTCCGGGTCGAGCAAGAGGACAGTGTTTACCCGATGGTGCCCTCGGGCGCGGCGCTCGGTGACATGATCCGAAGGCCGGACAGCGCCACACCTGTAGACGCGCAGCTCGGCCACAACCCCATTTTCGAGACCGCGAAGGACTAGGTCATGACCTCACCAGGCTCACGCACGTTTGTGGCTTATGTCGAAGATAAGCCCGGCGTCCTCAACCGCGTGGCGTCGCTCTTTAGGCGTCGCAACTTCAACATCGAGTCATTGAACGTCGGCAAGACGCACATGCCCGGCGTATCGCGTATGACTTTCGTCGCAAGCGCCGACCGCGACACCGCACTCCGCGTTGAGGCCAACCTCTACAAACTGGTCAACGTCCTGCACGTCGAGGACATCACCGATGCGCCGGCGGTTTACCGACTGCTCGCCCTCATCAAAGTGCGGGTCGAGCCCGCACAGCGACCTGAGGTGCTGCAGCTCGTGGAGGTGTTCCGCGCCAAGGTAGTGGATGTCAGCGCTTCGACGTTGGTAGTGGAACTCGCCGGAACCGGCGAGAAGGTCGAAGGCTTGGTGGCCGTCCTGCGGCCCTATGGCATCGAAGAGCTCGTTCAAACCGGCGTCGTTGCGATGGAGCGCGGCAGTGGCCACGGGCCATCTCTCGCGTCCGCATCCCTCCGCCCCCGATTCGACTGAAGCCCACTAGGCTTGAGGCGCGTTTAGCGGACATCCCGTGCCCGCTGCAAATGCCGGCTGAGCGTGATGCATTGCCGTCGTCCATGCGCCTTCTCAGCGGACATTTTCACCTTCCTCGAAACGTCCCCTAAACGAAATCAAGCCTATTCTCGACGTGTCGGCGCTTTGGATTAAACTTAGCGCCTTGGCCGTGAGCGGCCGTTGCGGGTCAGCCGTCGCGCGTCGACGGTCTGCCCGCCGGACGAACGTCCCAAGATTAGGCATCCCAAGCAAGCCCAAGGCCCGCCGGAGCACACTGCCGGGCCCGCCCCGAATAGAAGGAAACGCAATCACATGGCTACCATCCGCTACGACCGAGACGCCAACATCGAAGAGATCCGCAGCAAGCGCGTCGGCATTATTGGCTTTGGCTCCCAGGGGCACGCCCACGCCCTCAATCTCAAAGAGAGCGGTGTTGAGGTCATGGTTGGCTTGCGAGCCTCCAGTAAGTCCGTCGCTGTCGCGCAGAAGGCGGGCCTTACCGTCGCCGAGCCAGCGGAAGTCGCCAAGAGCTGTGATGTGATCATGCTGCTCGCGCCGGACACCGCGCAGCCCAAGCTTTTCGAGGACGCGATTAAGCCCCACCTCACCGCCGGCAAAACGCTGATGTTCGCCCACGGGTTCAACATTCGCTACGGCACCATCAAGCCGCCCGCAGACGTGGACGTGTCGATGGTTGCGCCGAAAGGTCCCGGCCACCGCGTGCGCGAGACGTTCGTGGAAGGCGGCGGCGTTCCTGCACTGATTGCGGTGGCGCAGGACGCGAGCGGTAAGGCGGAGACCGTGGCGCTTGCGTACGCGGCTGCCATCGGTTCCGCCCGCGCCGGCGTGCTGACGACGACCTTTTCCGAAGAGACGGAGACGGACCTTTTCGGTGAGCAGGCTGTACTTTGCGGCGGCGTCAGTGAACTCGTGAAGGCCGGGTTTCAGACGCTTGTCGACGCAGGCTATCAGCCCGAAGTCGCCTACTTCGAATGCCTCCATGAGCTGAAGCTTATCGTGGACCTCATGTACCGCGGTGGCCTCAACTACATGCGCTACAGCATCAGCGACACCGCCGAGTACGGCGACTACGTGTCGGGGCCTCGCGTGATCGGCGATGAGAGCCGCAAGGCCATGAAGGCTGTTCTTGAAGACATCCGCAATGGCACCTTCGCCAAGAACTGGATTGAAGAGGACCGCAGCGGTCGCGGCAGCTTCCACGGCCGGCGTCATGCGGAGCACGAGCTCCTACTCGAGCGCGTCGGCGAAAAGCTACGCGACATGATGCCCTTCGTTGATCCCGTTAAAGTTAAAGAAGGCCAGTAGCTGCTACGGCTAGCGACCCCGCATCAAGGAGGGAGGTCGCTAGCCTCAGCTGCGGCAGGAGATGCCGTGGCGCGCACCCTCGTGCGGGCCACGGCCAGAATGGAGTACCGTGGAGACCACAGCTGAGTGCACGCAAGGTTCTGACTACGTTCGTGTCTTCGACACGACGCTACGCGACGGTGAGCAGTCACCGGGTGCAACACTCACCTCATCTGAAAAGCTAGAGATTGCGCGCGCCCTTTCGCGCCTAGGCGTCGACACGATTGAATCGGGCTTTCCCGCGGCTTCCCCCGACGACCTCTACGCCGTGCAGCAAATCGCTGACATCGTCGGCCAGACCGAGGTGAACTCCCGCGGCGGGCAGTCGATTCCCACTATCTGCGGCCTCGCCCGCGCCTCCGAACCCGATATCGAGAAAGCCTGGACAGCCGTGAAGGGCGCCCGCTTTCCGCGCATCCACACCTTCATCGCCACCTCGCCGATTCATCGCGAGCACAAGCTTCGCCTCTCCCGCGAAGAAATCCTCGCGCGCGTACGGACGATGGTGGGCTATGCCCGCTCGCTCTGCCCGGATGTCGAGTTCAGTCCGGAAGACGCTGGACGAACGGAAAGCGACTTCCTGCATGAAGTGCTCAGCGTCGCCATCGATGCGGGTGCCACCACACTCAACATCCCGGACACCGTCGGCTACACGCTGCCCCAGGAAATGGGCGCGATTATCGCGGGCATTCGCGAGCATGTCCCCAACATCGACCAGGCGGTGATCTCCGTTCACTGTCACAACGACCTCGGCCTGGCGACGGCCAACAGCCTCGCGGCCATCCTCAATGGCGCCCGCCAAGTGGAGGTGGCCATCAACGGTATCGGCGAGCGCGCTGGCAATACCGCCCTCGAAGAAATAGTGATGGCGCTGCATACCCGCTCCGCCATCCTGGGTTTGCGGACCGGCATAGACAGCACGCAGCTCACGCGCACAAGCCGCCTCGTGAGCCAACGTACGGGCATGGTGGTGCAGCCGAACAAGGCGGTGGTTGGAGCCAACGCGTTCGCCCATGAGGCGGGCATCCACCAGGACGGCATGCTCAAGAATGCCGACACCTACGAAATCATGAAGCCGGAATCGGTGGGCGCGGCCAAGTCCGCCCTCGTTCTCGGCAAGCACTCGGGCAGGCACGCCCTGGAGAGCCGTCTCCGCGAGCTTGGCCATCAGCTCGACAAAGCTGCCTTGAGTGAGACCTTCGACCGCTTCAAGGCGCTGGCGGACCGGCGCAAGCAAATCACCGACGCTGACCTTGAAGCACTGGTCGTTAACACCGCCGAGAGCCTGTCCGTCGCCTACGTGCTCGATAGCCTCCAGGTGTCCGCGGGCCATCATGGCCTCGCCACCGCGACGGTACGCCTCCGGCGCCCAGACGGCGCGGTAGCGACACACGCCTCCGTAGGCACAGGACCCGTCGATGCCATCTACAAGGCTATCGACACCCTTCTGCCCACCAACCGCTCGCTGATGGAGTACACGGTGCACTCCGTCACGGAAGGCATCGATGCCCTCGGGCAGGTCACCGTGCGGGTGCATGCACCGCGTATGGAAGGGCGTCTCAATCCCCAGTCCGAGCAGGGCCAAGGGCTGTTCTTCAGCGGTAGCGGTGCGCACACTGACGTGCTGATCGCGAGTGCCCAGGCCTACCTGGCAGCGGTGAACCGCCACATCAGCGCGCTCGGTGGCCTGAAGCAAGAGGGAGGGGCTTGGGTGGGCGCCGTGAGCGAGCCATCCTCGAGCCGGCCGCCTTCCCTAACGACCTCTGCCGCCTCAGCCGCCAAGGCTTAAAGCAGCGCGCCCCAACCAATTTAACCTGTTTCTACGGGACGCACCGGGCCGGAAAGGCTATTCTACCGCGTTCCGTCGCGACGATATCAAGCCCCTGGAGATGAAGATGAGTCAGCAAGCACAGACCTTGGTGGATAAGGTCTGGGACCGCCACATCGTAAGTGAGCAACCCGACCGGCCGTCGATGATCTACATCGACCTGCACCTCATTCACGAAGTGACCTCGCCTCAGGCTTTTGCGGCCCTTGAGGAGCGCGGCCTCAAGCTGCGGCAGCCGGAGCGAACCGTGGCCACGATGGACCACTCAACGCCCACGGACCCGCGTAGGCTTGAAGTGCTCGATGGGCAGTCACGCAAGCAGCTCGATCTACTGCGGCGCAACTGCGAGAAGTACGGCGTCACCCTCTACGGCCTCGGACACAACCGTAACGGTATCGTCCATGTCATTGGTCCCGAACTTGGGCTGACCCAGCCGGGTATGACCATCGTCTGCGGCGATAGCCATACCTCGACGCACGGCGCATTTGGCGCGCTCGCGTTCGGCATCGGTACCACCGAGGTGTCGCACGTCTTGGCGACCCAGTGCTTGCTTCAGCACCGCCCTAAGTCCTTTGAGGTACGCGTCGACGGCGAGCTGCCCGAAGGCGTCGGCGCTAAAGACATCGCGCTGGCGATCATCGCGGAAATCGGCACGGATGGCGGCACGGGCCACGTCTTCGAGTTTCGCGGCAGCGCGATCGAAGCCCTCAGCATGGAGGGGCGCATGACGCTGTGTAACATGTCCATCGAAGCCGGCGCGCGAGCGGGCCTGGTGGCGCCGGACGAGAAAACCTTCGCCTACCTCGAAGGCCGCGACTTCGCCCCCAAGGGTGCGGCTTGGCAGGCCGCGGTAGCGGATTGGCGCAGCCTCAGCACGGACGAAGGTGCCACGTTCAGCCGTTCGCTTACGCTCGATGCGAGCAAGCTTGCACCGATGATCACCTTCGGGACGAACCCCGGCATGGGTCAGGCCATCGACAAGGACCTGCCCCGCCCGGAAGACCTGGGTTCGGATCAGGCAGCGGCAGAGCTTCAGAAGGCGCTCGACTACATGGGGCTTGAGTCGGGCAAAGCGCTGCTGGGTCACCCCGTCGACGTGGTCTTCATCGGCTCCTGCACCAACTCGCGCATCAGCGACCTGCGGGAGGCCGCCGAAATCTTCAAGGGCAGGCAGGTCGCAGAAGGCGTCCGCACCCTCGTGGTTCCTGGTTCCCAGGACATCAAGCGCCAAGCAGAAGCCGAAGGCCTCGATGCGGTCTTTCGCGCCGCGGGCGCCGAGTGGCGCGAGCCCGGATGCTCGATGTGCATTGCGATGAACGGAGACCAGCTCTCGCCCGGTCAGTACGCCGTGAGCACGAGCAACCGCAACTTTGAAGGTCGTCAAGGACGCGGTGGTCGCACGTTCCTGGCCTCGCCGCGCACCGCTGCCGCCGCGGCCATCAAGGGCTGCGTCACCGACCCGAGGACAGTCAAAGCAGGCTAGCCGATTCGGCCGCGCCGCCATTCTGCACCGCTGAGGGGTCAGCCAGCGGAAACGGCCTGCGCCAGGCAGCCCCCCCAGCACGCACGTTTCGGTACTTTGGAGAAAATGATGGAAGCACTCAAATCGCTCACGGCACAAGCGCTGGTTGTCCACCGAGACAACATCGACACGGACCAGATTATTCCCGCGCGCTTCCTGAAAGTGACCGACAAGGCCGGGCTTGGTGACGCGCTTTTCGCCGACTGGCGCTACGCCGAGGACGGCACGCCCAAGGCCGACTTCGTCCTCAATCAGCCCTGGGCGAAGGGCCGAAAGATCCTCGTCGCTGGTCAGAACTTCGGTTCGGGCTCGTCGCGGGAGCACGCACCTTGGGCATTGCTGGGTTATGGTTTCCGGGCGGTGCTCGCACGCTCCTTCGCCGACATTTTCCGCAACAACGCGCTGAAGAACGGTGTGTTGCCCGTGGCACTGGGTGAGGCAGAGCACGGCAAAGTACTCGCCGCCTTGGCCGCCAACCGCGACGAAGCACTCACCGTTGACCTTGAAGCCTGTGCGGTCAGCCTCGGCGGCGAGCGCATCGCTTCCTTCGAGGTCGACGCCTTCGCCCGCCACTGCCTGCTCAATGGGCTCGACCAACTCGGCTATTTGCTGCACTTCGAAGCGGATATCGCCCGCTACGAAGCGGAACGAAGCCAGCGTGCTTACTGACCCTGCCCCCACAGGCGGCGTGCTGACTCACGTCGAGGTCTACGACACGACGCTGCGTGACGGCACGCAGGCGGAAGGACTTTCGCTCTCCGCCAGCGACAAGCTGCGCATCATTCGGGCCCTCGACGACTTCGGCATCGACTACATCGAGGCGGGTTTTCCGGGATCGAATCCAAAAGATGCGGAGCTGTTTGCGCGCGCCCGCGAGCTCTCCCTCCGTCATGCCAAGGTGGTGGCCTTCGGGGCGACGCGTCACCCGGAACGCACGCCCGAGGGCGACAGCGGTCTCGCTGCGTTGCTCGCTGCGGAAACGGAGATTTGCACGCTCTTTGGTAAGAGCTGGCGGCTGCACGTTGAAGACGTATTGCGCATCTCCGAGGACGACAACCTCAAACTCATCGAGGATTCTCTCGCGTACCTAGCGGGCCACGGGCGGCGCGTCTTCTTCGACGCCGAGCACTTTTTCGACGGCTTTACCGCCGAACCCGAGTTTGCCCTCCGCGTGCTCGGAGCGGCCCTCGCTGGCGGCGCCAGCCGGCTCATTCTGTGCGACACCAACGGCGGCAAGTTGCCTTGGGAGGTCCATGAAATCGTCAGCGCCGTCCGCGACCGCTTCCCCCAAGCGGTCATCGGCATCCACGCGCACAACGATACGGAGTGCGCGGTCGCCAACTCTCTCGCTGCAGTCCAGGCCGGCGCACGACAGGTGCAGGGGACCATCAACGGCTTCGGCGAACGCTGCGGCAACGGCAACCTCTGCTCGATTCTCCCCGGTCTTGAGATCAAGCTTGGCTTGCAGTGCCTAGATCCAGGCAAACTCAAGCAGCTTAGAGACCTCGCTCGCCTCGTCTCCGAGGTGTGCAACACAAAGCTCAACCCGCATGCAGCGTATGTGGGCCGCAGCGCCTTCGCCCATAAGGGTGGGGTGCACGTCTCGGCCATGCGCCGCTCCATTGATTCTTACCAACACATCGACCCTGCGCTCGTCGGCAACGTCTCTCGCGTTCTGGTGAGTGAGCTCTCCGGTCGCTCGAACCTTGTGACCAAGGCCGAGGAGTTCGGTCTCAAGACCAATGCCGTCGATGCGGCGGTCATCGTGAATCAGATCAAGCACTACGAATCTCAAGGGTTTTCTTTCGAGGCTGCTGAGGCCTCGGTAGCACTGCTCATCAAGCGCGCCGAGCCGTCTTACGCCCCCCCCTTCAAGCTCACTGATTTTCAGGTGACGGTAGGTGAACGCGGCACAGCGGAGCCCTTCAGCGAAGCGACGGTGCGGGTTGAGGTCGATGGAGAGCTGATGCACACCGCCGGCAGCGGCAACGGCCCGGTCAGCGCCCTCGACCAAGCACTACGCAAAGCGCTGGGCATCCGTTACCCGCAGCTAAGCGCCGTCACCTTAAGCGGCTACAAGGTGCGCATTCTCAACGAGGACGCCGCAACGGGCGCCATTACCCGTGTACTCATCGCCCACGACGGTCCCAGCGGCACCTTCAGCACCGTAGGCGCCTCGACCAACATCATCGCCGCCTCTCTCCTCGCCCTCATCGACGGCCTCGAGTTCGCCCTACTCACCGCACGCGGCGACTTCCACACCGACCCTCCCGTAGCGGCTCAGGGGGCACCTTAGAGAATGCGCCCTAGCATTGCGGGAGCAAATCCCCGACGGCGCCCCCACTCCTCCTCTAGGGTGGCCTAAAGCTGCGTGCGTTGCTTTCGCGCGGGTAGCGACCGCGGCATTCCTTGGCTAAGCTTCGCCGGGGTTTTTCGAAGACCGAGGCGGCTAGCGTCGACCGACGTGCGAAATCTCTCTGGGCTGCCGCCGGTTAGGCCGCAGTCACCTTACCTAAACTCGTTCGCTAACTCCTCGATTCACGAGGCACCCACGTTATGACCAACTACCACGTTCTGCTCCTTCCCGGTGATGGTATCGGGCCGGAAATCACGAAAGCAACGCGCGTTGTGCTGGAGGCGCTAGCCGAGCTTCGCGGCTTTAGCTTCAGCTTCCAGGAGGCGCTCATCGGTGGCTGCGCCATCGACCAGACGGGGGAGGCGCTACCGGCGGCGACACTCGAAGCCGCTAAAGGCGCCCAGGCCATCCTCCTCGGCGCCGTCGGCGGACCCAAATGGGATGACCCTCAAGCCAAAGTACGGCCTGAGCAAGGCCTACTTGGGATCCGCAAGGCGTTAGGGCTCTACGCGAACCTGCGGCCCGTGAAGGTGTGGCCGGGCTTCGACGGCGCCTCGCCCCTCAAGCCTGAGTACGCCCAGGGTGTCGACTTGTTGGTCGTCCGCGAGCTGACCGGCGGACTCTACTTCGGCACGCCCAAAGGCACAGAGCGACAGTCCGACGGCTCCGAGCGTGCCGTCGACACGTTGGTCTACACGACGCAGGAAATCGAGCGTGTCACCCGCACTGCGTTTGAGATTGCGCGGGGTCGGCGCAAGCACGTGACATCGGTGGATAAGG
>SLEO01000357.1 GCA_007124745.1 Myxococcales bacterium
CCGGCTTACGTCCTCGCCAAAAATCCCGCGCGTTCCTTAAGTTCGCTGCGGTTTTTGGCTGTGGGCGCGCTCGCCTCAGACCCTCAACCGAACACGCAGCTCGCTTAACCGATCACGCATGCATCGTAAGCGTTCAGGGGGCCGGAAAGGTGAAAACGCTGCAGGAAAGAGCAAGCGGGTGATGGGGCCGCGCGCAGCTTAAGGTTTTTAGGAGAGGGTTTGCGGGATTCACTCCCGAAAACTCGGGGCCATGCGTGCGAAATGCCCCCCTGAACAGCTACGGACAAAGAGCGACCTTTCAATTGCTAGACCGTGTATTGCCGCGGCTAGGATTGAACTGTACTCTATCTTTATGAAGAGGCGGCCCAACGCGCTCGAAGCGCCGCATACCGCCCACCCCGAAGTGCGGGGATGCCTTGACGGCGCCTACGCAGCGCTTCTCCTCGTTCTAGCTTGCGGTGCGACCGGGTGTGGCTTTCTGGGCTACGAACCGCGTCCCGCGGACACAGAGACGATGATTGCCCCGGCGGGTCCTGAGACGCCATCGGACCAAGCTCCAGAAACAAGTGAACTGCCCTCGACGCCTTTGCCGGAAGTTGACGAGGCCCCTCCACCGCCGGTCAATGGATGCACCTTCTTCCCCAACCCGGTCTTCTGCGAGGCCTTCGATGACCCCGATGCGGTGAATCGGAGGGCAGTCGGCGCCAACATCGGTATTTCCATGGTGGTTAACACGCGGGAGCCTGGTCACCGCAACAACGCACTTGGCATCGCATCGAACGCCCCGAGCGGTGGCATCGACTCTGCGCAGTTTTTCTTCGACCTCGATACAAGTCGCGTCGAAAACCTTCTCTACATGCGCTTCTGGTATCGGCGTAGTGTCGACACAAGCGTGCCGGACATCCTGGTTCTCGCGCAACTCAACCCCGCCGAAGGAACCGGCGGGAAGTTCGTATCCATCGACTACTCGGATAACTTTGGGTTCGGGCTACTATTAGATAACGGCGACCGGGCAGAGTACGCGCAGTCGGGCACTCCCGAGGTCAACAACCTCACGCCCGGTGCGTGGACTTGTGTCCAGGTCGAACTCGATTTCGCCGACAGCGGCCAGGCGCGCGTTTGGCGCAACGGCAGTCTTGTGATCGACATTAGCGGCGAGGACGAAGCGCTGCCCCACACCGAGCTTCCCGCGCCCATTGAGACGCTAGGTGCGGGCGCGTGGATGCGCGGGGCAACCGACCCGTTCGCGCTTGGCCTCGACGAGCTAATCGTCTCCACCGAACCCATTCCCTGCGAACCCTAGAAGCTCGAGAAGGCAACGGGGTGCTCGAGACGGCCCGCGCTGAATTGTTCCAAGAGCGCTTTCCCTAAGCTAAGCAGGCGCTCTTCCTATCGGACTCACGAGGCAACCTAGACTTCCCGCCGTCGCTTGCACAGCGGTCACCCTGTATGAGACACTCGCAACGTGGGGTGCGCTTGCAGTGTCACTTGGCGAGTCCGCAAACCGACCTCTGATCTGACCGCGCGCCTGAGTTCACGCTCTGGATTGGGTTCATCGACCTCGTCAGGACCATTCGCCCTTGCGGACGCGCTCATGCCGAGGGCGCTCGCCCACAACCGGCGAGCGCCCACAAGAAACTCAGCGTACGCAGTTAGCCGTCGCCACGGCTTGTGCGTGCTCGCGGGGCTGGCCCTGAGTGGCTGTGGGTTCATTGGCTACGACCCACGACCAAGCGGAACGGATGCGGCTGGTGGCGGTGCGTTTCCCGGAACCGAGCCGAGCGCGCAGGCGGGCCCCAACCCCGCATCGCCGACACTGAACTGCCCGACTGGCGTCTGCCTCGAGGTTGAGTGGCGGCACAATGTGACAGGGTTGCGCTCGGCTTACACGCCCACGCATTTCGCGCACACCCTCAGCTTTCGAAGTGATGGGTCTCTGCTTTTTACGGGTAGCCAACGTGACGCCTTGACTTGGGGTGCTGTCGAATGGCCTTTTGAAGCCGATTCGAGCGTTGTGCTGGCTGTTGGACCGGAAGGAGATCTTGACGATATCCATCGCTTTCCCTCAGGCCTCTCGCTAAGGGGCTTAGTTCCTGTAGACGCTGACGCGTATATGCTCGCGGGCTTCTACTGGCAGCAGGTTGATCTGCAGGGCTCATCCATTCCTGCCGTCGCGAACCCTAGTGTTAGTACGCTATTCAGCCGCATCGACGGTTCAGGGCAGGCACAATGGGTGACGAGCGCGAGCGCTCCCAATGGGCCATTTATGTTCGCGACGGCGCTTCATGGAAACGCCTTCTACGGCGGCGGCGTTTTCAACGAGTCAGCACATTGGGCACCCAGCTTTGAGCTGGATGTCGGACCGGATGGCTGGGGGGCTGTCCTCTCACGCCTCGACCTAACCAGCGGCGAAGTTCTGGAGGTGCAACACCCCTTTGGTCTGCGTCACGGCATAGTTGACAGCTTGCTGCCGCTCTCGGCGGGAGGGATGCTGATCCACGGGGCTGCCTTTCCTTCCACGCGAATCGGCGACATGGACGAAACGCTCACGAGCAATGCGGCGTACCTCGCGCGGACCGATGAGGCAGGCGAGCTTGTGTGGTTTAGTTTAGTCGATACCGGCGGCCACGATAGACCTGCGGGACTAGCTGTCCGTGAACCGCACGTCAGCATCGCCGTCGAACTCCGCGGCTCGCAGTGGGATACGGGGGAAAGCATCCACACCGTGCTGGGCGACACAGACATAGCAGTCCTTGGCTATTCACTTGATGGAAGTCGACAATGGCAGCGTGTCTTCAGTACCGCAGGCAGAGATGCGGCACTGGGTATCGCCATCAGCCCCGCGGGGGTAACTTACATCGCCCTCTCCTTGCCGGCGCCTCTCGACCTGACGGGTGATGGCGCGGTCGGGCGCGTGCTTGAGGCGGGCACCGCCCTACTTGCCATCAACGCACAGGGCCAGGTGGTTGAAGCGCTAAACTGGCCCGGTGTCTTCTTCGAGCAGGGCCAGCTCGCGCTCGACCCAACCGGCACGCGCCTCGCCCTGCTAACGGAGTTCCGCAACTCGGTCACTGATGACTGGTCCGTCCAAGAGGAGGACGACACCCGCGGCATCAGCCTCACCCTCTTCCGTCTTGATTGACTTCCGTCCTCACGGGGACGCTCCCGGGAAGCGTTTCCGGGTTCGGTGGCCAGGGGCATGCGCGCTTCTGGCGTAACAGCGACCTGATGATCGACCTCAGCGATGAGGAAGACGCGTTACCCAACACTGCGCTGCCAACGCCTATCATCTCCGTCGATACCGGTGCCTGGAGGCGCCGAGCCACCGACCCCTTTGCGCTCTGCCTCGACGAACCTGTCGTCTCCGCCGCCCCCATTCCTTGCGACCCCTAGTTGGGTGCCCCTTTCGTGCGTTTTGGCAAAGCTTCCGCGCGGCGGATCTCAAGCTGCTAAACCTTCCCGCATGACGTGGAGTGTGGTCAGTGGCGCGCTTGGGGGTCTAGCGCTCTTCTTGTGGGCCATGCAGGCTATGACGGATGGCCTGACGGCAGCGGCGGGAACGGGGCTGAGGCGCCTGCTTGCGCGCTTTACGTCGACGCCGCTGCGCGGCGTGGCGGCGGGCGTGCTTGTCACGGGTCTTGTGCAGTCGTCGAGCGCCGTCACCATCGCCACGCTCGGTTTTGTGAACGCGGGTGCCCTCACGCTGCGCCAGGCGCTCGGCGTCGTCTTTGGCACGAACGTGGGCACCACCATCACCGGCTGGCTGGTCGCGACGCTCGGCTTCGGCTTCAAGATAGAAGCCTTCGCCTTGCCCATTCTGAGCGTGGGCGTTGCCCTGCACTTGCTGAGCCGCGGCCGCGCGTGGCAGGGGCTCGGCAAGGCGCTCGCCGGCTTTGGGCTTTTCTTTCTGGGCCTCGCACTCTTGAAGGAAGCGTTTGAAGGGGTCGCCACGGCCTACGCAAGCCAACTAGGTACAGCGGACGCGGCGCCTATCGGTAGGGTTTCGCTGCTTGGGGTGGGCTTTCTCGCCACGGTGCTCACGCAGTCGTCAAGCGCGGCCATCGCGCTTATCCTGACCGCATCCGCAGGGGGCCTACTGGGATTTGCCGACGCTGCAGCCGCGGTGATCGGTGCCAATCTAGGAACGACCTCGACCGCCGCATTCGCGGTACTGCGCGCAACACCGGCAGCCAAACGCCTGGCTCTTGGTCACATCGTCTTCAACCTACTGACCGCCGTCATCGCACTCGCCCTCCTGCCGCTCATGCTTCTCGTTGTCAGCGGAGCGGCTGAATTGCTCGGCCATGGCTACGGACCCGCGCGGTCCCTGGCGCTCTTCCACACGGCGTTCAATGTGCTCGGCGTCGCGCTGCTCCTGCCTCTCACAGGTGTACTCAGCAGGCTGCTCGAGCGAGCGTTTCGGTCGGCAGAAGAGGAAGTGCAGAGACCACGCTTTCTGGATAACACCCTCGTAGCTACGCCCGCTCTAGCGGTCTCCGCGCTCTACGCTGAACTCGGACGCCTCGCGCAGCTCGCCCACGGTGCACTCACGGCGGGGATCCTGGGCACGTCGCAATCAAGCGCTCTACGTGAACAGAGTGAAGCTGCGAGCGCACTGGGTGAGCACATCGCGAACTACGCCGCCCGCGTCCGTACAGAGACCATGCCGCTAGCCGTCGCGAGAGACCTCGCCCAAACCCTGGTCATCCAGCGAGCGTTCCTCGAAGCGCTGCGGCTCTCGCCTTCGGTGCGCGCGCTTAGTGAGCGCGTTCGCGTCCCGGACGCGAGGCATCCACAGCCTTGCCTTCTGCGCTTTGTCGAGGAAGCCCGTCTGCTCTGTACTGACCTCACCACGCATGAAGCGCCGTCCGAGACGGAGCTGCGCGAGCGCCTCAACACCTTGGCAACGCTCTACGCCCAGGCGAAAAGTGCGCTGCTAGATGCGGTTGCGGGCGGCACAATCCCGGTAACAGCCGCAGGCCTTGTGCTCGACCAGCTGAGCGAAAGCCACCGCGCCGTGAGCCAGCTCGCCCAAGGCCATACGCTCCTCAGCGCACGCATTGTTCTGCACAACCGATCCAAGACCATGGCATGATCGGTATAGAGGCATGGGATGGAGACAGAGTGGGATCCAGAAGCCTACGTCGAACGCACGGCGTACGTGCCGCGGATGGGACGGGCGCTCGTCGACACACTGGCGGCTCAACCGCACGAGCGGGTACTCGACGTCGGCTGTGGCGATGGGACGCTTTCCCTCGCGATTGCGCACTCGGGTGCAGAAGTTATTGGCGTTGATATGTCCGAAGCGATGGTGCTCGCGGCCCAGGCCCGAGGCATCTCCGCGCATTGCGGAGACATGTGCGCCCTCGAATACGAAGCAGAGTTCGACGCTGTCTTTTCCCACGTTGCGCTACACTGGTTGCCGGAGTCTATGCATCCAGAGGCACTCTCAGGGATGTGGCGCGCGCTCAAACCGGGCGGACGTCTGGTCGCAGAACTCGGTGGACGGGGCAACATCGGCGCGGTGCTCACGGCGCTGCGTGCACTTCTCAGCACTCGCGGAGTCGACATAACACCGCCGTTTTACTTCCCCACCTCGGAACGCTACGCCGCATGGCTCAAGGCTGCAGGGTTCGATGACATTCACATCGAAACACGTCACGAAGCTGTTTCCCTGGAACCAGCAGGCATAGACGGGTGGTTCGACGTGCTCGGCGCCCCGATGCTTTCGCGCCTTGCGCTGGAGGACCGCGCCAGTGCACGCGCCCATATCAAGGATCTGCTGGCGCCCACCCTACAGGACGAACACGGTCACTGGTGGATGGACTGCATCCG
>SLEO01000105.1 GCA_007124745.1 Myxococcales bacterium
CGCGTTTCTGAGTCCACGACGGCGCTGTGACTCACGGACGCGCCGGCGGTAGCGCCTAGCAGAAAGTAGCATTCGGTTCACCCGCGTCCTCTTACTTGTGTCCGGCGTCGAGTCGAGGCAGGCTGTGTCGCTCGCGTGGCTGCTAGTTTTCCAATCTGCTGGCATTGCTTGGACTCCGCGGCCGAAAGGCCCGGTCTGGTGCGCCGCCATGCCGGCCGATTTCACGCCGCCGTGACGGTACTCGGATTAAGCCTCGCACTCTTGGAGCCGCTCTCGGCGTCCGCGCAGGAGGATGCTCCTCAATATGGCGCGGAGGAGACAGGCCAAGCACCGCCCCGGACGGCACGGCGCGATGGACCCGCGATCGAAGTGCGCGGCCCCCGCGTCTGGCAGAGCGGGCGCCCCTACGAGCTTGAGGTGGAGGTCCGCCCCGCGGACCCTGGCGACCCCCCACCGATCGTGCGCGTGACCTACGACGTCGAAGGCCTCGAACCGGCCTCACGGGACACTACGGGACCCGACATAGGCCCCGACGGCTACAGCCTGAGCTACTTCCGCCGGGTCACGCCCATCGCGATGCCAAGCTTTTCCGACCAGGAGCTTTGGGTGCATGTGGCGGGCACGGCCCCCGTCGCGCTCTCTGTTTGGGTCATCCCGCCCTGGTCCTCCGCGCTGCCGACGGCGCTCGCGGTGGTGCTGGCCATCATGCTGCGGCAAGTCGTGGTGGCGCTCTTCGCTGCCCTATGGTTTGGAACCTGGCTCATTTTTCGACTGGACCCGGTCGACTCGCTACTGCGCATCGTTGACAACTACGCCCTCAAGGCCGTTGCAGACGACGGCAGGGCGTCGATATTGGTCTTCACCTTGCTGCTTGGTGGCATGATCGGTGTCATCTCGCGCACACGCGGCGCGCGGGTCATGGCGATGCAAATGCAGCGGCGTCTGCATACGCGGAGACGCTCCCAGGTAGCTACGTGGTTCATGGGACTTATCGTCTTCGTCGACGATTACGCCAATGCCCTGCTGGTGGGCACCAGCATGCGCCCGCTCTTCGACCGCATGAAGATGAGCCGTGCCAAGCTTGCCTTTATCGTCGACGCGACGGCCGCACCGGTATCGAGTGTCGCGCTGGTTTCGTCCTGGGTGGGCGTAGAACTCGGCTACATCGAAGACCAGTACCGGGCGCTTGGACTCGCTCAAGACGCCTACAGTGTCTTCCTAAACTCCCTCGTATACCGATACTATCCCTTCCTGATTCTCGCATTCGGTCTCTTCATCGCCATGACGGGGCGGGATTTCGGCCCCATGCGGCTCGCTGAGCAAGCCGCCGCGTCAGCGGTAGACGAGCCCGCACCGAAGCGTCAACCCAAGAGCGGCGCCGTACGCGTGCCGCGCGGCAGCCAACGCCTAGCCTGGCTGACGGGAGCGCTGCCGCTGGGCGTCCTCATCGGCACTACGATGCTCGGCCTTTACTTCGACGGCCTCGGCACATTGCGTGCGCAAGCACCGGACCTAGGTTCAGGCGCAAGCCTGCAGGCGATATTCGCGCACGCGGACGCGACCAAGGCATTGCTATGGGCGTCGCTAGTCGGCTCCATCGTGGCGCTGCTCACCGCAGCCGGGACCCGCATGCTTTCCCTCGCCGACGCGATGGATGCTTGGATTGAGGGCATCAAATCGATGGTACTAGCGTGCGTCGTGCTGGTGCTTGCTTGGTCCCTTTCGAGGGTTTGCCGTGATCTGCACACCGCTGACTTTTTCATTCAGCTCGTCGGTTCACTGAGGACGCCAGCCTTCTTGCCTGCAGCCATCTTTTTGACCTCAGCGCTCATTGCGTTTTCGACGGGCACGAGCTGGGGCACGATGGCCATCGTCTTCCCCGTCGCCTTGCCGCTGATGTTCGAGGTCTCCGGCGGCAGCGAGCACTATCTTCTCGCCGTTATCAGCGCCATTCTGGCTGGCGCCGTCTGGGGTGACCACTGCTCACCCATCAGTGACACCACGATCATGGCCGCCACCGCCGCGGGCTGTCGGCCCGCCGAGCACGTCCGAACGCAGCTTCCGTATGCACTGATCGTGGGCGCAGTAGCCGTGATATTCGGCGAGCTTGGCGTCGGGCTTGGTTTTTACCCGGTTTGGGTCGCCTATGTGCTTTCCTGCGTCATCCTATTTCTGGTCGTGCGTTTCGTCGGCAAGCCGAACCTCCTACCGGAGGTGGACCTCGAGGGGAACCTCGCCGTGACCTCCCCTAGCGACGGACCGAGCAGCGGACATAGCGGCGCGAACAGCGGAGCCAGCTCTAGCCCGGGCGACCATCTGGATAGCCCGGCAGCAGACTCCAAGAGCTGATTGGCCCCTGAGCCATCCCCTCAAAGCGCCGGCGGGACGAAAGCCGCGGGGAAATGGGCCGTCCGTGCGCGGACCCACCCACCCCACCATACTTACTCCAGGCCCATTTCCCCGCGGCTTTCTGCGTCTCAAGTTCATGAGGGGATCGCTCAGGATTGGCCCCGCAACAACTCGGGAACTCAACTACTTCACGACGCGAAGATACGAGGGCAGAGGCTTGGCCTGCTTGCGCCGTTCTTGGGGGATGAGCTTGGGCCTTGAACCTTCATACGTGCGGGAGTCCGCCTCGCTCGGCGCCTCTTGCGACGTGTGCGCCCCCTTCTCGGAAGCGTCCTCACCCTCGGTAGCCTCAGCGACCGAGCGCTCCACTTCCTCCAGGGCAGCGCTCGGCACCTCAGCAGGCGTCTCCGCGGGCACCCCCTTGAGCGTTCGCGCGGGCTTCTCGCTCTTCCGCGCGAAGGGCAGCGCTATCACTTCTCCCGGCGGCGCCAGGGACGGCCGTTCCGGCAGGGTCGGTGTATCGTCGGCGCTCTTGGTCGGGGCCAAGCGCGCAGCCTCGCGTTCAAGCTCTTTGGCGACTTCCGGCGGCACATCTTCGGGCCACACCATGCCTTTGCCATCTGCACCGAGCACCGCAAAGATAGCTCGCCAGGGCATCACGCAGAAGTGGCTGATGTCGCCGAAAGCGAGGGTGCCTTCGGCGCCGTCATCATGGACCCGCAGATCCGGAATAGGCACCGCGAGGTCCAGACCGATTTCGAGGACAAGGTGCCCTTGCTCCTTCAACCAGTCGGGTACGCTGGTACCCTCAATGCGCGGGTCGAGGTGCAACAGTACGGGGCCACGCAGCAAGAGCTGACGGGCGACATCCCGTTTGGAAGGCAAAGTCGGCGTTTCGGCCATGGCGAGCAGTCTACCCTGAAACCGCTAGCGCGCCGCTCGCATGCCCGCTCAACGGTAACCGTTCGGGGCGCACTTTAGCGAAATGCCCACGGGCTTTCGGGAGTAAATCCCGGAAGCCCTCCCCCACTCTATCACTCAGGTGGCCTAAAGCCGCGCGCGTGGCCGAAACACGAGGTCGCCCCAACCCGCAGACGCTTCACTCACCCGCCCCCAGAAGGCTTGCTCGCTCAACGAAAGGGGCACTGCCCTTGCGATTAGCGCAGGCACCCTTATGATAGACGGGAGCGACGTTTTTTGAAATTTAGGGGGCGATACGGCTTCGACGTTGAAGTTTGAAGTGTTGATCGCGTGACCGCCGGCCTCGGAACGGCGCAAATACTTCGAGGAAACAAGAAAAGCGAACACACTCGCAAAGGCACCCGTTGCTAACAGCAATGGACTGTCGCTAGCTGTTGCGGCCTAAATAAAGCCAAAGCAGCCGTCAAAGGAGAGAGCTTGCCAGTGCTCTCCTGGAGGCGTCGTTGAACTGGCTGGCCAAGGGAAGTGGCAACGAGTCCCTCGGCGAGAAATATCGTTGATCGCTGCTCACTAAGCCTGTCGTCTGGGCGCAGAGGGTAGCTAAATCAAAACAGCGACTAGGTTACGTAGACGTTACCATGGACCTTCAGCGGACCCGGGTTCGACTCCCGGCGCCTCCACCATTGTCGCTTTCTGCATGCGCAGATGGCTCCCAGTGCTTGCTCGTCGCGGCGCTGGGAAGCTACAGCTCACGCTGTACCTTTGCCAGCTTGAAGCAGACTCCCGGCGCCTCCACCATTGTCGCTTTCTGCATGCGCAGATGGCTCCGACTGCTTGCTCGTCGCGGCGCTGGAAAGCTACGGCTCGCGATGTACCTTTGCCAGCTTGATGCCGACTTCCGGCGCCTCCACTATTGTCGCTATCTGCTTCGCAGATGGCTCCCAGCGCTTGCTCGTCGCAGCGGCGAGGAAATACAGCTGCCGCTGTACTTCCTTACCTTGAGGCACGCCCGCGGCTCCACCATGTTTCAGGGCAGCGTGCACTGCCTGCTCTCAGCTTCGGCGTCCGGCGCTGTGCTTCCTAGCTAGTCGACGTCGTCTGTGAAGACGGGAAGGTTATCGGGTGATACGGCGGGGTCCAGCACGCGCTCGGTGAAGAGGTTGCGTTTCGCAAACTTGAGGTACGTTCTCGGCGTGTTTCGGTCGCGGCCGACAGATAGCTCGACTATCACGGGCCCGAGATAATACACGGCAGAAAGTTGTGTGTGGGCGGTCCACTGCGCCCGCGGAACCCTACCACCTGGTCCTGGCATTGGCTCCGACTGAATAGTCGAAAGCACGCTGGATACGTGGGGAATCAGTGTGTTTGAGTTATAGTGAGGAACGATCTTAGATTCCTCTGCGATTTCGATCATCCTATCCTGCAAGCGCGTCGCCGCAGATTCGGCGGCGTTTCGCGTTGGCGTGCCCGACGCTGTCAGATTTGTAAACTCACTCTTTATTGACTGGAACAGGCGTTCCTTAGCGAGTCTTCCGGGGTAGAATCGTCGCGCCTCCTGCCTTTTTCCTTCGGCATCTAGCTGCTTGCACGCCAGAATGTATGGCTCGGGAGCCAGGTAATGGACACGGCTCACGGATTGAATCAACGGTTCAAAGGTGTTCTTACTTAGGTCCCTGACGTAATCGAAATTTACGAATACGCCCGTTTCAATACTACCAGTGCAGCTTATGATGCCGCTCCGCTCTTCGCCCGGAACGATGGCTCTTTGAACACAGCCAGCATCCTTTAGGCTTCGAGGCGTTTGGCTAGCTGGTTGGCCTGGGAATGGTTCGACTACCGGTGAGAGCATGATGCTCAAACCCGCTTCTTCCATGACCGCGGCGACTTCGTCGGGGGGAGGCAGAATCACGGCTGACTCGTCACCCGGGAGACGACGTGCCCTTTGATCGAGCAATACTCCTACCATGTGGGCCGCTCGCTTCAGCTCCAGCGGGCACGCATCAGTGGCTTCAGCCGGGGGCGGGGCATCGCCAGGCTCTGGGCTTCCCTCAGGACTGTCCGGCGGGGTATTTCTCTGAGGCCGCGGCAACATTAACGCAAATAGCCCCGCGCCAATTCCAAATACTGCCAAGACCGGCAGTATCCACCCGTTCCCCCCCCCATTGTCGCCACCCCCACCGGGGCCAGGGCCAGGGTCGGGTCCAGGTCCAGGTCCAGGTCCAGGTCCAGGTCCAGGGCCAGGGCCAGGGCCAGGGCCAGGGTCGGGTTTAGGTCCAGGGCCCGGAACAACAGGCTCCGAACACTCTGTAAGCGAGGACCCTTTGCAGCTGCCTGGGACACCGACGGAGACGAGGGCCTTGACCGAAAAGTCGTCTTCGTTGAGTGGCGTCGGACCGACGGCGCAGCCGGCGCTGACCAAACTGAGGGAGACGGAGACGGCGCATACATTACGCACCGCGGTGCGTGTTAGGTGCTGCAGGTAGGAGGAAGCCATGCATCGCCCATCCGCAAGAGCTGTGCCAGATGTACAACATGTGCTCACTTGAACAGGCACAGGGGCA
>SLEO01000372.1 GCA_007124745.1 Myxococcales bacterium
CAGCGCGTCCAGGATGCGAAACTGCTTCAGCGGGCGTGGCGGCATGGCGCTCCCTCCGTCGTCACCCCGAGAAACTCAGGGTAAGCCCATGATAGGGGTTGGGAGGGGGAGCGTCAAGTGGCCTGCTCACCCGTCGCAGGCACGGGGCATGGGGCACGGGCAGGCACGGGGCATGGCGTACGCGCCCGCCAGGGATGGCGCACCGGCCGCCAGGGGCATGGCGTACGCGCTCGCCGAGGGCACGGCGCACGGGCGCTCATCCTGTTCCTCCTTTGGTGGTGACGGTTGCGAAAGCGGCGGCGTTGCGTTCGATCGTGCGTGCTGGTACCAGTGAGCAGCGCGCGGTGACGCGCGCGAGGATCGTGCTGCTGGCCGCTGAGGGACTGGCGAACACGCGCATCGCGAAGGAGGTGAGGGTGTCGCTGCCGACGGTGCTGTTGTGGCGCTCGCGCTTCGAGGAGCACGGCCTGGATGGGCTGGGGACGCGTGGATGAACCAGATCGAGACCTGGTTCGGCATCCTCACCCGCCAGGCGATCCGTCGCGGCTCGTTCAACGGCGTGCGCGCCCTCGTCGACGTCATCGACGCCTTCACCAGCGAGTGGAACGATCGCGCGCAGCTCTTCGCTTGAGTCAAGACCGCCGACGCGATCCTCGCCAAAGCCACCCGGAAGCCTCAACGCCATTCGGCGCATGACACTAGTGTCATTCGCGCCACGATCGGTGACGCGCAACATTTGGACGATCAGATCAGCAACCTTGATGATCTACATGTCACGGACTCCTTGATGATACTCGTGTCCATCCGCTTGAGTAACGTCGGAGTCCGAACCTGAAGGCGTTGCGGAGTGTGATGGAGCTGCGGCTGACCGACGAGCGCTTCGAGGCGCCCTACGTGATCCGGCGAGACGGCTAGTACTACCTGTCCTCGTCAGGCTCCTGCCGCGACGGCGCTCGCAGCACCTAGATCACCTGGGGTGGGGCGCTTGGAGTAGCTGCTCGGCCCGTGCCCTCGACGATCTCGGGCGCGACCTGTGCTATGGCGACGGCATCGTGGTCCTGTTCCGCAACGACGACTGGGTCGGGCCGGACCACAACTCGGTCGTCAGCGACGACGCCGGCGTGGACTGGTTCGTCTACCACGCGATCGACCCGGAGAGGCCGCTCTTGCGCTCGGGCGCCACCCGGTGACCGGTCCTCATCGACCCCATCGAATGGCGTGACGGCTGCCCGGTGGTGCACGAGGACGCGGGGGCTCAGCAGCGCGCCGCAGCCGAGGCCGACGGTGCGTTAGCGGCACTCGGGCTCCATCATCGGATCTGGGCGCACTCGGCCACGGCGTCCGGGTAGTGGCCCATGTCGCGCCGAGGTGCTCGCGACGGTCTCACCTCGCTCTCAAGAACACTTTCAGGAAGCTGCCCGAACGCTTTGCGAACGCTTCACCCTCTACCGTCGGGCATCGAGACCGAGCCGGGCGCCATGCGCACGCTCGAGATGAGGAGGTGAGCCCGGCCATCCCCCACTAGCGACTGATGGCTGCCGAACCTCGATGCAGGAGGTGGTGCCGCCGCGAACACGTGCACGACAGCGCGCATGCGCGCTGGACTTGGAGGATGCGATGAATAAGCTGCTGCTGACCACGATTCCGGGTGTGAAATGGGCCAGGAGGGAGTAGCATGAAGGAGCTGGCAGTGTTGCTTGTTCTGGCCTTCGCCATGTTGATCGGCATTGCTGCGTGCTCAGGTGAAGACAATGGTCGGATCGCGGAAGAAGATCCGGGACAAGTTGACGAGGGTAATGGTCAGCAGTACGGAAGACGAGGTGCAGTGACGTACCAAGTGGACGAGGAAACGTCCATGACCATCACTGTCTCTCCACCTCCAACATTGTTGGTCGAACCGGCGGAGATCGCTGCGGCCCTCGTCGATCCGGACAGCATCAACCTGGGTGTTTGGTCGCTGGTATACAGCCTGGGCATCGGCGTCTACGAGCCAGATGGCACCGTCGTACTTCAGGGAGCTGAGACTGGGGTAGATGACTTCTGGCTTTACGATCTCCAGATACCCCAGTTGGCCAATGCTGCCTATACACCGTCCAGCTTTTCCCAGTTCTACGAGCTAGTTGCCACGGTCTTCGATCTCAGCTATCCCTGGGGGGGTGGCGAGATGGATATGGCCACGATGCGGTCCCTTTACTGGGCCGAGTATCAAGCTCTAGATCAGGATCTACCCGACGATCCCTCCTTTCTCGCGGTGTTGTTCGCGGGGATGGGACTCGATCTAGGTTGGTCGAACCCCGATCCGGAGTTGACCCGCCTACAAGAGATACTGCTTCTGCTGGATGGGTTTACGGACTCGGGCGCTTCGGAAGTGCAGTCCATCAGGAGTGGTCACCTGCAGATGTCGCGCTCGGACGGCTACGCCTGGTGGTGCGAACGTAATCCTGGGGCCTGCCGGGATCCAGAACCGGATCAGGAGAAGTATGACATCTGCATCACGCGCAGTCAGGACGCGGCTGTGGCAGCGAAATTCGGCCGAGCCATCGTGCTCAAACTTCTGAAGATCGGCTTGGACAAGTACAAGTCCCCCTTCGATCTAGTGGACGCCATGATGATGGATAGCGACATCAAGAGGAGTGTCCATGTTCTCCCATCGACCACTCACGTGAAGGAATGTCCGTCTTCGTCACCCACTGTGATCGCCCACGCAACCATCAGTATTCTCGGCGACAGCGACGTGGCCAAGACGATTGCCGAGTGCGGTCGGCAAGCCGGTGCGATCCCCGGGGCAGGGGCAACCCTTTCGCTCTTTGATGGCAGTGTCCCTATCCCTTCAGTACCGACATTCTGGACGCTGAGTGGCCCAGGTGTCAGCAGAGTTGAGACCATCCGGAAAGACACGAAGACCGACATGAGTGGACGTGCCGAGATGGAACTGGCCCCCCGGACCACCAATGAGTGTGAAGGGGATCTGCTGAAGGACGAGGTCATAGTGTCGGCACAGTTCAGCACCGAGGCGTTAGTGATCGCCCTACGCGGGGCAGGCTGGACGGACTTGCTGGCCGCGATGGTCACCAGCGTCACGCAGGGAAGACATGAGCACAGCTTCGTCGTCCAGTATCGCTTGGACAAAGACAACCCGGATCACCCAGGATATACGTCCCAGTTTGGAGACACGTGGACGGTGCCTCGTGTGTATAGGGCAGGAGACTCGTTGGGTTGGTAGGTGCTTTCGGAGGAATAGCTAGGTGTACGCCGGTAGCCTGAAGTATTGCCTGGCCCTGTCCGTTGTCACCCTGGCCGTGTACTCCAGTGCTATCGGAGGGGTCTTCCAGTTTGATGATTTCCTGGTGATCGTTGAGAATCACAACGTCCATTCCTGGGGCGCTTGGTGGGACGATGCCACGTTCGGAATCAGGCCCCTGCTCAAGGCCAGCTATACACTGAGTTGGACGCTGGGAAGCGGCAGCTTCGGCTTTCACCTGTTCAACGTAGTGGTCCATGTGGCCAACGCAGTCTTGCTGTACTTCGTTGGCCTCGTTGTCCTGTCCTCCGGCTCAGGCCTGGAGCTCGAGCAAAGGAGGAGAATGTGCTTTGTTGCTGTTCTGATTTTCGCCGTGCACCCGGTTCTCACCGAGTCGGTAACATACATCAGTGGCCGTTCGGCCTCTCTCATGGCTTTCTTCTACCTTGCCTCATTCATGGCCTATGTTCATGGTCGGGTGTACGATGTTCGGTCGTCTATTATTGTGCTTTCACCCCTTTGCTTCATTCTGAGCCTGGCCGTCAAGGAAACCGCGATCACCCTGCCGCTGGCGTTGTTGCTCTGGGAGTTGGTGCTGAGGCCAGATGGAGCCGTCGCATGGGGCCGAGTTCTGCGTGTTCAGGCCGTGCATTGGTTGCTTCTGATCTTGGTGGGAGTCTATCTGGCGGCCGGTGAGCGCTATCAGTCTTTCTTCCAAGTCAGTCTTGGGATTCGCAGCATTGCTGAGAACCTGCTCACCCAGCTTCACGGTATCGCCTATCTCTTCTCCCGCCTCGTCTTTGTCCATCGCCTCAACATCGATCCTGACCTGCCGGTGTTTGTCGAGTGGCATTGGGTTCAGACCGTAGCGTTGCTCCTCCTTGTCTCAGTTCTGTCAGTGGCCGTTCTCAACCTTCGAAAGTCGCCCTGGGTGAGTTTCGGCATCTTGTGGTTCTTCTTGCATCTTGCGCCAACCAACTCGCTCATCCCAAGATTTGATGTCGCCAACGAAAGAGCGCTCTACTTGGCGGCTTGGGGCGTTGTCTTTCCGCTGGTGATTGCGTCGTTGTCCTGGATCGATCGTCGCAGCCTTCATCCCGTGCTGTCTGGGGGTGTGTTTCTCGTCGTGTTTGTCGCTCTGATCGGATTCACAGTCCAGCGCAATCTCGTTTACCGGTGTGAGATTCGACTTTGGGAAGACACTATTTCGAAATCACCCCTGAAGCCGAGACCGCACCACAACTTGGGCTACAGCTACTCCAAGGTGGGCCGCTATGAAGAGGCCGCCGCGGCCTACCTCAAGGCGCTTCAACTCGACCCGCATTATGCCCCTGCAAGAAGAAACCTCGAGAACCCGCGGTATCGCGAGTTTGTCGAACACGCATGGTCCGGTAACGAGGTCTGTAACAACGAGATTGATCGGGCAGCCGATCCACCGTGAGGCGGACGGCTACGGTTACGAGATCTCCAGGGCTGTCGAATCCGTTGAACCGCGTCGCTCGCCAGAAGAAGCGATGGTTCTGGAGAAGATTCGCGATCCGGGCTTGGGTGACTTCGAGGCTGCCGTTCCGAGGTTCGTGGGGTCGAAATGGACGGGGTTTCGGGGTTGGTCGCTTTCGCGTTTCAGGCGTCGGGGTAGTGGTCGGTGGGGATGTCGAGGAGTTTCAGCACTTGGCGCTGGAGGTCCGTGAGGGTGACGGGGTAGGCGTGCAGGACGTCGCCGTCGTGGGTGATGTCGTGTCGGGTGATGTCGGCGTAGAGCTTGAGGATGAGGCTGCTGGTGGGCCGGCTGGTGGGGCGGCCTTCGGGGTAGAGCGGCAGGCTGGGTACCTGGTGGTGGGTCATGGCTTGGCGTAGCTGGCGTTCGATGAGCGAGCCGACCAGGAGGGCGAGGAAGTCGATGATGAGTAGCGCGTGGATGCGGGCGGGGTTCTTGAGCAGAACCGGAGCGATCTCGAGGCCGCTCTTGGCGTCGCTGAAGCGTCGTTCGACACCGTGCTGGCGCTTGTGCGCGTCGAGCACCTGCTCGGGCGTGAGCTGCGGTCGTTGCTGAGCAGTGGGTAGGTGCCGTCGCTGGCGCGCGTGAGGGCGAGCGCTTCTTCGTCGACGTGGTGGCCGATAGTTCACTTGCGTTTGTCGACGCGCTTGTAGGTGGTCTTGGGTCCGGGCCGGCCGGGCTTGGTCTGGCGGTACGCGGGCCGCTCGTAGCGCTCGAGCCTGAGGGTGATGAAGCGCGTGACGTGGTGCGCGCTGAGAATCGCTTCGGCCTTCGCGGCGATCTCGGCTTTGGTCCTCAAGCGTGGCTTCCTACCCTCGAGCCTGGCCTTGAGATCATCGAGCTCCTGAGTGGCTCGCATCATGCGCTCCCGGCGGCGCTGCTCTTGCTTGAGCTTGAGCAGGGTGCTGAACAGCCAGGTGACCGGCCAGCCTTCGCTGGAGGGTAAAGCGCGAGCGGTGCACGAACCACTGATCGCGTGGGCCCTCAGGGTCCATGCGGTTGGGCTCGTCGCGAGCGGCTCCCAGGCGGGTGGCCGCTCGAGGATCTGCAGCACAGTTTCGAGTCTGCAACATA
>SLEO01000367.1 GCA_007124745.1 Myxococcales bacterium
CACTCCCGTAACCTCGGGGGCATGCGCGTACAATGCCCTCCTGAACTTTAGGTGTTTGGGGGAGAGTTTGCGGGATTCACTCCCGTAAACCCGGGGCCATGCGCGTAAAATGCCCTCCTGAACTTTAGGTTTTTGGGGGAGGGTTTGCGGGATTCACTCCCGTAAACCCGGGGGCATTTTGTAAAATGCCCCCCTGAATAGTTGCGCTGCGTGAGCCTTGCCACGCATGCGCCAGACGCAGGAGTTCGGCTTCGCTATTGCGTTCGGGCGCCTCAATGACCGCTTCTAGTAGCGCACTGAGGCACTCGCCCAGCCAGGGGCCCGGTGCGCGGCCAAGCGCCGTCATCACCTGCCTGCCGCCCACGGCAAGCTCGCGCACGCTGAGCGCACTCGCCCCCTCCCGCGCCGACTGAAGCTGCTCAGCTGTGACCCGCGTTTGGGCCTCGGTGGTCCCGGCGACGCGCGCGCCAGGAACGTCGTTGATTCCAGGCTGCTCCGCCTGCTTCCCCGCGGAAGCGTTCACGTCCGGCCAGGCGCAGGTGGCGTGATGGCCGCCTTCGAGCGCCGGAAATACCCGAGCCGCCAGCAGCGCGGCTTCCGTGCCCGCCGTGGCCAGAAAGTGTCGCAGCTCAACGGGCGCTGCGCTCGCTAGGGGCAGTAGGCGAAGCGCAGCGAGGCCATCGATGACGCTCCGGCTCAACACATTGGGCAACTTGAGACGCGTCAGCGCAGCACTAGCGTCTTGCCGTCGCGGCGCCTTAGCCAGGCATGCCACAAGGCGCGCCTCTAGGTCGGGCAATGTTTCCCACTGGACCGTCGGCATGGGCAGGCACGCTGCCGGCAGCATAAGCGCATCGAGACCTTGTGATTCGAGCAGGGCGAGCGCCGGGACTACGCCGATGCCCTGCAGCAGCTTGAGCAGCTCGTCTCGTACGCGCTCGCGGCTCACCTGGGCGAAGGCCGCAAGCGTCTGGCCCATGGCGTCGCGCGTCGCGTCTTCGACGGTAAAGTTCAGTTGGGAAGCGAAACGCGCGGCACGGAGCGGCCGCAAGCCGTCTTCCGAAAAGCGCAACAGCGGGTCGCCCACCGCACGTAGTAGCCCGCGATACAGGTCCGCGAGTCCTTCGAAGGGATCGATAAGCGTGGGCGACGCGTCAAGGCTCAAGGCGATGGCATTGATGGTGAAATCTCGCCGCGCGAGGTCGGCAGCGATATCGTCATGAAAATGCACCGCATCCGGGTGACGCGCATCGGAGTGACCGACCTCGGCGCGCAGAGTGGTGACCTCAATCGCGTGTCCCTGCCAAAGCACCGTCACCGTGCCGTGGTCAATACCGGTAGGGATGACCCGCCGAAAGAGCTTGATGACCTCCTCCGGTCGCGCATCCGTCGCGCAGTCAAAGTCCGCTAGCTGACGACCCAGTATTGCATCGCGCGTGCAGCCACCTACGGCCCAGACCCGCTTGCCCGCCTGAGCGAAGACATCGCCGAAGCGAAAGAGCCAGCTCGGAAAGGCGTGCAAAACGCGCTCCCGCGCTTCCGCAGCCTCGATTCGTCCAGGCGGAACGCCCGGCACACCCATGTCAGTCACCCCTAAGTCTGTCACGCCCAGGCCGGCACTACTCGATAGTGCAAATAGCGAGTGGACGCTTAATGCGCAGCACAAGGCACTCGTAAATGCGGAAAAGTAGGTCCTGACCCTCTTCGCCAAGGTAGCCGATGGAGAGGTCTTCCGTCACCGCGATGTCGAAGTTCTGGTCTCCCGTCGAGAGCAGCACGCTCTTGCCCTCGGGAATCATTGGCGAAGTGAAAATGCCGTCGTCGCACAGCCGGAAGATACCATCGATTTCCGGCGCGAACTGCCCGGCACGCTGCTTCACCAGTAGCGCGTAGTCCTGAGCAGAGAGGGCCAGCGCAAAGGGGCGGTGATGGTTGTGCTTGAGGAGCGTCTCCGTCGCCTGGACGATGTCGTTGTAGGCGGTGCCGTAGGTATTCCAGTCGCTTCGGGCGACCTGTGCGCGGCCGGTGGCGTTCAGTAAGCCCTCAAGTCCGAGTCGAGGCTCGCCGTTGAAGATCAGCTGGTCTTCGCGGTCCGCAACGAAATGGGCAGCACGCACCGCACGCGACCCGTCAAGCGGTGCTTGAAGTTTCGTGGCGAACTCGACGTCCCGCCAGTGCAGCAAAAAATCCTTGTAGAGAATAGGAACGCGAAGAAACTTGTCCCGCAGCGCGGAGATGGGCTCGCGGTCCTGCTTGCCCGTGAGCTCGATTTCACCGTCTTTATCGGGACCGTACTCTTCGAGTCCGACGCTCTCAATCCCCGCACCTAGAGGGCCCCACAGCCCGAGAAAGCGCCGGCCTACCAGTGTTCGGCGTGCCTCGCGAACAACCTGCTCAAAAAGCCGAGTCCATTGCGGTGAGTCTTGGATAGAGTGATGCTGCATTGCTTTGTCCGTCTCCCGATATGTCCGCCAGAGGCGGGTACGCAAACGCTTACCACAACGTTTAGGCGCTGGCGCGCACGATTGAAACCACGCTTAATCCTCCGCGCGAAGCGAGCCCACTGTGAAGGAAGGCAGTCCGCCTGATCCGCCCGCGCCGCGAGCGCCTGAAGTGCCCCCCGACGTCGGGGAGAGCGCGTTCACGAGCTCCTCTTCTTCTTCCATCAGGTGGTCGACGAGCGTGCGGCGGGTTTCGGCCGCCATCCCGCCATCCGCCAAGATGACCTGCAGAATCTCGCGGTGCTCGGCCTTCGTCGCTTGCAGCTTGCGAACGGTGGAGTCCTGTTCAGCCATGCGTGGAGCATAGGCGAGTCACGCTTGTGCGGAAGTAGAAAAAGAACCTATCTTTATGGAAGTCTTTCTTATGGCCCTAGCCCTCGAAGCCGTGGGTCACTACGCTGCGGTTCGCTGGCTTGCCAAAGCAAGCTGAGCACTGCGGCCCAGCCATGGCCAGGAACGCCAGGGCGTCCGCGGAGAAGAGTACACGATGAAACAACGCCACTGGAAAACGTGGACCCTTGCCGCGACCGCGGTTATCGCCGGGTTTGCCCTCACGTTTCTCTGGCCCGTCTACAGCGGTCTAGATGCGGACCTCGACTCCTCGCCGCGCGCGCAAGCCGCGAAACGCGCGGTACCCTACGACCTCACTCGGTTACAGGTTCTCAATCGCGTCATCGTCGAGACCAAGGGCCGCTACGTCGATCCCGAGCGGGTTGTGCCGAAACGCATGTTTCTTTCCGGGCTCAACGCTGTACAGCAGCATGTTGCGCCGGTCTTGGTGCATTACGAAACCGGACAGTCTCAGCTCACAGTTCAGGTAGGTTCCGCAAAGCAATCCTTCGCTGTCAGCGACGTGACAAGCCCCTGGGCGCTCACCGCACGTTTTCGCGAGGTTTTTGCGTTTCTGCAAAAGCACCTGGGTGAAGAAGACGTCGAGCTTCGCACCATCGAATACGCCGCAGTGAACGGGATGCTGCGTTCCCTTGATCCGCACAGCGTGCTCCTCACGCCGGACGTCTTCGACGAGATGCAAATGAGCACGCGCGGCGAGTTCGGCGGTCTCGGCATCGTGATCTCCATCCGCGAAGCACAACTGACCGTCATCAAGCCCATGGAAGGCACGCCAGCATCGCGGGCGGGTCTCCAACGCGGGGACCACATCGTCAAGATCGATACGGAGGGCACGCTCAACATGCCGCTCTCCGAAGCGGTAGACCGGCTTCGGGGTCGGCCGGGCTCACCGGTAACCGTGATGATCTCTCGGCGCCGGGGCAAAAAGTGGAGCGAGCCCTTCCCCGTCACGCTGACACGCGCGGTGATTCACATCGATTCCGTCGAGCACAAGATGCTCGGGGATGGCGTAGGGCTCGTGCGGGTAAAGAGCTTCCAAGGCAACACCCACACAGACCTCAAGCTTGCCCTCGCTGCGCTGAAGCAGAAGGGCCTCAAATCCCTCGTCCTCGACCTGCGCGACAACCCGGGCGGCTTGCTGGACCAAGCCGTTAAGATCACCGACCTCTTCATCGAATCGGGTACGATTGTAACGACGTCGTCGAGTGATCCGACCCAGCGCGAGCAGAAGTTCGCCTCTGCTTCGGGCACCGAGGGGCAAGTCCCCATGGTGGTTCTGGTCAACGGCTCAAGCGCCTCCGCCAGCGAAATCGTCGCAGGCGCCTTACGTAACCACGACCGCGCCCTGGTCATTGGTGAGCGCACCTTCGGCAAGGGTTCCGTCCAGGTCCTCTACAACCTCAATGACGGCTCGGCCTTGAAGCTTACGGTCGCCCAGTATCTCACGCCTGGGGATGTCTCGATTCAGGGCGTTGGCGTCGCCCCCGATATCGCGGTCGAACCGATGACCGTCGACAAGCAGGAGCTCGATCTCAGCGTCAACAAACAGCACATTCGCGAGTCAGACCTCCAGTCGCATCTCGAAAATACGCGGGCACTCCTCGATGACGGTGCGCTGCTGACTGTCCGTTACTACCTCGCCAAGGAGGTCCGTAATCGCTTGCGCTCGGCCCTCCCGGATGACCGGGAGGAGAACGAGGAGGAAGATGAGTTCCTCATGCGTTTCTCGCGGACACTGCTTACGCAGGCCGGCGCCAACGCCGACCGAAATGCCCTACTCGAACTCGCGAAGCCGGTGGTCGGCAGCGTAAGCCAGGAGGAACTTAAGAGCGCGATCACCGAACTCAAGAAGCTAGGCGTCGACTGGTCGACCGGGCCCAACGACGGACCCTCAAGCTTCCGAGTCGCAGCGGAGCTTCTGCCCCGCGTCGAGCGCGCTGAAGCCGGACAGCCGCTCGAACTCAAGGTGACGGTCACCAATACAGGTGAACACCCGGTCTACCGGCTGCAAGCAACCACCGAAAGCCAGTTCGATCTCTTCGACCAACGTGAGCTGGTCTTTGGGCGCTTAAAGCCCGGCGAAAGCAAGACGTGGGTCGCACCGCTAGGGGCCTGCTTCCGGCGGCGCGCGTCCGGCGCTGAGGTACAGCCGGGCTGTCCTCTGCCGCCCGAACTTCCGGCGAGGGCAGATGGGCTTAAGGTTGTTTTTTCCGAGCTGCACGACCGCGTCCCCGAGCCTCAGGAAGTCAGGACAGAGCTAGCGGCGTTGCCGAAGCCGAACTTCGCATTTGCCGCACATGTTGCCGATAACATCAGGGGCAATGGCGATGGCACGCTTCAGGCGGGTGAGTACGCGACGCTCTACGTCCGCGTCAAGAACAGTGGCGTGGGCCCGGCGGCTGCGCCCGAGGCCAACATCCGAAACTTGTCTGGGCCCGGGATCTTGCTGCATCGAGGACGGTTCCAGCTGGACCCGATTACGCCGCAACAAGATGCGCTAGTCGCGTTCACTTTCGAGGTATTAGAGGATTTCACGGGCGAAGATGTCCGGCTTGAGCTCTTCTTGATGGACGATGAACTCGGCGTAACACTCCGTGAAAAGCTGGCTTTCCCCTTAGTGCCCGCCAGCGAGGTGACCGAGCGGAGCGCCAAGCTTCCTCTGCGCAAGGGCGCCCGCATCATCGCGCAACCCGACGCGACAAGCGAGCTTGTGGCTGAGCTGGCTTCTGCTGGTGTGCTCTCAAGCGACGCTGAGCTCGCAGGCTTCCGGCGCGTGACCCTCGACAAGGGCCAGCCGGCTTGGGTGGCTGCGAGTGACATCGCGGAGGCAGAAGCGCCCTCCCCCGCGAGCCTTGAGTATGCCTTCGCACATACGCCTCCGCTGATTGCGCTTACCTCAGAGCAGTCGCTTGTCGCCACAAAAGATTCCATTGAGCTCAGCGGCTCGCTCTATGACGAACAGGGCCTACGCGATATGTACGTCTTTGTCGGCGCCCGGAAGGTCTACTACAAGGCTCTCAACCAGCCTGGCACCAAAGAGTCGATACCTTGGGCCGCCACGGTGCCGCTAGAGCCGGGCATCAACTACATCACGCTAGTCGCCCGGGAAACCGCGGAAGTGATGACAAAGAAGGTACTCGTCGTCCGGCGCGATGGCCCAGACGGCGAGCTCCTCGAAACCACCAAGCACGGTGATGCCTGGCTCTTGGCAGAGTGGCACCCCAGCGACCCCTAGGTGCCCGGGGCTCGCGCCCCACTTGCGCTGAGGCGAGAGGCCGTGGCCGCAAAGGTGCTTCTGCGCGGCTACGTGAGTGTGAGGCCACAGCGGCGTGCTAGCTCAGCGGGCGCGAGGGCATCCAGGGCGCGGAGGCGGTCGAAGAGGCGTGTGTAGTGGCGGATGGGTTCTCCGCCATCGGCGAGCTTGAGGTGGAAATCTGCGATGCGGGTCAGCGCAAAGCGCGCGCATGCGTAAGCAAATAGGTCTGGCAAACGCGCTAGCTCCTGGTCCGTCACGGCTACCGCCTCGGAGTACGCTGCACCGCACGCCTGGGCGAGACGCCAGTTGAAGGTGTCGGTAAACGTCCAAGCAAGAATCACGATGGCAACATCGAGAAGCCTCGGCCCAAGATGCGCGCTCTCCCAGTCGAGAATCACCGCCTCTGGGGCGGCAGCGGGCCCCTCGACACTCGGCGAGGTTGGCGGAATGCGCCAGCGAACATTGTCGCGAAAAAGGTCACCGTGAATGACCGCCTGCGGAAGCACCGACGTGTAGATGTCCGCATGATGAAGAACGATCTGTCGCGCGCGGGTGATGTCTGCGCGCATGACTTCGTCGACGCGCGGATCCTCGCCCAGTCGTTCTGCGGTCCGTAGCAGTCCGTCGGGTGAGAAGCGCCCTGCCCCAAGCCCGCTTGGGGGGGTTAAGCCGTGCTGCTGCGCGAGCAATGTCCCCACGCGACGCGTATGGGCTTCGGTGACGCGCGCAAGGCACAGTTCGTCGCCCTCGACACACTCAAACAGGCCCACCGCTTTGCCCTCAATGGTAGGCACTCCGCCCGCGACAGGCGCCACGCGGGCTGGGACCGGATGCCCCGCTTTTTTGAGCCAGTCCACGAGATGCCATTCATTGCGCGCGCCCTCCAGGTCCTGTTGCTCGTAGATCCGCACGAAGTAGCGTCGGTCTGCCTGAATGAGCATAAAGTTGGAGTTGACGCTGCCGGCCTCGATACTTTCAAGTGTCCACTGTCCAGAAAGCCCGAACGCGGCTTCAAGTTCACGGACGTGCGCGGAGCTCGGCTTGGTAAAGGTCGCCATTGCGCCAGGTAGGCTAGTCGCAAATCCCATCAAAGACAGCGCAAGCATTGTTGTGGGGCGTCCAAAAAATGGCGCCGCCCCTGCCCTGGCGGACCGGAATAGTGTAAGTCACGGGTGGAAGTGGTAGGGAAGGCGCGTTTGGGGGAACCTTTCCTTAAATCCACTGCGAAATAAGGTAGGCCGAAGCGGAGAGATGCGCGTGAGATGAGGTCTTCAGGGGAAGACTGGCGGGGGTCGCTTTCCGAAGCGACACTGGCATCTAGGGCGTTGCCGCTTAACGGTTGCGGTAGAGGTGAGGGCATTGATATGAATGGTTCGCGCGTTCCGACGGCAGAGGAGCGAGAAGAGCACAAGGCGCATCTCGGACTCGTGACCAGCATCGCCACCCGGCTTAAGGGGCAGCTTGGCTTGCTCACGGAGGTGGACGAACTTGTCGCCAGCGGCTTCAAGGGCCTAGTCGAGGCGCGTAGTCGTTTCGACGCGAGTCGTAACATCCCGTTTGAGGCCTACGCCTACTACCGCATTCGTGGCGCGATGATCGACAATGTCAGGGCCACGGCACAACTTTCGCGCAGGGCGCACGCTCGCCTCGCCGCACTCGAGGCCCTCAATCAGGGTGGTGAAGCCGCGAGCGACGCCGACGGCACGGACCCGCGTGAGACCTACGTCGCGCTGAACATGGCGGTGCAGGCAGCGGGGGCGGCCTACACCGTGGCGTCGGGGGTGACGGGTACGCTTAGCGTGAACGAGGACCAACACCCCGACGCCGTCTACAGTACCAAGGAGCGGAGTAGCCTCGTTCAACAGGCCCTCGCGGCCCTTGATGAGCGCGAGCGGGCGTTCGTGACGCGTCACTACTTCAACGGGGAACGTTTCGATGCCGTCGCCGAATCGCTCGGCATCTCCAAGTCATGGGGGTGTCGCATTCATCTGC
This sequence comes from Myxococcales bacterium, assembly GCA_007124745.1. GTDB lineage: Bacteria > Myxococcota_A > Polyangia > Polyangiales > SLQV01 > SLQV01. Next base: position 8,101 of record SLEO01000367.1, read on the forward strand.
GTGCCCTTACCAAACTGAAGGAGGCTCTCGCCAACCTCGGCGCAGAGCCGGACGCGCTCTGACCACGACCCGCGCGCCTATGAATGCTCGATACCGCAGGCCCTTACGCTTTCGCTTCCTTTATGCCTACTGGGTAGCTGCGCGCATTCTGGTGGGATACGTGGTGCTACGGGCCCGGCTGTGGCGCGCTTTGCCCGAGGAGCGCACTGCGCGTCTCGCAGCGGCCCAAGGGCGATGGGCGCTCACCATTCGCGATGCGCTCTTTCGGCTGCAGGGCCTCTTCATCAAGGTTGGCCAGACCATTTCCGTGCTCGCGGCCGCCTTACCAGATGCCTTCCGACACCCGCTGGAGACCCTGCAAGACCGCCTACCCCCGCGGCCGTGGGCGGAGGTCGAGCGCTCTCTGCGTGACGCGTTTGGCCCGGACATCAACGCGCTCTTCTCCGAAATCGATCACAGCGCGCTAGCCAGCGCATCACTGGGTCAGGTACATCGCGCCACCTTGCATGACGGGACCGCGGTCGTGATCAAGGTGCGGCATCACGACATCGTTCGCATGGCGCGTCAGGACCTTCGAGCGCTGCGTTCTCTGCTGCGCCTCGTCGAGCGACTCTTTCGCCTCCGCGGTGTGATGACGGTCTACACGCAGGTCTCGCGGATGGTCGAGGCCGAGCTGGACTTTCGGCAAGAAGCCAAAGCCCTTGGCCGGCTCGCCGACGTGCTGGCTTACCAGGACAAGGTCACGCTGCCCACCTGCCATACCGCGCTGTGTCGCGAATCCGTCGTGGTGATGTCCTACGTAGAGGGCACGAAGATCAGCGACGTCGAGGCACTTAAGCAACGGGGCTTCGACCCCGCAGCGCTCGCCGCGACATTGATAGACGTCTTCGCCCATATGGTGTTCGATGCGGGGTTTTATCACGCGGACCCGCATCCCGGAAACATCCTCGTCGACGCGACAGGCCGCATCGTCCTCCTTGATCTGGGTGCTACGGGGAGCGTTTCCCCGCGGATGCGTCGGGGGATGTCCGAGTTCGTCACGGCGATGCTGCGCCAGGAACGCCGCGGGCTCATCGATGCCATGGGCACGATGGGTTTCATTCCCAAAGAGCGCGCCGCCGCGGCGCTTACCACACGCCTTATCGAGCGCTTCTACGAGCGCATGAGCGATGCCATCGAGATAGATTCCTTCAAGCTAGATGACCTGCGCATCAAGCCCGAGCGCGCACTCGAGGAGTTTGCGGCACTTTGGCAGGAGGAAATCAGTGTCCGCAAGCTCGCGGCTGCTTTCGAGATACCGCCGGATTGGGTCCTCCTTGAGCGCACCTTGGTCATTTTGGCGCACGTCTGTGCGGAGCTCGCGCCGGAACTCAACCCCGCCACGCTCATCCAAGCGCACGTCGAAAATCACCTCTTTCAGGGCCGGCAGGACATCGCAAGCCTACTGCTGCACGCCGTGCGAACCAAGGCGCTGAGTGCCCTCGATCTTCCTGAAGAAATTCGACATTTCATCAGTGATCTCCGAGCAGAAACGCTGTCTTTGGGCGTAAGGCTCTCGCCGGAGCTCGGCCTACTGCACTTCTGGCAAAAAGAGCGGCAACAGCTCGGCGTTGTGTTGGTGCTTTCTAGCGCTGGTGCGCTTTCCGCTGAACATTTCGAGCTGCGTCTGGCCGCGCTGGCGCTCGCGCTCGCTGGCGTTGTGTGTTTGAGGCCGTACTGGCGCGCAGCACAGCGCGTCAAGGCCCTGCTAGAAGACCTCGAGCGCCCAGAGGCATGAGGTCTCGAAGGTGGGCATGTCCAACGCAGCCGACGAGCCTCAGCAGCCCCTCCGCTGGCGCTACCGTAGGGTGCATGGAAGGCTGATGTGCACTATAGACCTTGGGGCGGTGAGCGTGCGCTCCGGCGGCAAATAGCCGCTGCCCCTCCCACCCGCGTATCAAAAACTATTCAGACCCAAGCGAGGCAAGATGACTGTAAAAATTGGAATTAATGGCTTTGGCCGCATCGGCCGTTGTGTCGCTCGCGTTATCGCATCACGAAAAGACGCCGACGTAGAAATCGTTGCAGTCAACGACCTCACGGATAGCAAAGCCCTCGCGCATCTCCTGGAGTTTGACTCGATTCACCGGCACTTCCCCGGACGCGTCTCGGCGGGCGAAGGTTACATCGAGATCGATGGCAAGCGCGTCGCTGTGTCCGCGGAACGCGACCCGAAAGCCATCAACTGGAAAGCCAAAGGCGTGGACATCGTCCTTGAGTGCACCGGTCTCTTCCGCTCCAAAGCCAAAGCATCCGCCCACTTGGAAGCGGGTGCCAAGCGCGTCATCATCAGTGCCCCCGGCGATAGCGATATCGACGGCACATTCTGCTTCGGCATCAACCACGAATCCTTCGATCCCAACAAAGACGTGGTGATTTCGAACGCTTCCTGCACGACCAACTGTCTCGCGCCTATCGCTAAGGTGCTCGACGAGTCCTTTGGCATCGAGAAGGGGCACATGGTGACGGTGCACTCCTACACGAACGACCAAGCCTTGCTCGACCAGCCTCACTCGGACTTGCGCCGGGCCCGCGCAGCAGCGCTGTCGATGATTCCTTCATCGACGGGTGCCGCCAAGGCGATTGGCCTCGTCCTACCCCAGCTCAAGGGCAAACTCGACGGCACGGCCATCCGCGTACCCACCGCCAACGTCTCGCTCACGTGCCTCACGGCGGTGGTGAAGAAGTCGACCTCGCGCGATGAAGTCAATCAGGCGCTGCAAAGTGCATCCGAAGGCGCGCTCAAGGGCATCTTGGGCTTCGAGCCCCGCCCGCTGGTTTCGTCGGACTTCGTCGGTGATCAGCGTTCAAGCATCGTCGATGCTGCGCAAACGCAGGTCGTCGGTGGCGACCTCGTCGAGGTGCAATCCTGGTACGACAACGAGTGGGGCTTCTCCCAGCGGCTTGTCGACCTGACCTCCTACGTAGCCAAGAAGGGCGCCTGATATGGGAAACGCCCTTCCACAGCTTCGAGACCTGGATGTGCGCGGCAAGCGCGTGCTGCTACGCGCTGATTTTAATGTTCCCTTCGATAAATCGACGGGGACAATCAGCGACGACAGCCGCATCCGGGCGACGTTACCCACACTCGAGCATCTGATCCACTCAGAGGCGCGCGTGGTGGTGATTTCGCACCTCGGAAGACCGAAGGGCGCCGTTAATCCGGCCTACAGCTTGGAGCCCGTGGCCGCCTACCTCGCAAACCTTCTGCCCACGGGCGAGGTCGCCTTCGGTGAGAGTTGCCTCGGCGAGAGCGCGCAAGTGGTGTTGGACCACCTGCGCCCCGGGAGCGTGGCATTGCTCGAAAACCTCCGCTTCTTCCCGGGCGAAGAAGCGAACGATGCCGCCTTCGCTCAGGAGTTGCGTGCCTTCGGCGATATTTACGTGAATGACGCCTTCGGCGCCGTTCACCGTGCGCACGCCAGTGTGCACGCGCTGCCGAAGCTCTTCCGCGAGCGTGCGGCGGGTTTTCTCTTGGAGAAAGAGCTTTCGAGTCTGAAACGCCTCCGGGACGAGCCCCCACGGCCATTTGTCGCCATCCTCGGGGGCGCAAAGGTTTCCGACAAGGTTGAGGTCATCGAAGCGTTGCTCGAACGGGTGGATGCGCTGCTTATCGGCGGGGCCATGGCCAATACCTTTTTGGCGGCGCAGGGCCTCAGCATGGGCAAGAGCTTGGTGGAGAGCACCAAGGTTGCGTTAGCGCGCACACTCATGGAGCGCGCACAGAAGCGGGGCGTGAAGCTACTGCTACCCGTCGACGTCGTCGTCGCGACGAGCATCGATGCGGCGGCGGGCACGGTCGTCGAAGCGTCAGAAGTGGGCGCCGAGCAGATGGCCTTGGACATTGGACCCGCGACTGCGAAGTCCTACTTGGCAGCGATGCAGGGCGCGAAGGCGGTATTCTGGAACGGACCGATGGGGCTTTTCGAGTCGGCACCTTTCGCAGCGGGCACCATGGCGGTGGCTGAGGGCCTCGCCGAACTCGACACCTTTTCTGTGGTCGGCGGCGGGGACAGTGCGGCGGCCATCGCCCAGGCGGGCTTGACCGAGCGCATGGCGCACGTTTCAACGGGCGGCGGCGCGGCACTCGAATTGATTGAGGGCAAACGACTGCCCGGGATCGACGCTCTGACGGGCGAACGCTAATTGGAATCAAGCGCCGGTGCTTGAAACCGGCAAGAGGAACGACGTGGCAAAACAACTTATTGCAGGCAACTGGAAGCTCAACCTAACGGTGGCTGAGGCCACCGGGCTGGCACAATCGCTGGCCACCGAATCCGAAGGACTGCTTCATCGTTGCGACTTGCTTGTCGCACCGGGCTTTCTAACGCTGGAAGCGGTGCGCTCCGCAGTCCTGGGTACAGGCATTAACGTCGCAGCCCAGAACGGCTACCACGAACCGAAAGGTGCATTTACCGGCGAAGTCAGCTTTGCTCAGCTCTGCGACCTCGGTATCCAGTGGGTGATCCTCGGCCACTCTGAGCGCAGAGCGGTATTTGGGGAGACGGACGAGGTGCTCGCTCACAAGCTGAAAGGCGCACTCGGCTGCGGGATGCACCCCATCTTCTGCGTTGGCGAGAGCCTCGAACAGCGCGAGAGCGGTGCGGCGAGTTCGGTTGTAACGGCCCAGCTTGCGGCGGCACTTTCAGGTCTAACGCCGGACAGTGCGAAGAACCTGGTTATCGCATACGAGCCGGTGTGGGCCATTGGCACAGGTTTGACCGCCTCGCCGGCCCAAGCGGCAGAGATGCACGCGCTCATTCGCGAAGAACTTTCAAAGCGCTGGGGTCAAGAGACGGGGCAATCCGTACGCTTGCTCTACGGCGGCAGCGTCAAGGCGGCCAATGCGGCGGAGCTTCTCGGCCAAGCCAATGTCGACGGGGTACTGGTCGGAGGAGCCTCTTTGCAGGCTGCTGAGTTCCTGGCAATCGCCGCCGCGTCATGCGAGACTCGCTAGCCCACGCACTCTGCTTCGAAGAAAGTATCGGTTCATGCTTTTCGTTTTTCTGAGCGTTCTCTACTGTTTAGTGTGCCTTTTCCTAGTCTTGGTAGTGTTGCTACAGGCGGGACGTGGCGGCGGTTTGGGGGCGGTTTCTGGCGGTTCCAAGACCGTATTCGGCGGCGCAGGTGCGGGCAACGTACTCACCAAAGCAACGTCGGTGAGTGCCGCGCTCTTCATGATTCTGTCGGCAACCCTCGCCTACGTGTCTTCAAGTAGCGACAAGTCACTTGAAGCCGTGGCCGCTAAAGTCCAGAAAAGCGGCCCGGTGAGCGGCGAATCCGCGGTGGACGCCGATCCTGCGGATGCCGCCAAAGGGGCAGCCGATGACGCACGTGCAGACGCAAACACCGAGGGTGAGACCGTGCCCGCGGCTGACCGCGATGCGGACGGGGCGAACAGTGGAACCGAGGCTCTCGGAAAGGCGTTACAACTCGACACTGCCGGTCTTGAGCCTCCGAGCGTTGACGATAGCGCTGCCGCGGACGCACCGGACGCCCCCGCCGCCCAGGAGTAAAAGGTCTGCGCCGAGGCGGTCTGCGGGGTGAAAGCCGTGCTTTGCCTAGCCTTGATGCGTGATGAGGCTAGTGCACATCGGGACGCGCTCGCCTGGGGAGACCCTTGTTCGCACGCGAGCTGCAGCGGTAGACGGCTAGGGCTCAGGTCACCGCGTCGCGTTGAGGTCTTGCTTGCGTACTGAGCCATCCCCAGGGTGAGCCCGGGGGACGAAAGCCTCGGGAAAATGGGCCTTCCGTGCGCGGGCCCACCCCACCATACTTACTCCAGGCCTATTTTCCCGCGGCTTTCCACGTCTCGACTCAATGAGGGGATCGCTCAGGCTTGCGTAGCGACCCATCCGAGTGATTGCCGCCCCGCGGATCCGGGGGCGTCAAGGCTACTCGTCGAGGCGGACGACCTTCGTCACGGTTTCGCCGGGGGTAATCTCGACGCGAATGGTCTTCTCGAGGGAGAAATCCGGGTTGCGTAGCGTGATGCGGTGCGTCCCAGCGCTGAGCTCCAGGTTCATCAGTGGCGTGTTGCCGACGCTGCGACCATCGATGCTCACCTCCGCCCAGGGGCGGCTGTTGATGCGTAGGGTGCCCTGACCTGTCGCGCTGCTGCGTGGTGCGGCGGTTCTGGCGCGCGCCGTGGGCGCTCGTCGTGCTCGAGGACGCGTTGCTTTGGGACGTGCCGGGGGCGGGGGCCGGACGGCTCCGTCCTCGCTCATTGCTACGAGGTCGGCGGTGACCGAAACGTCACCTCCGGTCGCCTTTGAGAAATCCACGTCCTGTTGCCAGGGCTTGAAGCCCTTCGCTTCGATGCGAATCGCCGTCGCGAGTGCGGGGTCGACGCCCTTTTCCGTGAGCGGCGTAGTACCGAGCATGCGCCGCGGCTTTCCGGCTTGCAGCAGCCACACTTCAACGCCCCTTGGCTTCGAATCAACGGTAAGGCTAGGTGCCACCGGACCGAGGGATACAGTGCCGAGTTCAAGCGTTTCGCCCGCCGTGACCTCGAAAGCTAGGCGTTTTTGCTGGGTGGCGCCTGGCAGCGATAGTTCGACTACGTGCTTGCCGGCGGGGACGCCGGACACGCGTATCGGGGTGACGCCATCGAGCCACACTCCGTCGAGATTGACCTTGGCGCCGGGGGGGTCGGTCTTGAGCACGAAGCCCGTTTTTCCGTCGCCAGCACTGAGTTCCTGATGCGCCACATCACCCGCAGGCTTAAGCGCGACGGGAGGAAGTGAGAGCGTCTCACCCGCCCCGACAGTGACCGAACCGGTCCATGTCTCAAAGCCGGGCTTACTGACCTTGACCTCATGGGTCTGGCCAGCAGCGACATCGCGAATCACGTAGGCGCCGTCCTGACCGGTGACCACGTTACCGTCGACGGCTACCTCTGCGCCGGTGGGCGAGGCAACGAGCTGAATGGTGCCGCCACTGCGTTGCCCGTAGATGGACCAGAGGGCCATTCCCATCAAAAGGAGTAGGCCGAACGCCAGCACAAGCATGATCACGAACCCTACGCGAGAGCGACGGCGCGTGAGGTATTCGGTCACCGCCGTCACACCGGAGACGCGCTTGCCGGGTACGCTATCAATTTCGAAAGGCGAAGGCGTTCCCTGCGAGCGTGAATGACTAGCTTTGCTCGAAAACGAGCCTTCTTGAGCCCGGCGCGCGGACCCTGAGGGCGCTTTGCGGGCCGCACGCTCATGGGCAGCGGGGACAAAGTCTTCGGAGGCGTCGTCGAAGAGAAAGCTGGACTGGTCACGTTCGTGACTGCGCGGTCTTGAACCCGAACCTGAGCGCGCATGGTGACTCGAGTCGAAGTCAGACTCGTGATGGGCGCCGACAGCGCGTCGCTCGGCGCGATGCGTAGGCGCCGGTGCGGGATAACCACGGGCTTGGAGCCCACTGATGTGCCGCGGCCGAAACTCTTCCGTCGGAAAGTCATCGGCATCCCACGCTGCGTCGAGATCAACCGCCGCATTGCCCTGATGCATCAAGCCTGGGACGGGCTGACCTGCGCCGTAGCCATGGGGGGCCTGAGCTACCTGTTGTGGCGCCACTGCCGCCGGGGCGAGGTACTGATTGTTGGCGGCGCTACCGTAGGAGGCGGGCGCATGAAACGCCCTGCCTTGTGGTGCACTCGGCTGATAGCTTGGAGGCGGCGCCGCCTGCCAGGCGGCGGCCGCGTGCGGTTGCGGCGCATGCCACTGGTTGACGGACGCCGCCTGACCTTGCCAAGGCTCCGCACCGCGCGGTGGCGGGTAGCTCGGCGCTTCGGGCGCTACCGCCCAGGTTGAGGGTGGCGCGGGCAAGCTGGAATGTCCGTGCGCTTCGACATGTGAGTCATCGAAGGCAGCTGCAGCGTGCCGGTCGTGATACGCGTGCGGATCCGCAATCGTGTGCACTGGAGGCAAAGGATGAATCGGAGCCTGGGCCGCCGGCGGGCGGTTTGTGCTCCGGCGACTCTGGGGCAAAGCCGCGACAGGCGGCGGCTCCGGGGGACGCGCCCGCGGCTCAAAGGAACCGCGGGTCGGTGGGTGTTCGTCAAACTCGTCGCGCATCGTCGTATTGACGATGGAATCGTCGATGTCTGCGCCCCATTGCTCGGAAACGCTGCCGCGGCGCTTGGCCACTTCCCGGGAAAAGGTGCGTTGAATGTAGTCGCGAATATCGCGTTGGTTGGCGCGGCTGCCCTCCTCCGTCATGAAGGCGAGAATCGCGTCGTGAAGCTCCATAGCGTCCTGGAAGCGGTCTTCCGGGCGGCGCGCGAGGGCTCGGAGCAAAATCTGCTCAAGACGGCGCGGCAGACTTGGCACGTGCTGGCGGGGTGGTACAACCTCGACATTGCGAACTTTTTCGACGGTCGAGATGTCGGTTTCTCCGAGGAAAAGGCGCTCCCCAGTGACCAGCTCGTAGAAGCAAATCGCGGCGGTGAAGAGGTCACTTCGGCGGTCGAGAGGCAGGCCTCGGGACTGCTCCGGCGACATATAGGAAAACTTGCCCTTAAGGATGCCGGAACGGGTTTTGCCCGCTTTGCCTGCGGCCTTGGCGATCCCGAAGTCGATAACTTTGACATCGCCTTCGAAGGAAACGAGAATGTTTTGCGGTGAGACATCGCGATGCACGAGCGCCAGGTGGCGACCGTCGGCCCCGCGTTTGTTGTGCGCATAGTCCAGACCTTCGCATACACGCAGCATGATCGCGCAGGCGATAGCGTGCGGCATCGGGCGGTTCAGAGAGCGCTGTTTATCGAAAACAGCCCGCAGATCTTTGCCTTCTACGTACTCCATTGCGATGTAGAAGCTGTCGCCGACCTTACCGAGGTCGAATATTTGGGCGATGTTGGCGTGGTTGAGCTGGACGGCGATCTTGGCCTCATCGATGAACATCGTAATGAACTCAGTATCTTCCGCGATACTGGGCAGGATACGTTTCACCGCTACTAGGCGCTCAAACCCTTCAACGCCGTACATCTTGGCCTTGAATACCTCGGCCATACCCCCGACATTCAGGCGCTCAAGGAGTCTATAGTTTCCGAAGTCGACGGGGCGATTCATCGTCTCCGCTATGATGCATCATGTGTGCCCGCCTGCCATGCGCGCCCTAGCTTTAGTGTGTGCGGGGGCTGGTTGACTCGATGACTCCCGCGCGGAGATGCGCGGCCTTGAGGGTATTCGACAACAGCATCGCGATGGTCATCGGTCCGACGCCTCCCGGAACCGGCGTCAGCAAAGCCGCCCGACCGACGGCTTCGTCGAAGACCACGTCGCCCGCCAGTGCACCGTCGGCATCGCGGTGAATCCCGACGTCGATGACGACTGAGCCTGGCTTAATCCACTTGCCGGGAACGAGGTGGCGCTTGCCAGCCGCTACGATGAGCACATCGGCTTCCAGCGCTAACGCCTGAAGATCACGTGACTTCGAGTGCGCCAGTGTCACCGTGGCATCACAGTGCGTGAGCATGCGCGCCACCGGAAGGCCAACCAGGGTGCTGCGGCCGATGACGAGGGCGCGCGCGCCGCGCAGCGCTACGTCTTCTCGCTTGAGGAGTTCAATGATGCCGGAGGGCGTACAAGGAAAAAGGCCCGGGAGACCGAGCACGAGCGCACCGGCGTTCGTGGTACTCAGACCGTCCACGTCTTTGCCGGGGGCAATGCAACCCACCGCGTGGGCGGCGTCGAGGTGGGGGGGAAGCGGCAACTGAAGCAGAATGCCGTCCACGTTGGAATCGGCATTGAGCGCGGCAATCAATGCCTCAAGCGCCTCTTGCTGGGTGTCTCGGGGCAGGCGATGAACCTTGCCGCGTAAGCCCGCAGCGGCAGCCTGTCGCTCCTTGCTGCCAACATACACCTGAGAGGCGGGGTCATCGCCGACAAGGATGACGTCGAGGCCCACAGGGCGTCCGTGGTGGCTAGCCCACTCGCCGGCAACTCTGGACACTTCTTGCCGGATAGCCGCCGCATGCGCCTTGCCATCGATCAACTTCGCTGACGTCATGACCGAAGGCCTAACACACCGCGGTGCCGACGACGACGTAGGCCGGTGGCGCATTCGCTGCCGGGCGCCGGGACGCCCACCCGACCACCTGGGAGCAAGGCGTGCTAAACCGCGGCGATGTTTGAGGCTGTGGGTCCGCAGGTTTCCTTTCCTGAGCTTGAGCGTGCAACGCGGGCGCTCTGGCGGCGTCTAGACGTATTTGCCGCGCAGCAGTCCCGGGCGCGGGATTGTACCGACCCAGACAAGCGCTTCGTTTTCTTCGAAGGCCCACCCACCGCGAACGGGATGCCCCACCCCGGTCACGTCTTGACGCGCGTCATGAAGGACTTGCCTCTGCGGTTTGCGACGATGCGCGGCAAACACGTCCTGCGGCGCGCAGGTTGGGACACGCACGGGCTACCTGTGGAAGTCGAGGTGGAGAAGACCCTCGGCTTTAGCGGAAAGGCGGCCATCGAGGCCTACGGTGTCGGGCGTTTCGCCGAACAATGCCTCGCATCGGTCTTCAAGTACGTCGACGAGTGGCGCACGATGACCGAGCGCATCGGCTTCTGGCTCGACCTCGACGATGCCTACGCGACGTACCACAAGGCTTACGTCGAGAGCGTCTGGTGGGCCCTCTCGGAGTTCTTCAACCGCGGCCTGCTCTACCAGGACTACAAGATTGTGTGGTGGTGGCCGCAGGGGGGCACGGCCCTCTCGGCGGGCGAGGTCGGCCAAGGCTA
>SLEO01000343.1 GCA_007124745.1 Myxococcales bacterium
CTTGCTTGCGGCCTGCACTTCAGCTTGCGCGGCTTCGTCCGCGCGCGCTGCCCGCTCCCGTGTGTGCTGGATGAGTCTTGCGACCCAGCGTGCCGGGTTCTGGGTGGTGAGGATCCGGCGTGCGGCGCTGAGTGCCACGCTGTCGGTGGGCTCGCCGAGCATCGCGTCGAGGGCGTCGAGGACCGCGACCTCCGCCGCTGTGTCGAGGGCCTCCTGGCTTGGCAGCGGCCGTTCGCGCAGCTCAATCTCGGACTCGAGCTTAAGGTAGTAAAGCGCGCCTAGGTCCGTCGGTGCCAGCAGTGAGAGCGCGGTGCCCTTGCGTCCGGCGCGGCCTGTTCGCCCAGTGCGGTGGACGTATTGCTCGGTGGAAGCGGGGAAGTCCCAGTTCACGACTGTCGAGACGTTTTCGATGTCGATGCCGCGGGCGGCAACGTCGGTGGCGACCACAAGTGGTAGGTCGCCGCCGCGGAACGCCTCAAGGACGCTCTCCCGGTCGCTCTGGGAGAGGTCGCTGCTCAAATCCTGGGCGGCGTGCCCGAGTTTGCGCAGCCAGCTCGACACGCGCCGCGTGGCTTCCTTGGTGTTGCAGAATACCAAGGTGCGAAAGGGGCGCTCCTGCTGCAAGAGCGTGAGCAACGCGCGCTCCTTGTCGACGGGGCGCGGCGTGACGCTGTAAAAGTGCGCCACCGTCGCCGAATACCCGAGGCCTGAGTGGAGCAGATAGGCTTCGGGGTCCTTCTGAATGCGGGCCGAAAAGCGCTGGACCTCGCGGTCTACCGTCGCTGAAAAAAGCCACGTCCGCTTGCGGTCAGGCATGGCGCCGAGGACCGCGAGGACGTCCTCAGCGAAGCCCATCGACAGCATCTCGTCCGCTTCGTCGAGGATGACCGTCTGGACGTCCCGCAGGTTGATGGCGCCTCGGCGACTTAAGTCGAGCAGGCGACCCGGCGTGGCCGAGATGACCTCGGGCCTTGCGGCGAGCGCTTCGACCTGCTGGGCCATGGGCGCGCCCCCGTAGATTTCACACGCGTTAATGCTGCCAAAAGCGCCGAGCTGCCGGAACTGCAACGCCGACTGCTTGGCAAGCTCGCGCGTGGGCGCAAGGACTAAGGCTTGCAGGCCTTCGCCGGCACGCAGCAGGCGGTCAACCAAAGGCAGCGCGAAAGCGCCCGTTTTGCCGCTACCCGTCTGAGCCTGTACGAGCACATCGCGTCCAGCTGAACAGGCGCCGAAGGTCTTGACCTGGACTTCGGTGGGCGTGGTCCAGCCGGCTGCCTCTACCGCAGCCAAGGTCGAGGCTCGGAGTCCGAGGCTCGCAAAGGTAGTCGTTTCCGTCACGGCCTGAGACTTAGCAACCAAGGTCGCCTTGCGCACGCCGGCCAGGCAGCGGCGCCGGCGTTGGTCCCGAGTTCTAGGCGTCTTCTTGCTCGACCCGCGCCTTGAGCGGGTCGCGAAGTGTCACCGGGTTGAAGTAGAGCTGGTCGAGCACCGAATAGATGCCCGCGGCGCACACGTAAACGAGGAGCGCCCAGTAGACGGCGCCAAGCGTGCGGCGAAGCCGCTTTCCAGGAGCGCGCCCTTTACCACCAACGGCGGTCATTGTGTGTCCTCTCCGCCGCCTTGTCCGCGCACCCAAACGGAGCGGACACCCACTCGGGCTAGCGCGTGCACCCAGCGCGCGGGCGCTGGTCGAGACGCCGTTGACCTTTCCCAGCGGATGCGCCGCGCGTGGTTGCCTTTCATTGGTGGGCAGCCTTGTGGTCGGAGGCCGCTTCGGGGACCGCAGCAGCTTCGATGGCGCGCGACTTCAGCGTCAGCGTCGTCACTGTCACCGGTGAACCGTGCTTCGCCTCGCGCCTCCGACCCAACCACGTAAGCATCGCGACAAAGCAGCCCACCACCAGCAAACCGGCGATGAGCAACAGCGCAAGGGCCCAGTAGAGAACGCCGGCTACCATCGGCTAGGACCGTTGGGTGGGGGGTTCGGGGGCAGCCGCGTCAGCGTGCGCCGCCGGTGCGCTGGGTTTGGCTGGGGCGTTGCCGGAGGTGCTCGGTGTGCCCGTGCCTGACGAGGCCGGGGGGCCGCCATTGGCGGCGGGCGCGGTGCTCGGCCGGGCGGGTTGCTCGCCCTCGGGCTCAAGCGCGTGCGCCAGCACATCCTCCATGCGTGACACCGGCCAGAAGGTCAGGGTGTCCCGGATCTCCTGCGGTACATCGTCGAGGTCCGGCGTGTTGCGCTCGGGGATGATCACGTTCTTGATGCCGGCCTGATGGGCGGCGAGCACCTTTTCCTTGATGCCGCCGACGGGCAAGACCCGGCCGCGGAGGGTGATCTCGCCGGTCATCGCCACGTCATGCCGCACGCGGCGTCCCGACAGCAGCGATACGAGCGCTGTCATCATGGTCACGCCTGCGCTCGGGCCATCCTTGGGCATGGCGCCCGCGGGAATGTGGATGTGCAGGTCGCTTTTCTCAACGAAGTCCTCGGCAATGCCAAGGCTCTTCGCGCGGGCCCGGACGAAGCTCAGTGCCGCCTGCGCCGACTCCTTCATGACCTCGCCGAGCTGACCCGTAAGCTGGAGCTTGCCGGTGCCCACCATGCGCGAGGCTTCGATGAAGAGAATCACACCGCCGACGGACGTCCAAGCGAGACCCGTGGCTACGCCCGGCTCTTCGGTGCGTTCCGCGACCTCGGACGTGAAGCGCACGGGGCCGAGATAAGGCCTCAGCCCCTCTGACTCCTCTACCTTCCAAGGCCCCTCTTCGCCTTCGGCCACCTTCACGGCAATGCCGCGGATGACGGTCGCAAGCTGCCGCTCCAGGTTACGCACGCCGGCTTCCCGGGTGTAGTGGTCGATGACCGCTTCAAGCGCCGCCGCATCGAGCTCAAGCTGGTCCGGGCGGATGCCATGCTCATCGAGCTGCTTTGGCAGCAAGTGCTGTCGCGCAATCTCGTGTTTCTCGCGCCGCGTGTACCCAGGAATCTCGATGATCTCCATACGGTCGCGGAGCGGCGCAGGAATGGTGTCGCCGACGTTCGCCGTCGCGATGAACATCACCTTCGAGAGGTTGTAGGGCACCTCAAGGTAGTGGTCGCTGAAGGTATCGTTCTGCTCGGGGTCGAGAACTTCGAGCAACGCGGCGGAGGGGTCACCGCGGAAATCGTGGCCAATCTTGTCGATCTCGTCGAGCATGAACACCGGGTTGACGGTGCCAGACTTCTTCATGCCCTGAATGACCTGGCCGGGTAGGGCGCCGACGTAGGTGCGCCGGTGGCCGCGAATCGCCGCCTCGTCGTGGACGCCGCCAAGGCTCATGCGCACAAACTTGCGCCCAAGCGCCCGCGCCACCGACCGACCAAGGGAGGTCTTGCCGACGCCAGGCGGTCCGATGAGGCACAGAATGGGCCCCTTCTTATCCTTCTTGAGCTTGCGCACCGCGAGGTACTCAACGATGCGCTTTTTGACCTTTTCAAGCCCAGCGTGGTCTTCTTCAAGCACGGCACGCACTTGGCTGATTTCCAAATTGTCCTCGGTCTCTAAGTGCCACGGCACATCGAGAAGCCAGTCAATGTAGGTGCGCACCACCGTGTACTCGGCGGAGCCGACCTGCATGGCCCGCAGCCGCTTGAGTTGCTTGCGGGCAACTTCGTCGGATTCCTGGCTCAGCTTGCTTTCGGTGATGCGCTCTTCGAGCGCGTCGAGGTCGCCCGGGTCGCCTTCTTCTTCGCCGAGCTCTTCTTTAATCGCCTTGAGCTGCTGCCTCAGCACGTACTCGCGCTGATTCTTGCCCATTTCCTCTTTGATCTGGGAGTTGATGCGCTCGCGCATCTTCAGGATCTCGAGCTGGCGCGTGAGGAGCCGCAGCACCTTGCGAATACGCTCCTTGGCGTGCAGCGTCTCGAGGAGCTGCGCCTTCTCGGCGATGGGCGCGTCGAGATTGGCTGCGACAAGGTCTGCGAGCTGGCTCGGTTCGTCGATCGAATCGATGAGCGAGCCCGCCTCCCGCGGCAACTCAGGCATCAGTTGGATGACCTGCTTGGCGATGTCGCGCAGGCTCATGGCCAGCGCTTCGCTTTCCACGTCGCCTTCGCCCTCTTCCATCAGCTTGACGATGCGCCCGCGCATGTGCGGGTCGCTTTGCGTGACTTCTTCCAGACGCACCCGCGCCACACCCTGCAAGATCAGGCTGTAGTTGCCCGAGCTATGCTTGAGGGCCTTGAGCACGCGGGCCGCAACGCCCACGGGAAAGAGTTCCTGCTGCGTCGGGTCGTCGACGGAGGGGTCCCGCTGAGTGAAGATGCCGATGATCGGTTGATGCTCGCCTTCGAGGCTGGACACCAAAGCGACGGAGCGCGGCCGACCTACGTCAAAGGGCGCCACCGCTCCAGGAAACAGCACCGCGTTACGGATCGGCAGTATCGCGACTTCCGCTTCCGCGGGGATATCCCCTTGGTTGGGCTCGGGGACTTGCAGGGTTTCTTCTTCGGTATCAGCCATGAACCTTTTGCCTAGGGCCGCGCGGCAGACAGGTCACCCGCCTCGGGGTGCTGCACGCGCTTGAAGCCCGAGTCAGACCATAACCATCGCTCTACGCTACCGCAACAACCCAACAGCCGGGCGGGCAGCGCTACTTTGCTCGCTACCCTGCGCTTCTCGAAAGTACGCTGCGGCAATGTTCCCGTCAGCGCGTGCATTTGCATGCGTTGGGAGCGTGCGCAGGTTCCCTGCGCAGCGGGATCGGCCTAAACGCCCCGAAGTGCATTCACCACGATTTGCAGCAACGCGGCGAGCAAGGCGGTGAAGGGCACGGTAATGAACCAGCTCGCGAAAATGCCGCGCAGCACGTAGAGATTGATGGCACCGATACTTCGGGCGAAACCAACGCCCACCACAGCGCCCACAAGCGTATGCGTTGTGCTGACAGGTAGACCCAGCTTGCTTGCGACGAGAATAGTCCCCGAAGCCGCAAACTCTGCGCAGAAGCCGCGGGAGGGCGTCAGCTCAGTGATCTCCTTGCCTACGGTGCCCATCACTCGGTAGCCGTAGGTGGCAAGTCCCACCACGATACCGATGGCACCGATGAGCAGGATGCCCGGCGAGACGGGCTCCACAACATCAAGGCCCTGGCGCAAAGACTGATAAACCGCTGAAAGCGGACCGACGGCGTTGGCGACGTCATTGCTCCCGTGGGCAAAGGCGACCAGGCACGCCGTGAAGACCTGGAGCACGAGAAACACCCGTTCGATTCGGCGCGTCGGTTCGACCTCGCTGTCCGCCTCCCCACGCGTAGCGACGCGGTTAAGCAACGGAATCGAGACCAACGTTGCGAGTAGGCCTGCGCCAAGCGAGAGCGGCAAGGCGCGCTCAAAGGGGAGGTCGAGCTTCAGCGGCGCAAGACCTTTGAAGACCATGCTCAGCGCGAGCACGGTAAAGATGGGGAAAATCATGAAGGGCCCCAGCCGCCGCATGGCCGCGAGAGGCCGGTCATTGGCGAGAATCTGACGCCGAACGATCGAAAAGAGCAGGAAGCCCACCGCGCCGCCCATCAGCGGCGAGATGACCCATGAGGCAACAATCTGGGATACTTTGACCCAGTTGACGGCGCTTGGTCCCGCGCTCAGGCAGGCCACGCCGATCACAGCACCCACGATGCTGTGCGTCGTTGAGACAGGCCAGCCCGCAAAGCTTGCGATGTGGAGCCAAATCGCCGCCGCCAGCAAACAGCAGGTCATCGCAATCGCGAAGCCGAGGGCATTGGCACCGAAGGCGTTCA
>SLEO01000251.1 GCA_007124745.1 Myxococcales bacterium
CCCTCCCGTGAGGCTACAACGCATGCGGACCCTTGGAACGCTGACAACTCAACTTAGGCACCGTCACATGGACAACGTTTTACCTCACCCTAGAGACCCTGAAGTCAGTGCTCAGCTGACAACGGCTAGCTGCAGGGCCTCTTCTAGGACCGACTTGCGACTGACGACAGCCATCCCCAAGGCCTTTGGTCTGTTCGCCGTGTGTGTCTTGACGGCGTCAACACCTGCTTGCGTGTCCGAGGATACGCGTCGCGCACCCGGCGCAAACCAGTACGGATACGACAACCGTTTCAACGAGACACCTCTACCGCAACAGCCAAGCGTGGCCGGCGCCTGCGTTGACTGCGGGGCGGCCAACGTGGCGTTCCGGCTTTCGTCGCTACGCATCGTCGAGCCGGATTTCGGGATCTACGCGCAGGGAATCCAACTTGCGGTGAACCAGCAGTTAAGTAGCGGTGCGATGAACATGATCTTCGGCTTCGGGCGTTATGATTACCGGGTGCGCTCCTCAAGCGTGGAGCTTTTCCGCTCTGCCGAATGCGCCGATGCGACGAGCGGCCGCTACAGTCGCACCTGCCGCGCCCTTGGCACAAGCGACCGCTACGACATCAACAACCGAGAGACGGGCACGTGTTCGGGTCCCATCACCAGCGGGGCCAACAGCCAGC
Source organism: Myxococcales bacterium (assembly GCA_007124745.1). GTDB lineage: Bacteria > Myxococcota_A > Polyangia > Polyangiales > SLQV01 > SLQV01. The sequence continues at coordinate 669 of SLEO01000251.1, forward strand.
AGCTCGCCGATTTCGCGCCGATGGGCCCCTGCTTCGACTCCACTCGGAAACCCATGTCGCTCGACGTGGGACCCGCGAGCTTTGTGCTCAATGAAGGGATGATTGCCGCGGCCTACTCCAACGAGGGCGACCGTTTGCATCAGGGCCTCATCACCGGGTTTGCTCGCAAGGGTGCGGGCGCCGGTATCGTCCTTCGTGGTGATCAGTTTGGGTTGCCGCTTGCGGTTTCCGTGACGGACATCGTTGCACCGCCAACGACACAACGCCTCGGCGAGGATGGCTGGAATGTGACCATCGCCTTCGAAGCTGAGCGCGTGAATGTCGAACGACGTGGCTTCGGCGCATTCTGAGACACCATCGCCTACGCCTACGTTCGGTCCTCACGCTGGCTGACCTCCATCAGACACAGGAATGTTTGTCGCTGGTCCTGGAAAGCGCCGGCGCTCTCGCGTAGACCCCTACCACTTGTGGTGCCATTTCTCGCCAAGCTTGCGCAGCGCCTCGGCCTAAGGCGCGACGAACTAGCGCCAATAGCCGCGGGCGACCCCGTGTCGAGTGATACGGACTCGGGCAGCGCCTCGACGCATCGCTTCGTGACCGGGCCCGTCCTGCGGGCCCTTGAGGAAGTCGGCATTCTTGCCCGTTTGGTCGGTGAAACGGCGCGGTGGACCTTCCGCAGGCCCTTTCATGTGCCGCAGCTTCTCGAAGCGATGCGTTTCATCGGCGTCGGCTCGATTTTCATCGTGGGGCTGACGGGGCTTTTCGTCGGCATGGTATTCAGCCTGCAGCTCGTCGATGGGTTTAGGCTCTTTGGCGCCGAGAATATGGTGGGCGGGGTGATCGGCATTGCGCTTGCGCGTGAACTTGCGCCCGTGTTCTCGGCGCTGATGGTCTCGGCGCGCGCTGGGAGCGCCATGGCCACACAGCTCGGGTCGATGCGCGCGACGTCGCAGATCGATGCGCTGTGGTCCATGGCCGTCCAGCCTGTGAACTTTCTGATCGTACCGCGCGTGGTCGCGGCGACGTTGATGGTGCCTCTGCTCACCATCCTGTTTGACCTGGTAGGCATCTTCGGCGCCTGGCTGGTGGGCGTGAAGCTGCTGGGACTTGACCCCGGCATCTTCGTCTACCGTGTGCGGCTCCTGACCGACCCTTCGGATGTCTCCCAAGGCCTCGTGAAAGCGGCGTGCTTCGGTTTTGCGTTGGCGATTATCGCCTGTCGCCAGGGCTACTTCGCCCGGGGCGGGGCCCAGGGGGTAGGCGAGGCCACCAACCGAGCGGTCGTGCAAAGTGCGGTGGCGATTTTGGTGCTCGATTACTTCATTTCAGACCTAGTCCTGACGTTCACCCGGAGTTCAGGTTAGGCGCGTGACAGCCCCCGACGAGACACCGCTCTTGCGCGTCACCGCGCTCCACAAGCACTTCGGCGCACTGCACGTCCTCCGCGGCCTCGACCTTGAGGTGCCGCGGGGCGAGGTTACCGTCGTGCTTGGAGGCTCGGGCACGGGCAAGAGTGTACTCATGCGGCAGATCGCTAGCCTGGATACCCCTGACTCCGGCAGCATCACCTTCGATGGCCAGGAGCTCGTGGGCCTTGGCGAACGTGAACTTCTGCCCTTCCGCCGGCGCATGGGCATGGTGTTTCAGGGCTCCGCCCTCTTCGATTCGCTCACGGTCTTCGAGAACGTGGCATTTCCCCTACGGCAGCACTCCGACTTTGGCTCCGCTGCCATTCGCGAGCGCGTGATGACCCTTTTGACCGCCCTAGAAATCGCCCATGCCGCCAAGAAACTGCCGAGCGAGATTTCCGGCGGCATGCAAAAGCGCACCGCTATCGCCCGAGCGCTCGCGCTCGACACCGAACTCATTATCTATGATGAGCCAACTTCGGGCCTTGACCCCGTCGTGTCGCGCGCGGTCGACGACCTTATCCGCAAGACCTCCGAAGACTTCAACGTCACCTCGCTCGTGGTGAGCCACGATATTCAAAGCGTGCTGCGCATCGCTCAGCGCGTCGCCTACCTTCACGAAGGCCGCGTTCTTTTCTGGGGTCCGCCCGCAGATATGCTCAAAAGCCCGGCGCCTCAGCTCACGCGCTATCTCGAAGCTGCCGGCATGTAGCGGGCCGGTCTCCGGCGTCTAAGGGCGGTCGGCGAGCGCCTGGGAGAGTTCGTCGCGCACACATGCGAGACAGTCACGTTTGCCGCCAGGACCGCAGCCTTTTCGCGGCCGTTTGGCCATGAGTTCGAGGCCGACGCGGGCGCGCGGGTCCTCTGAGTTCGCGAGCGCGCCTATGGCTTGACTCAGTTCACGGCAACCGTCAGCCACCTCAAGCGCGGCGAGTTTGACGGCATAGTCGGGGATAGGGATTGAGGTCACAAGGCCGAGCACAGTGCGTGCCGCCTCGACGCGGCTTGTTTCATCGGAGGCCGAGTGGAGCGTTGCGAGTGCAGAAACGGCCGATTCGAGCTGCTCAGCCGTCGGCGACGCCGGGCTCCCGGGCGGCTCGGCCTGTGCGGGCACGTCGGGATGTCCCACCGTGAGGCGGCCAAGTCCCAGAATCAATAGCGACGCGAGCACGATAAGCCCCGCCCGCAGACCGCGGGGCAAGCGCCGCTGCAAGCGCCCGATACGCGTGCCGCTCTCGCGACGCGGCAAATCCTCGGAAGCCATGGCCAGCGCCAGCGGCGAAGCCGCGAGCGTCGACTGCGCTTTGGGAAGCGCCGCTACAGGCAAGCCGCGCCGCCCTAGGAGCGAGCGGCTCATCCGGCGCCACGCGCGTAGCGCCCGCGCCCCGCGCCTCGGCGTGGCATGGGCCGCATCCCCTGCCCCAAGCGCCAAGCGCGCCAACAAGGTGCGCACTTCGACGGCGGACTGGATGCGATCGTCCGCTTGACGCGCCAGGAGGCTGTCGACGAGGTCGCAAAACTCTTCAGGGATCGGCGGGGAGAACACATCGGGCAAGGCGTCGAGGCGGGGCGGCTGGTCGCTAAGCTGGAGCGTTAACACCTCGAGTGCCGTCCGGCCCTCCCAGAGGCGGCGCCCGGTAACCAGCTCCCAGAGCACCGCACCAAGACCGTAAAGATCCGCCCGCGTGTCGACGGGAGCACCGATGGCTTGCTCCGGCGCCATGTACCCCGGCGTCCCAATCACCGCGCCAGCGCGGGTGAGCTCACCCACGCCGCCTCGACTAAACGCGGAGTCGCCCGAGGATTCGCTACTTTCTTGGGTAGCCTGAACCATGCGGGCGACGCCAAAATCCAGCAGCTTAATCTCCGGCGGCATCCCGGGCGGTGCGGCGCGCACGAAGATGTTGTCCGGGGTCAGGTCGCGGTGCACGATGCCTAGCTCCGTCGCCGCAGCTAACGCGTCCGCCACGGCCGCGCCGACAGCGCACACGTCGGTGAACGCCAAGCGTCCGCTGCGTTCAAGACGCGTGCGCAGCGACTCGCCCTGCGCCAGCTCCATGACGAGGTAAGCGCCGCCTGCGGGGAGTTCGCCGTAATCGGTGACGCCCACGACGTTAGGGTGTTGGAAGGCGGCGAGCGCCTGTGCTTCGCGCTCAAAACGCGCGATGATTTCCTGGTCGCCCGCCAAGTGGGGACGAATAATCTTGATGGCAAAGTCGCGTTCGAGGCGCTGATGGCGCGCTCGGTAGACGGCGCCCATGCCGCCCTCACCGAGCAATGCGGTAAGGGCGTAACGGCGATCAATGGTGCGTCCCACCCACGACTCGGGGGTCGTGATGGGCCCAGAATGTGTCCGCGTACTCATGCTGAGGCCGCTCTCTTGCTCCGTGACCGAGCCACGGATAGCCACGTCCCCCGGCGTTCGGACGCCAAGGTACGTGTCACTTAGGAGCAGTCCTATTTGTACACTTTTTTGACAGCGCCCGACAAGCCCGAAGCGCCAGCCTCAAGAATACCTGCGGCGGCGAGCAAGAAGGTGTACTCCAAAGCGACTTCTCTAAGGGCTTCAAAGCGTCCCGCACTACCGCGGTGACCCGCGCTCATTTCGATATGCAGCAGTACCGGCGGCACATGGGTCTGCCAGGCCCAGGCGGGGCCATCCGGCGTCTCCATCGGCTCTAGCCCGTGGTAGGTCGAGAGGGCTTTGCGCAGCGCGGCAACCCACTTGGCCGGTTCCCAGTAGGTGACGCGCGGGTCGTTCAGACCCGCGGTGACGAGCAGCGGCGGGTAGGGACGGGGCTCCGTGTTGTCGTAGGGCGAATAGGCGCGAATGCGTGCAAAGACGTCGGCATCCGCACTGGGATTGCCCCATTCGGTGTACTCCGTCGGCGTCAGCGGCAGCGAGCTATCGAGCATCGTGTGCGTACAGTCGACAAAGGGCACCGCCGCAATCGCGCCGCCGAGCAGCTCGGGAACCCGGTTGAGTACAGCGCCCACCGTCATGCCGCCCGCGCTGCCGCCGTAGAGAAACACGCGGCCGGGCGCGGTGACCTTGCGGTCGATCAGCGCGTGAATGCAGGTGATCGTATCGCTAAAGGTATTCTCTTTCGCGTCGAGCTTGCCCGCTTCGTACCAGTGTCGGCCGAGCTCCGCACCGCCGCGCACATGCGCAATGGCATAGGCAAAACCGCGGTCGAGCAGCGACAGGCGCGAGGCACTGAAGGTCGGATCGATGGAGATGCCGTAGGCGCCGTAGACGTAAAGCAGCAGCGGGGCCGGCTGTTTGAGGTCTCGGCGCATGACGAGGGAGATAGGAATCTCCGTACCGTCCGCCGCCCGGGCGGTGAAACGTTCCGATGTGTAGGCATCACGGTCGTAACCTCCGCCCACAGCGCGCTGCTGCCGCAGCGTCAGCGTCCCGCTTTCGAGGTCGACATCATAGACGCGTGGCGAGGATACGAGGGATGCGTAGTGGATACGCAGATGCGATGCGTTGATGTCGACGTTCGGCCCGGCATCCAGGGCACATGCGCGCTCGGGCAGCGTGATGTCCCGGCGTTCATCCGTGTCCGGGCGCCAGAGAATGAGCCGGGGGGCGCCTTGGCTTCGTTCGAAGAATGCAAAGCATTCGCGGAAAGCGACGACATCTTCGAGGGTCGCCGCGCCTTCGGGGACGTAGGCTTCTTGCCAC
>SLEO01000177.1 GCA_007124745.1 Myxococcales bacterium
CCGCGACTGGGACCACGACGGCGGGCTGGGCGCCGGAGCGTCCCAAACGCGAGGCGATAAAGGCGTCGAAATCCGAGGCGCGCAAGTCCACGACGCGCAGGACGCACTCGGATACGGCGAGTGCAATAGCGTGCGGCATCTCTAAGGGAATCGCTAGGTCCGTGCGGCGGCGCACTTCGCCTTTCGTGGACTCGTACTTCAACTCCGCCACGTCTTCGTAGATGGCGAAGAGCGCAGCGTAGTTCAGTATACCGCCGCAGAAGCCGACGAAGGCGCTCAAGATTTCATCGCCGTGGGTGGCTGTTTGGATCGAAGTGAGGGGGTAGCGTCGGTGTAGTTCGGAGGCGCTCACGGGCGGACCGGAGGGGCCTGCGTACTCGGAGCCGGGCTCCGAAACCAAACGCCGACGGGTGCCGCGCTCTGGGCGCTCGCTCGCTTCAGCTCCCGAGGTGCGTGCGGGCTGCATCGACTCCGACTGGGGCAGCGCTCGAGAAACGGAGAGCTCGATGAAGGGTCGCGTAGCTTCGCGCTCGCGGAAACGCGGTACCGGTTCCGATGCAACCCTGCCGCTCGAGGGGGCCGGCGGCGGTTCCGAGCCGCCCGACGGCTGAAATGACACGGTATCGCGGGTGGCGTGGGTATCGGTGCGGGCGCCCGGAAAGGCAGGAACGGGCGGCGTTAAGGTGGCCGCCCGGGGCAAAGAGCCTGCGCGGTTCGAGCGAACGCTTCCGCCTTCCAGACTGCCGAGACGCTCGGCGAGTGAGCCAAGGCGTGGATCCACCGGCAAACGGTAAAGCTGCGCCAGCGCGAGGCGTAGACGCACGGGCAACGCCATTTGCTGCACGAGCGTACGCCCGGCGAGGAAGGCGAGTTCTGCGGCGACCGTCGGCGCCAAAGGCTCCTCGACGGCGACGGTGAGGCTACCCTCATCACGGGCGATGGGGACCAACTGGTATCGGACCGCCACGGGGGCGGGAAGCCATCGATGAACCGCTGCGGCGTTGAGCAGACTTCCGGGACGTACCTCGCTTGCTTGGGCTCCGGCACGCTGCCCTTCCCCGGCGAGCAAGCCGCGTGGGGGGGGCCGTTCAGATGCGCCGGGACGGGGCTGAATGCTCCCGGCTCCCGCGAGCGCCTCGATGGGCGCCGCGGCCAGTCCGCAGGCGGCCGCCTTGTAGGCCAAGACCGTGGCTTCGTCGATCTGACCGAGTTCCAGCAGGTTGGTATCGAGCGTGCCGCCGATATCGCGCTGGCGGGACTCGGCAGCCGCCAGGGCGTCACGGGGCAATAGCCCCGCCTTCACAAGCGCGTGCGCCCACTCGGCCATAGGCCAAGGATGACCTTAATCGCGCCGTTCTTGAAGGGGAATCGGCACCCAAGGCGCTAGCCACCCGCGGCAGGTCGCGCGCCAAAGAGCCGCGTACCCACGCGAATATGCGTGGCCCCTTCCGCGATGGCAGCCGCGAAATCACCGCTCATCCCCATGGATAGTTCGCTGAGGCCTAGTTGCACCGCATGCTCACGACAGGCGGCGAAGGCCCGCTGCGCCCCCGCCTCGTCCGCCTCCGGAAGCGTCATCAACCCACGCAAGTCGAGATGGTCGCAGCCGCGGACATAGGCCACGAGCGCCGCAAGACCCTCCGGCCCAACGCCGCCTTTGCTGTCTTCCTGGTTGAGGTTGACCTGAACGAATACAGGGATGCGGCGACCCATGCCGGCAGCGACGGTTTCGACGCGCGCAGCGAGGCGCTCGGAATCGATGCTGTGCAGCACCCGCGCATGCCTCAGCACGGGCCCGACTTTGTTCCGCTGCAACTGCCCGATATGATGAAAGCGGAGATCCCTGAGGTGCGTGAGCGCTTCTGCTTTCTCTGCGAGTTCCTGCACGTAGTTTTCGCCAATATCCCGCACGCCCAGCGCATGCACCGCACTTATCGCCGCTGCTGGCTGGCGCTTCGCCACCGCGATAAGCGTCACGTCGGCGGGGTCACGATGGCAAGCGGCGCAAGCCTCGGCGATGTCGGCGCGCACCTCAGCGAGGGGCTGCTCAAGCCGCGCCCTCCATGCCGCTACGTCCGCGTCCGCAGGCGCACCAGCCGACCCGTCGTTCACTGCCCTACCCGTGACCATGCCCGCGAACATGCCCGTGACCATGCCTGCGGCTTAGGCCAGGCGCGAAAGCCACGCCAGCACCCTGCGGCCGCGCGTGGCCTCAAGGACAAGGATTGGATATCTCCCGGTGTACAGCATCGATCGCCGCTAGCGTATCTGCATCGAGGTGCGTCTCCGCCGCGTCCAGGTTCTCGTTAAGTTGGGCGAGAGTCGTGGCACCGAGAATGTTGGACGTCACAAAGGGGCGCTGATTGACGAAGGCGAGCGCGAGCGCCGTCAGTGACACCCCGGCTTCCGCCGCGACGGCGGCGTAGGCCTCGACCGCCCGTTCCGCGCGCTCGGAGGTGTAGCGCGTGAACTGCGGGTAGACGCTGAGGCGCGCACCGCTTGGCCGTGCGCCTTGGCGGTATTTGCCCGTCAACATACCCATCGCCAGCGGTGAGTAGGCCAAAAGACCGATCCCTTCCCGATGGGCGATTTCAGACAGGCCGACCTCAAAGGAGCGATTGAGCAGCGAGTAAGGATTCTGAATAGACACCATGCGCGGCCCGCCACCGTTCTCTGCGAGGCGCTGGAACGTCATGACGCCCCAAGGGGTCTCGTTCGAAAGACCGACATGGCGCACCTTTCCCGAAATGATGAGCTCCTCAAGCACGCGCAGCGTTTCCTCGGGAGGCGTGGCTTCCCGGTCATCACCGGGTAGGTATCCGAGTTCGCCGAAGTTATTCACATGCCGATCCGGCCAATGAAGCTGGTAGAGGTCGACGTCATCCAAGCCCAGACGTGTGAGCGAGGCCTCAAGCGCCGCCTTGATATGCTGCGCGTCGAGGCGGGCGTTGCCTCCGCGGATGTAACTCAGCCGCGTGCTCTGACCCACGACCTTCGTCGCCAGGACCAGGTCATCGCGCAGGTGGCTGCCGCGCGCCTTCAGCCAAGCTCCGAGCATGCGCTCCGTCGCGCCGTAGGTTTCCGGGCGCGGCGGCACCGCGTAGAGTTCGGCGGTGTCGATGAAGTTGACGCCGCGTTCCACCGCGAGGTCAAGCTGCGCAAACGCCTCGTCTTGGGTGTTCTGCTCGCCCCAGGTCATCGTCCCAAGCGACATGACCGATACCTGCAGCCCCGACTTCGCTAACGGTCGCCGTTCCATGCCTCTGAGTTGCCACTTTTTTGGACGGTGTCTCGCAAAAACGCCAACGTTCCGTGCTAAGTCCGGCGCATGAGAGCTTGGAGACCCACTTCACGGCCTGCGACCGACCCTACCCGTCAGGCCACCCAAGGCCTCAGCGAGAGCCCAGCCAAGCGAGCATTGCGGCGACACGCGGGTCGGATGGCGTACCTACCAGCGGTTTTCGGCGCGCTGCTTATGAGCACAACGCTCGCGGGGTGTCTCAAGATTCACTTCAAGCCCACGGCGGGACCAGGCGATGCAACGCCCCCCAGGCTCGTATGCGAGGCGGTGCACCTCAACCGGCCCGAACTCATCAACGCAGTCCCCTCCGTCGACATCGGCAACATGCACGTGGTCGGCGGTCTCAGCGATAATGCGGAAGAACTGCACGCACGCGTCGCCGTCGACATCGCCGAAAAGGGCGCGACGCACTTCTACTCAACGGACCTTACTACCGGCGAATCCGGAAGGGGCGAGGCACACTTTACCTTGCTCCGCGTGGAGACCCCTGACTGGGACCTCATGACAGCCAATGTCCGTCCGACCGCTGGCTGTCAGCAGTAGCGCCACAACCGCGTCTCCCAACCCCAAAGTCGCCCTACAGAATGAAGTCATCCTGCATGCAAGACCCCAAGCCGCTGCTCGTCACGACCCCGATTTTTTACGTCAATGACCGGCCTCACATCGGTCACGCGTACGCTGCGACCATCGCGGACGTTTGCCGACGTTACGGGCAGCTCCGCGGCCGCCCCACCTGCATGGTCACGGGCACCGACGAGCACGGCCAGAAGGTGGCCGAGCGCGCCAAAAGCGAGGGTCTTGCCCCCCAAGAGTTCGTCGACCGCATGTCACCGCGTTTCCGCGAGATGGCGGCAACGCTCGGCGTGGGCTTCGACCACTTTATCCGCACCACCGACGCCCGCCACCGCGAGACGGTTGCCCGCCTTTGGCAGCGCCTCGTCGACCGCGGCGATATTTATCTCGGTAGCTACGAAGGCTGGTACTCGGTGTCCGAGGAGACCTTCCTCACCGAAAAGGAACTCCTCGAGGGCAATCTCTGCCCCTACTCCAAGCAGCCTGCCCGGCGCGTCAGCGAGCCGAGCTACTTCTTCCGACTGAGTGCCTACCAGGACCGCTTGCTGGACTTCTACCGAAGCCACCCCGACTTCATCCTGCCGAAAGGGCGCTACACCGAGATGGTGCGCTTTGTGGAAGGCGGCCTGCGCGACCTCTCCGTCTCCCGGACATCGTTTCGCTGGGGCATTGGTGTTCCCGGCGCACCGGAGCACGTGGTCTACGTGTGGCTAGACGCGCTAGCCAACTACCTCAGCGCCATCGGCGGCCTCAGTTCCAGTGACGAAGACGCAGCGAGCGGCACGACAAGCGAAGCCTCGCCGGTAGTGTCGGCTTTCTGGCCGCCCTCGGGCGAAGCGCTCCACGTCGTCGGCAAAGACATCCTGCGCTTTCACGCCATCTACTGGCCCGCCTTCCTGATGAGCGCGGGCATTGAGCCGCCCACGCGTATCCTCGCCCATGGGTGGCTCACGGTCGACGGGGAGAAAATGTCGAAGTCGCGCGGCAACTTCGTGCCGCCCGAGCCCCTCGCCCAGCTGCTCGGCGAGGATGCGCTCCGCTACTGCTTGCTCCGAGACATTGCCCTCGGCAGCGACGGTGATTTCTCCCACGAGCGCCTGCTAGACCGCTACCAAAGCGAGCTTGCCAGCGGCCTCGGCAATCTCGCCTCGCGCATCCTTGTCAGCCTGGTGCAGAAAGTCCTCGGCGGTGCGGTACCTGCCCCCACGCCATCCCTCGACACGGACGCGGAGACGGCCTTGCGGGAGGCTGCCGCGCGCTGCGCGCAAGCCGCGCGCACGGCCTACGAAGAGTACACGTTTCACCGCGCGATCGAGGCGATTTGGGAGCTGGTGGCGGAAGCCAACCGCTACGTCGACAAGCGCGCGCCCTGGACACTTAAGGCACCTGAACAGCACGCCGAACTTGGGAACATCTGCTACCACGTGCTCGAAGTCTTGCGCATGGTGAGCGTGCTCGTCACGCCGGTGATGCCGCGCAAAGCCGGCGAACTGCGCGACCTGATGGGCCTGCCGCCACTCACCCCGACGCCCCGCCTCGACCTCTGGCCCGAGGATACCTGGGGCGGCCTCCAGCCCGGCCTCAAGGTCAACGTGAATATCGGCCTCTTCCCACGACTCGATCCGGCGGTCGTCAACCAGTTCAAACCGAGCACCAAGGCCGATTCCGATGCGCCTCCAAGCAGCGCAGGGCTGGCGAATACCTCACCGAAACAAGGAAGGCCGATGAACACGAGCACAGCGGAAGCCCTTGCAAAGAGCCCCACGGCAGCACCGGCAGCCTCAAGCCCGAAGGGTGCGTCCGGCGCAGCTGACAAGGACGCGGAAGAGACAACGTCCGCGCTTATCGACTTCGATGACTTCGCCAAAGTCGAC
>SLEO01000320.1 GCA_007124745.1 Myxococcales bacterium
GGGCGTCCCGACCGAGGCGGCTAGCAAGCCGTCTTCAGGAGCCGAAGCTGTAGGTAAGGGCGGCGCCAAGCGAGAACGTTTCCGCAAGTTGGACACCGCCGGTCCATTGCCAAAGGGGGACGTTAGCGCGGATAAAGTAGCCGAGACGCGGCGTCAGCCGGCCAAAGAGGCGGGCGGCGGCGCCGACATCGTGGCGCCCTCCGAGGCGTGCCCGTCCGGCGTCAGCCCCCGCTGTATCGCGGTCCGTCGGCACGGAGTCCGCGAAATGGCTGTTGTAGGCGGGGCCAGCTGCGAGCGATAGCCACTCGGGCAGGATCGTTGCGGCGAGCAAGAGCGCCCCTACCACGTCCGGCCCCCAGAGAATGCCGTCGCGCGTTTGGCTTAGCGGAATGCTGACGGCGTGGCTGGTTTGAAGGGCAAAACGCGAGGAAAGCGCCAGCGCCCCTTCCATGCCGAACATGAGCGCAAAGGTATCGAGGCCTAGGGTGGTACGCGTGTCGAAGGTGATGATGTCGATGCTGCCATCCGGGCCGCCCACGACGTCCGTGACGGTGAGTCCCGCGCTCGGGTCGTAGCGCCCTGTCGGGAGGGAGACGCCCGCCCGAAGCGCTAAGTCAGCGCGCGGTGCCGATGCACTATCCGAACGCTTAAGTAGGGGCGCAAGCCGTTGACCGACCCAAAGCTGCACGTCTCCGAGGCCGCTGGCAGTACGTCCCGCGTTTTCGGAGTCCGCGGGGGGGCTGGTACTCAAGACCCCGACGGGCAGCGCCGCGCCGAAGAGTGTGCCCCGCGGCAACTCGAGCACGGTCGCGACGGTCATGAGATGAAGTTGGGCTGTGCCGAGGTCGCCGCGCTCGAAGCGCGCGCTGCCATCAAGCGCCCGCCCAAAGAAGGTGAAGTCGTAACTGAGCGCCAGGCGCAGCTCAGGTCCCGCGAGTGCATAGCGGCCAGCACCGGCCGGCCCAAAAAGCGAGAGCGACGAAGTGCCCACGCGGCCGACAGCGCCCGCATGGTGGTGCGCCGCGGTCGGCAGTGCCCACGCGCACCCCAGCGTAAGCGTCGCCAGGACAAGGCCTCGCTTGATATTCCTCGCCATCAGCGCGGCGTTGGGAGCGAAGTTGCGGGCGGGCACATGGCGCCTTCGAGCGCGCGCGATCATTGCGGTGCCCGCGTTAGCGTTTCGGCAGCGGTCGCGCCGTCCTCGCCTGCGCTCCAGGGGTTAGCGAAGCGTGGATTCGAGAGGAAGGCCTCGTCGGTCAGGCTTTCAAGGAAGGCGAGCAGGTCGCCGCGCTGCCGTTCATTCAGCGCGAAGCCCACGACGAAGCCGCTCTTGAAGGGGTTAAGCCTGCCGTCTCCCGCATGAGGGCCGTCGGTGATGACGCGGCCCCCTGCGGCATAGATGTCTATCACCTCGCCGAGTGTTTCCACCGAGCCGTCGTGCATGTAGGGGGCGGTCACTGCAACGTTGCGCAGGCTAGGCGCGCGAAAGCGGCCCATATCGCTAGGCGCCCCGGTGAACTCGATAAGCCCGCGGGCGGTCAGCGGGTAGCCTCCCTCGCCGTCGATGTTGTAGAGGCCCGTATTGTTGAAGCGCATGGCTTCGAAGGGCGTGTTGGCGTGCACGGAAGCTTCGGTGAAGTTGAAGCCACCGTGGCAGTGGTGGCACTCAAACTCCTCGGAAAAGAAGAGGTCCATGCCGCGTTTCGCGGAAGCGGAAAGCGCTTGAGCTTCGCCCTGGTAGACGAAGCGATCAAAGGCCGAGTTGCCGGAAATCAGTGAGCGCACAAAGGAAGCGAGCGCCATTGCCACAGCGTCCCAGTCCAAGGGCGTTTCGCGCTCAGGAAATGCCGCAGGGAAGGCTGCTTGGTAATAGGCGTCGGCGGCTAGGCGGTCGATGATCTCGATGCGGAACGGCGCGGCGCCGAGTTCTACGGGCTCTTCCCCGAAAATGGGTACGAAGATCTGCGTTTCGAGCGAGGTCAGAAGGGGGTTCGCCCAGGTCAAGGTGCCTTGATAGACCGCATTGACGAGATGCAGACTATTGGTGTGGTGCACCTCGCCCGTTGACCCCGTCGGTAGCGCCTGGCCGTCGGCAAAGGCTTTGGCTTGTTCGTGGCAGGACGCACAGGACTGCTCGCCATTGCCCGAAAGCCGCGTGTCGTAGAAGAGGTGCCGGCCGAGTTCGATTTTGGCGTCCGTCAGCGGGTTGGTCGCAGGAATGCGCGGCGGCGGAAAGCCCGGCGGCAGCTCGAAACGGGTCAGCGCGCTCAGCTCTTCCGCCGCCTGCGTGGGTTCACCCGAGTCGTCGGTGACCGAGGCGCTGGGTCGCTCGTGCTCTACCACCGCAAACGCCGCCCCATCCGCGCACCCCGCGCTCAGCACAGCCAGACCCCATGCGAGCACGACAACGCTACAGCGCTGCCCTCGTGCGGCGCGTGCGCAGTAAGTGGATGGGCTCTGCATGGGTATGGTCGGTGCGGTAAGCATGGCCAGCGGGTTCCTCGGTACTGGGGCGGGTCAATGACAACCTGGTTGGGAAAAAAGCCAGGTGTAGGGGCTCAGAGCGCAGCTTTAGGCCGCCTCACGGCAGATGTAAGGGTGTCCTTCGAAGAAGCAGCGCCGCATTTGCCCCCGAATACGAGGGGGTCAAGTTGATGCCTTCTGAGCCCTTACAGCGGTGCGAGCGCGAACACGCTCTGGTCGTCACACGCGTCCACACACACACCCGTTTCGAAGCTGAGACCCAGGCTGCGGTAGACGGGTGCGCAGTCGTCGGCTTCAGTGCGCGCGCTCATGCAACCCGGCGGCGTACCTTCGACGTTCGCGCTCAGGTCGGCGCCGCCTACCAATGCGCCAAGATCGATGACGACTTGATGTGCACTTGCGACAAAGTCAGGCAGCACGATTTCGGGGCGGTTCGGCAGGCCGCAGGGCGCGTCGGGAGGGGCGGTGGCCGCCGCACTGACGCATTGGGTCGCACCGAGATGAACATTCCAGCGCGGAACCGCAGGGGCATCCTCCGCTTCGAAGTCTATTGTGCCATTGACGGAGGTATCCCAGTCGACGCGCAGGTACTTGTAGCCACCGCGCCAGTTCCAGAACATCGTCGCCACGTTGAGCGGCGCGGGGGCCACGGCGCTGTCGTTGTGGTTTAGTTCGGGTGGAACGCTGACGCTAAAGCGTAGTCCCGCATAGGTACCGGCCGGAAGCTCCCCGACGACCTGATGATTGAGGGCCGCATCACCGCTTCCCGCGCACGCGGCGCTACCATCCTCGAAGTCGAGCAGCGCGATACTGTGAGCCTGCCATGGGGTGTCTTGGTCAAGGGCGAGCGCAACCCACTCGCCGTCAGCGTTCTGTAGCTCGATGTCCGCCAGGAACAGGCGTGCGTCCGCGAGCAACGCGGGCGTGGCAGCGGTTCCAAGCGCGGCATACTCTCGGCCGCAGACGGCGGGCTCGGCGCCTACGCGCGCGTCGAACGCGATGCTCACGCGCTGGGTTGCCGTGGCATGGTCCTCAGGCGTCACGTCGCTGGGGTCTGCATCGCCTGTGTGCGCCAGCTCGTCCTGTTCCGGGGACGCCTTCGGTGCTTCGCCCGGCTGGCTCGTTGCATCGTCCGCGCAACCCCCAGCCAAACTCAGCGCGAGACCGAACACGACGGCGTGTCGCGGCCAAACCCGTTTCACTCTTAGGCGAGGTCCCAATCCTACAGGTGCGCGGGTGCGCTCCGTCGCTTCAATGAAACCCTCAGTTACCGTAACGTTAACCATGTCTAAGCTCTCCCTATTCAGGCCAATTGGGCCGCAATCGCTCGGGTGGGGGCATTGTTCGCAATGCCGAAGGGTGTTTTGGCGTGAAGCGCTCCGCATCCTTGTGACGCGGGCCCTCCTGCTCCGCACCTTCCGGGAGGTGGCCCAAAGCCGCACGTGGCGCCCCCAGCGCGCCACGCCTCCTCCATCCCGGCCTCCATCCCGATGCGAGCGTGGATGTGGTCCATGTGGGGCACGACGTAAATGTGGCAGATTGTCGCCCCCCATTCCTGCGGGGCGTCTGGACGCTCGAAGTGGGTTCGAGCGAAGGGGGTTCAGACGAATGCGATGCAGACTGGGGGCTAAAGGCGCAGAAGTGAGGCGTGTCAATCAGCGCGTGCGCCAGTCGCCCGACGCAATGGGCGACTTTTCGGCCGCTAGCGCCGGCCGAAGGAGATAGGTCAGCGCCTCGATGCGCGCGCCTGACTCCTTTAGGGTGACGGGTATGGTTTGCCGGACGTAGTCTTCGGGGCAGTCCTCGTAGGCATCCAGTGCGGGAAGCAAGCCCGGGTTGATACGGAATACCTCCCCGACGACACGCGTTCGACCGCCGGCCAGCAAGCCCGGCCAGGCGCCGAGGTCGACGAGGGTGAAGGCAGCGTCCGTCAACGCCTCACCGACCCACGTGCCTTTCGCAAGCAAGTGATGCGCGGTCTCCCCCCGCCGCAGCGTACCGTAAACGAATACGTCAACCATGGCGCGCTTGCAGCCTGCTCTAGGAAGCCTTGAGGGCGCTTCGGGCACGGGCGATGAAGTCCGGGTCGGGCTTGGCGGGCTCGAGGCTGTCGCCGCCGGCGAGGTGGGCGACGCAGGCCTCGAGGGCGGTCACGCGGGCGTACCACTTGTGGTCAGCGTCGATGAGCATCCAGGGCGCGTAGGGCGCGTGGGTGCGTGAGAGCATCACCTCAATCGCTTCCTGGTAGGCCTTCCAGTGTTTGCGCGTCTCAAGGTCCGCTTCCGTCAGCTTCCAGTGCTTAAACTCGCCCTCAAGGCGTTCGAGAAAACGGGAGCGCTGCTCATCTTTGGTGATGGAGAGGAAGACCTTGATGATGCGTACGCCGTCGTCATTCAGCATACGCTCGAAGTTGAAGATTTCGCCATAGGCCTGCTGCCAACGGGCGGCGGGCGTGAACTTCTCGGCGCGTTCCACCAGGACTCGCCCGTACCAGGAGCGGTCGAAGATAGCGAGCTCGCCCGGTTCGGGCAGGCGACGCCAGAAGCGGCTCAGATAGTGCTCGCGAAGCTCGGCGGCGTTCGGCGCGCCAATGGCGTGAACCCGCAGCCCCCGCGGGTCGAGCTTCTCGGCGAAGCGCTTGATGACCCCGCCTTTTCCCGCCGCGTCCAGCCCCTCGAACACCACAACCCCCCGATGTCCTTCGGCCCGAAAGTGCTGCTGCAAGCTAAGCAGCGCAAACTGCGCCGCCTCCAGCCGCGACTGGTATGCCTTCTTGGACTCGACGCGCGGATGCGGCTCCGTGAGCTGCGCCAGACTCGGCGCCGGCATAAGCCCCGGCAGCACGTACCCTTCAAGGTTCACCATGCCGCTCTGCCTAGCAGCAGACCACGCCGCATTCACGCACGGCGTTGCCGGAAGGTCAGGTAAGGGCTCGCAGCGCCCGGAGAACCCTCACTTGGAAAGAGCAAGTGGGTACCGGGTTCCCCGCGCAGCTTCGGGTCACTCGCAGTAGGTGCAAGTCGGGCGGCACGGCGTGAGTCAATAACGTGGGGGCTAGTAGCTAAGCCCAGGGGGCATCTTTCGAAATGCCCCTGAAAGGTGACGCCGCTAGATCCAGCTATTTTCGCGGTACCACTTGGCGGTGGCTTCGGTGCCGCGCTTGAGGTCGAAGTTGGGGGTCCAGCCTGTGCCGCGCATGCTTGAGGCGTCGGAAAGGAGGTAGGGCTGCTTCAGTTCGTTGA
>SLEO01000150.1 GCA_007124745.1 Myxococcales bacterium
ATTTCCGCCTCAAGCTCGCGTACCTGCTGATCTCGGGGGGCTTCCGTCACATCCCCTTTCGATCACGTTCACGATCGCGTGTCAACCGCTATCTTCCGCGACCCCCCTGAACGGTTACGTGTGTGCCGGTGATAGCGATGTGGAGCGCGTCAACGAACGAGGTGTGGTTCACAAAGTATGGGAGTAACCGTTCAGGGGTCGATCTAACGTTAATGCCGCAGGAAACAGCAAGTGAGCGCTGGGGCCCCGACGCCCAAGCGGCTCTTTCCCGCGACGGTTTCGCACTCTAGACCCTCTGAACGCTTACTTATACAGCGACAGTGCCTTCCGGCCTACACAAGCCGGAACCTATCTAAATGAGCTGCCTGCAAGAAAGACTGCGTGGCCCGGATGCGCAGTGGGCCCCTTCGTCTCACTTGAACCGAGCCCGTCGCTTAGAGTTTACATCAAGATCCGCGCGCTACGCGCTTCAGCGTCCGTCAAGAGCGAGGTGGGTTCTGCTTTGCGCGGTGGTGAGACAGTCTCAACTCGGTGACAATTTCGGCGTTAGGGGGCGAGGAAAGGGGCATTTAGGTCGCGGCGGTCGTCGCTTTGGCCTTGGGTGCTCAGCACGGTGACGTTGAGGGTGCCGGCTAGGGCCTCGGGGGCGACGGCGGCGGTTTGGGCGGTGGCGAGGATGGTGACGCGGCTTGCGCCCAAGGGTCCGACATGGACTTCCGTGTGTTCGGGGCTGACCGCGATGTGGGGACTTGCTTGGACGCTGACGCGGTAGGTGCGGGCCACGTCACGTTTGTTGACCAGGTGCAGTGTGAAGGCGTTGCGAACGGTGCCCGCGTCCAGGATGTAAGCCGTGGAGGTGGCGCGGATGAGGCTGGCTTCGAAGCTTTCGTAGCGTCCGGCGGCAACGGAGGCGGCGCCGAGGCCGATCACGCCGAGCAGCGCGTAAAAGAGAACGCGCGGCCGTAGCCAGCGCGTTTTCTGGCCCTCGAAGGCCGCGAGGGAGTCGTAGCGCACAAGGCCGCGCTTGCGTCCCACTTTGTCCATGATGTCGTCGCAGGCGTCGACGCAGGCGGAGCAGCCGATGCAGTCGAGCTGCAGGCCGTTGCGAATGTCGATGCCCGTCGGGCAGACCGCGACGCAGCGTCCACACTGGACGCAGTCGCCCGCCGTCGGGTCACTCACCTTGCCGCGGGGCTCGCCGCGCTTGGTATCGTAGCCAATGACGATGCTGTGCTGGTCCGTGATGACGGACTGCAGGCGTCCATAGGGGCAGATGACCAAGCAAAGCTGCTCGCGAAACCAGGCGAAGTTGAAGTAAATGACCGCGCTCATCGCGACCGCCCACGTGAAGGTGACCGGGTGGGCGCGCGGTCCGTCCCGGAAGAGTTCTACAAAGTTGGCCCAGCTAATGAAGTAGGCGAGAAACGCATGCGCAATGCCCGCAGCCAGCACGGCATAAAGGCCATGCTTCAGGGTTTTCTTAGCGATTTTACTCGCGGTCCAAGGGGCTCGCTGCAGGCGAATACGCGCTTCCCGCGTTCCCTCGATGAGCCGCTCGATGCGCCGGAACACGCCTTCAAGAAAGACGGTGTGCGGGCAGGCGTAACCGCACCACACGCGGCCCCAGAGCGTTGTCACAAAGATGAGCGACCAACCGATGGCGCTCAGCACAAAGAAGACGATCCAAAAGTCCTGCGCGTTGAAGACCTGACCGAAGAGAAAGAACTGCCTCCGGGGTAGGTCGAAGAATACGGCAGGCCGGCCGCCCACCTGAATGAAAGGCAGCGCCAGGTAGATAGCTATGAGTGTCGGGAAGAGTAGCGTGCGGACGCGAGCGAAGCGCCCGCGTACATCTGCTGGCTGTACTTTATGGCGCCGGCCCTCGGCGTCGATGGACGAACGAAGCTGCTCCTCGCTGACAAAGCCTTCCATCGCGGTGCTGCCTTCCTAAGGACGCGTTCTCCGCATCCCGCGAAAGGCTAGCACCTTCCCGTTGAACCCGCCGCGATGTGCGCCTGCTGCCGAAACGCGTGCCAGCCTTCTAGGCCACCTCTTGTGGCTAAGAGGCTTCGTCCTCCGCGCGCGGCTCGTCTGCCGGTGCGTCATCTGGGCTGCCGGGAGGGGCATCCGCGGAGACCCCTTGGGGCTCTTTGCCCGGGATGTTTTTGCCACGCATGGTCAGGACATAGGCGGTGACGCGTTGGGATGCTTTAGGCCCAAGGGTGGCCCCCCAGGCGGGCATGCCCTTATCGGAAACGCCTTCGGCAATCACATGGTAGATCGAAGCGGGATCGCCTCCGTGCAGCCAGTATGCGTCCGTTAGGTTCGGGCCGATGCCCCCCGAGCCATTTTCGTGGTGACAGACGGCGCAGTTAGACGCGTAGAGCACCTTGCCCTCGGCGAGAACGTCTGGATTTTGCGCCAGACTTTCCAGGAACTCCGGCGACACCGTGCCTTGTTGTGCCGCTCGGGCCTCAAGGGCCGCCACGTACTTGACCTGGGGGCTGTCGCCAATTTCCGCGGTGTGAAAGTAAAACCAATAGGCGAGGGAGAAGACCACCGCCCCATGGAGCGTCCACAGCCACCAACGCGGCAGAAAGTTATCCGCCTCGCGAATGCCGTCGTACTCATGGATGATCACGCCCTGGATGGGGTCGTGGTCTAGCGCACCATGAGCGCTATCCGGGGACTGCGGCGAAGGGGGGGTACTCATGCGTCATCCTCCAGAGGCAGCGCGGCGGCGGCGCGCATCACTTGGTCCGGCGCCCGAAGCGTCCGCCAGACAATCACGGCGAAGACACCCAGGCAAATGGCCAGGCCAAGCAGAGGCAATATAAGCAAAGGGTGCCCGGAAAAAAAGCTTTTCGCGTAGTTGCCAAGCATGGTTAGCGGGTCTCCGTTGTTGCGACCTTAAGGGCGGGGCCATCGCGCATCGCTTCGGGCTGCGGCGGTGAGCCTGCGCCTTGCGCTGCGGCGTCGGGCGTCCCTGTCGACGCCGCGGTGGCTCCAAACCAGGGCCCCTCCGCCCGTTCCCACCAGGGCATGTTCTGCTCGAAGCTCCCCAGGCGCTGCAAGTACGCGATAAGCGCAACCAGCTTCGCATTGGCTTGGACGCCTTGAACGCTTTCGGCCTCCAGAGCCTTCACGATGACGGCGGCTTGCGCCTCCGCATCGCGCGCGGCGCCCTCGATATGCGGCGTACGGTAGGGCACGCCCGCCAGGCGCAACGCACTCAAACGCCGGTCTAATGTGCCTAGGTCAATGGTGCGTTCCGCCAGGTGCGCGTAGCCGGGCATATTCGAACCGGGCGCAATCGAGCGCGGGTCGATCATGTGGCGCCAGTGCCACAAGTGCGAGTACTTGCCGCCCACCCGCGCCAGGTCCGGTCCGGTGCGCTTCGAACCCCACTGGAAGGGGTGGTCGAAGGCCGACTCCTCCGCTCGAGAGACCTCACCGTAGCGGGCGGTCTCCCAGACGAACGGCCGAATCATCTGGGAGTGGCAAACGTAGCAACCCTCCGCCAGGTAAACGTCGCGACCTGCCACCTCCAGCGGCGTATAGGGGATGTTTTTGCCCACCGCTGCCGTGGCGGGGCTCGCGATAAGCACTGGCACGATCTCTACAACGCCGCCGATAAGCACGGCGCCAATCGTCAGTACGGAAAAAATACCCGCGCGCCGCTCCACGCGCTGATGCCAGGGCTCTTCCTTGTTGCCGCGCCAAAGCAGCGTGCCCAAGAGAAAGCAGCCCGCCACGGCGAGCGTCAAGAGCAAGGTTCCCGGGATGAAGTCGGCAAAGCCTGCACCAATGACAAGCACGAGCACCAGGACCGTGCCGACAACGGGCAGGCCGAAGATGATGCGTGGCCAATGCGGCTCGGCCACCTGGGCGGGCTTGGCCAACGTGACGCTGTCTTCCTGGAGCGTGCCCTGGCGTGCGGTGCTCACGAGGTTCCAGGCCATCACCGCAAAGCCTACGAGGTAGAGAGCCCCGCCTAACATGCGCGTCCAGTACATCGGCTGCAGCGCCAGCAGCGTCTCGAGAAAGCTCACGTAGAGCAGGCCGCCGCTCTCGGATTCAGCGCGCCACATCAGGCCTTGCGTGACGCCCGCCACCCACATGGAGACGACGTAGAGCAGGATGCCAAAGGTGCCGATGTAGAAATGGGCATTGGCCGCGGCCACTGAACGCAGGGGCGTCTTGTAGATGCGCGGAATCATCCAGTAAAACATGCCGGCGGCCATGAAGCCGTTCCAGCCGAGCGCGCCGGAATGCACGTGGCCGATGATCCAGTCCGTGTAGTGGGCAAGGCTGCTGACGCTGCGGATGGAGAGCAAAGGCCCCTCGAAGGTCGCCATGCCGTAGAAGGTGACGGCCGCGGCGAAGAACTTGAGGACCGGGTCCTTGCGCACCTTGTCCCAGGCCCCGCGGAGGGTCAGCAGGCCGTTGAGCATGCCGCCCCAGCTCGGCGCCCAGAGCATCAGGCTAAAGATCATGCCGAGCGTCTGCGCCCACTCCGGCAGGGCCGTGTAGAGCAAGTGGTGCGGTCCCGCCCAGATGTAGATGAAGACCAGGGCCCAGAAGTGAATGATCGAGAGCCTGTAGGAGAAGACGGGCCGCTCGGCCGCCTTCGGCAGGAAGTAGTACATGATGCCGAGAATCGGCGTGGTCAGAAAGAACGCGACGGCGTTGTGCCCGTACCACCACTGCACCAGCGCCCCCTGGACGCCCCCGAAGAGCGGGTAGCTCTTGGTGAGCGAGGTGGGAATCGCCAGGTTGTTCACGACATGCAGGACGGTAATCGTGACGATGGTCGCAATGTAAAACCAGAGGGCAACGTAGAGCTGGCGCTCGTTGCGCCGCTTCAGCGTCCAGAAGAAGTTCACCGCAAAGGCGACCCAGACCACTGCGATGGCGATATCAATCGGCCATTCTAGCTCCGCGTACTCCTTAGACTGCGTGATGCCCAGGGGCAGCGTGATCGCAGCCGAGAGGATGATCGCCTGCCAGCCCCAGAAATGGAACCAGCTCAACGCGTCGGATGCCATGCGCGCCTTGAGCAGGCGCTGCGTCGAGTAGTAGACGCCGGAGAACAGCATGTTGCCGACGAAGGCAAAAATGACGGCGTTGGTGTGGAGCGGGCGCAGCCTGCCGAAGGAGAGCCATTCACCGAGGTTAAGCTGCCAAACGCTCATTTGCAGGGCGACGATGACGCCGACCAGCATGCCTACAAGACCCCAGCCGACCGAAGCCCAGGCAAAGTAAGCGCTCACCCGGTCGTTGTATCGAACCTCGATTGTGGACTTCGCTGTGCCTTCCATAACTCCCTTACCCAACACGCTATCGTCACCCCTTAGCGCTCCGGCGGGGCCGGAGCATCCTCGGTGTGCGGGGAGGGCCTAGCATCGTCTTCGAGAGGAAGTAAGGCGGCCGCGCGACTGACCGGCGCATGACCGGCCACCCATGCGAAAAGCACGACGCCTAGGCCTGCCAGCACAAAAGAAACAAACATCATGAGGACCATCGCTAGCATCGCGCGCAGTCTAGCTCAGGGTAGTTGTGGGTCCCGCATGGACTCTCCGTTCTAGCGTGCGGCTGCGCGCTCAAGGCCGCGCGGTGAGGCAGCTAAGTCCGCCGCATCGCGCGCAACGGCTTCGATTTCCCTTTCCCTGAAGCGGTGGAAACCTAGGGCGGTGGCGACGAGGCCAATGGACGAGGCGGGCATGACGAGCGCGGCCATCCAGGGAGGAATGTGGCCAAAGGCGGCGAGGACGATCGCCAGCAGGTTGTAGCCAAAGCTTAGGCGGATGAGGCGCGCCACGTCCCGCTGTACACGGCTGCCAAGCACGAGGAGCGCCGGCAGGCGGCTGAGGTCCGGCGCAAACCAGAGAATGCCGGCTTCACTCGCAAGTAAGGGCCGGTCGCTATGCATGGCGATTGCCACCGCTGCCGCCCGCGCGGCGGGTAGGTCATTGACGCCATCGCCGACAAAGAGCACCGGGCCCGGCAGCCTTTTGATCACCGCCGCTTTGCCTTCGGGCGTGACCGCTGAGTGGACGCTCGCAAAGGCGAAGTGTGCGTTCACTTCAGCCACCTTGTCCGCCGTATCTCCGCTGATAAGGACGATCTTCCGGCCTGTCGCGCCTAGCGCCTCAAGCGACCGGCGCGCTGTATCGCTAAGCGTCTCTTCGGCCCGCAAGTCCAGCAACACTTCGCTGTCTCGGCTGAACACCACGCCTAAGCGTTGATCCGTCGCTTGGTCACAGGCGAAGTCCCGTCGTCCAAGCCGGTAGCGTGCCGTGCTGGAGCGCACCTCGACACCAAGAGGCGTGTGGCGAACTGCGCTCATGCTCTCAGCGTCGGCGAAGTTGCCCGCAAGGTTGCCAGTGGCGGTGCTTTCCATGGACTCGGTTTCGAGCAGGTCGAGCAGTGCTTTGGCTTGCGGGTGCGCCGATGCTTGGGCGCACAACAGCAGCGCACGTCGTGCCTCTGAAGGCAGCGTCGTGAGGTCCGCCGCGTGGGTTAAACGTGTGAGCGTGCCCGTTTTGTCGAACGCCACCGAGCGGACATCTCCAAGCGTCTCAATAGCCTGCGGCAGGACAGCCCAGACCCCTAGCCTTTCGACGGAATGCGCGATCAGGCGGCGCAGCAGCGGGAGCGCAATGACAAGCGCACAGGGGCAGGCCACCACCAATACCGCCGTGGTGCATCTCAGCGCGGTTGCGAGGCCTGCGGCCCAACTTTGACCCACGAGCGTGAGACCCGCCGCAGTGAGAATCGTGAGGCAATAGGCGCGTGCCTTTTCGCCCGCTGCAAGCGCTTCCGCGGTGATGTCTTGCGTTCGGGTGGCAAGAAGCTTGGAGAGGTGACTTGCCTTCAAGCCTTCTAGGGCTTCAAGCGTCACGCTGGTGTCGCTGCGCAGCACCGCACCCGCGGGCACCGCCATGCCCGCCGCAATGCGTGTGGGCGCTGACTCTCCTGTCATCCACTCCGTGCTGAACAGCGCTTCTTGGGGGCCCTTGCCAGCCAGTAGCTGCGCGCGCACCAGCACCACCTCCCCCGGAGCCACCTCGAAGGCGACGCCCTGCTGGAGGCTCTCGGCCAAGGCGTAGTGCGCTTGACCGTCACCGCTCAAGCGTACCCACGTCCGGGCGAGGGGCGTTCCGGGCGGTGCGCCGCCCGCAGCCCGCCGGCGTACTTGCTGCTGCACTACGCGCCCAAGGAGAATGAGCGCCGCGAAGACGGCCACCGTATCGGGATAGAAGGCGCCCGCATCGTTGCGGGCGTAGGCGAGCAGCGTCCCCAGGTAGGCCAAGCCTAGGCCCAAGGCGAGCGGCTGGTCGAAGTGCCAGCGCCGCATGACCCACGCTCGCCAGGCCGGCCGCGCCAGCACCGGCCAGACAATTGCCACGGCCAAGGTTGCGAAGATGATACCGATGCGGTCGACAAGCGCAGCTAGGTCAAAGGTTCGGGAACCGAGGTCCAACGCTTCGGGAACCAGTCCAAAATAACGACTGGCGCTGAGAAGCATGACGTTGGCTGCCAGCGCGCAGGTTGCAGCGAGCCGTAGCGCAAGGCCGGCGGAGGCGCCTTTGGGTCCTTGCCCCGCCTCAACGACATCGAGCTGGTAGCCGAGATGCGCAATGTTTTGCGCGTAGTCCCGGAGACTAAAGGGCGACTCGACGTGAATTTCGAAGCTGGCGTCGTCTAGGGTGACCAAGCCGCGCGCTCCCGGCGCGGCAAAGAACGTTTGGCGCACGACCCAGTCACAGGCCGCGCACTGCAGGCCGCTTAGCGTGAGGACTACACTGAGTGGCTCCGCCTTGCTCGCTAATCGGGCATCGAAGGCTTCGACCGCACGGTTGGGAATAAGGCTACCGAGGACGGGCTGTTTCAACCGGGTTCCGTCCCGCAGGTCATAGAACTTGTCGAGGCCCTGGGAGCGCAACCGACTAAAGACATGCGCGCACCCTGAGCAGCAGAAGCGCTGCCCAGGTGGCGCTGGTTGTCCGCAATGCTCGCAGCCTTGCAGAGGCGCTGGAGGCAACGGCGCTTGGCTTCGTCCTCGGGTTCGCAAGGGTACGCTGGCGTTCATAGCGTGCTCGGGTGAAGCGGGCAGGATGGGCTCTTGTCAGCGCTATTTGGGTCCCCCTCAAGCACCTGTGAGGCGCCCCGCCACAGGAGCGTGACCGCGACAAGGCCCGCCAACGCCGCCACCATACGGCGGGCCGCTCCCCCCGACCTCAATCGGGCAATGAACGGGACGCCAACACCTGCGCCCAGTACGAGCCCGGGCGTCGAAGCTAGCGCAAATGCACCGAGCAACACGCTACTGTGCAGCGCCGATGCCTGGCTCAGCGCGAGTGTGCCCGCCAACCAAAGCACAGAGCACGGCAAAAGCAGCAGGCCCGCGCCGATACCAATGCCTCGGGTTCGCCAGCGCGCCAGGGTCATTTCAGGCTGGGCTGGCGGCTGGGCTGGCGGCTGGGCTGGCGCTTGGGTACCGGCCGCGCGCACAAGCCGGCTCGCCGGTACCCAAGCGGCGAGCCCGTTGCGTCCCCGCGTGAACAGACGCCAGCTAAAGGCGGCGCAGTAGACACCGGCGATGAGCGCCGAAAGAGCCTGCAGCCAGCGCAGAACCCCCTGGGAGCTAGGGAGGCTCTCGCGCAGCCCATGCGCCAACGACCCGAGCGCTGCGCCGGCCAGAACGCAGGCCGCGACACGCCCGACGCTCAGCCAAAGGAGACCACTACGCGCTCGGCCTTGAGGCGACGCGCACGCCACCGCAGCGAGCGGACCGCACATCAGCGCGCAGTGCGCGGCGGAGGTCAACCCTACCGTCGCACCAAGGGTCGCTGCTGCTAGGACCGCTACGAGCACACGCGCGAGCCTAGCAGGCCGTGCGTGGCCGCACATGGACGCGGTCTCTTCAACGTGCGCAGGGCCTCTATCGAAGCCGCGTCTGCTGACCGGAGGCCTCGCCGGTCGGGAAGGCGAGCTTGCTAAACACCTCGAAGGTGTTCGTGCAGTCGCTTCGTAAGCGTTCAGGGGGCCAGAGAGGTGAAAACGTCGCAGGAAAGAGCAAGCGGGTGCTGGGGCCCCGCTTGCCGGCTTTAGGCCACCTTAGAGGCAGAGCGGAAGAGAAGCGTGCGGGATTCACTCCCGAAAACCCGGGGGCATGCTTGCAAAATGCCCCCCTGAACAGTTACGTCGCTTCTGTTACTCGCCTTGCTTGTTGACGATGAACTTGAGGCCGGCGAACTCTGCTTGACCCATCGTGTAGAGCACTTCGGAAATGGTGCGGAAGGGCGTGTCTTTATCGGCGATGATCAGCATCTCGCCCTTAAAGGGCCGTGAAGGATTCTTGGCGGCGATAGCCTTTTGCTTTTCAGCTTCGCGCTCCAGCACCTTGAAGAGCGGCGAGATCAAGAAACCCGTGCCGCCGCCCTGCTTGAAGGTAGGGTCTACCTGGCCGTCGCGCAGTTCGAGGACTTTCTTGCCGTCGACCACAATTTCGTTCTTGGAAATCTGAAGGGGCAGCGACTCGTCCGTCGTTTTTTCGGAAGTCGAGTAGGGAATGCGCAGCTCCTCGGATTCCTGGAGCACCGACGCGGATGATGACGCGAACTGCATGATGAGGAAGACGAGCAGAATCGTCATCATGTCCATCATCGGGTAGATGTTAAGGAAGTTCTCCTCATGGGGCGGTTGTCGGCGCTTGATAGCCCGAATGATGCCCTTCACAGCCGCCAATGACGCGGGCTGCTCTGCCTCGCCTCCGGTCCCGCCGTTCTGTGGCTTTCCTGGCTGCTTGTTGTCGACCATCTTACATTCGCCCTAAACGTGTCGGTATGCGCGCTGGCCCCAAGGCCCTAGCGTACACCTGCTGAAAGCATGACTTTGGGAAAGAGTTCCGTCGCACCCTTGGACCGCACCGCGTCCATCGCGGCGATGAGGTGTTCGAAGGCTACCAGGGGGTCGGCGGAAATAATCACTTCCCTCTCCTCTGGCCACTTGGTCTTCACCTTATCTACGCACTCAGTAAGCGCGGCCCAGTCGTAAGTCGTGCCCGCTCGCAGCGGAACGGTAATCACTTTTCCGGAGCCCGTCGTCTCGCAACCCGGAGCGAGCTTGCCACCGGAACCGGTCACGATCAGGCCTTCAGCGGTGACCGTAACGTTGAGGTTGAGTTTTGGCTCTTGCGCGCCGCGGCCACCGACACCGCGGCTGTAAGTAGGCAGTTTCGCCTCCACCTGTGCAAAGATGGCGAGGGCCGCCGTCGTTGCCAGCAAGAACATGATGATGTTCACGACAATGTCGAGAAAGGGAATCACGTTCAGCTCGCCCGCCATTTCCGAAGGGTCCAGTTCTCGGACCTTCGTCTGCTTGCGAATGTAACGGCGTTGCCGTGTGGTGAGCTTTCCCGACATCTCAAGCTACCTACTTAATCTGGCGAACCCGGAGTGTGCACGCGGTGACCAGCGCACCGCCTAGCGAAGAAGCGTGACTTAGGTTCAGGCGTCCGCCCGGCGCATCGTGAGCATGGTTTCGACCTTCATCGTCGCCTTCTCCATCTCGTGGCGCTGACGCTTGGCCATGCCGTGAAGGATCAAGTGCGCCGTCATGCAAATCACGGCAATGCCCAGCCCGAGGGCGGTGTTCCACATGGCTTCGGAAATACCGCGCGAAAGCATGGCAGACTTCTGCGATGGGTCCGAAATGAAACCGACGGCTTTGAACGCCCGAATAAGACCTGAAATGGTGCCGAGCAGGCCGATAAGCGTAGCGATGTTAGCGAGCGACCAAAGCGCACCGATGCGCTTCTCCAGCTCGGGAACGGCTTCCGCCATCCGCTCTTCCATCGAGGCCATGACTGCCTCGTCGCCGCGGCTGAACTGGGAAAGCCCTGCCTTGATGACCTGCAGCAGCGGATAGGGTTCCGCTTCACACAGTTTGATGGCGCGGTCGATGTTGCCCGCCTGCACCAGTTTCCTGATCTGCGCCATGAACGTCGTCGCGTTCACACGGTACTTCGTCAAGATGTAGTAGGTGCGCTCCGCGATGATCGCGAGCACAAAAAACAACACAAGGGTGTTGATACCGGAAAAGGGTAGGCCCTCGTGAAATGCTTCCCAGATCGTCTCCATCGTCCTGGCTCCTCAACTCTCTCTCAGCTCTTAATACTGCCCGTCATTCGCTTGGTGGAGCGCGGTTAGCCCGCTTCCGCCTGCCCGGCGGTGACTCTTGCGCTGGGTGTCTGGACCCCGTTCCGAGGCGTCCCCTTTCCAGCGGCTTCATTCCGTAGCTATCACCCGGTTTGAGGCAGATCCGCTAGTGCCTTGCGGCAGCGTAGGTTTCACGAGTCACACCCCGCAGCCTTGGCGACGCTAGCCCAAGCCTCCTTTTGTTGTCAACGGCGACCTTCTGGCAGTCGGCGTCGCGGACATGTTTCCGCAAGGCGCGGGCATGGCTTCCAGGCTAAATGTGCGGCGTCCAAGCACCTTTTGCGAACGCAGATGCGCCGAGCACACCGAAGCGCGCCTGGGCGATCTCATGGCATGGCCCTTAGGTCGAACCTTCGTCTCGAGTGAACCCCAGGTCATGTGCGACGTGAAGATCGTATCCGATGAAGACGCGGGCGCATTCGCGAGATCCCAAGCATTTGCGCATTCGACGGGTCTACCTGTGCCCTCAAAGTGCGGGCGGTATACGCGCCAAGGTGAGTGCTAGAAGCGTATCCCGCGGCGCGCGAAGGCAGGCGCCTTGAGGGCTCGCGGTCGTTCCCCGATGAAAAAAAGGTGGAAACGCAAACGGCTTCAGTGAGATAACCATATGACGCCCGCCGAGGTTATGGCAGGCGCCTCTAGACGCTCAGGAGCTGAAAGCACATGCTGGCAGAAATCGCACATCATTATAACGAAGGCGGCGCCTTCATGCACGTCATCGCCTTCTGGTTGATCATGGCCTGGACGGTCATCATCGAGCGCACTGTCTACCTCTACAAGAGCTCTATCAACAAAGACATGTTCTTGGCGACGATGCAGAAGTGCATCCTGGCAGGCAATGTAGAGCAGGCCATCAAACTGTGCTCGGCGGCCAACGCGCCCCTAGCGCGCATCGTCAAGGCAGGTCTGCTTAAGGTGAACCGCCCGGACGAAGAGGTGCAGTCCGCGATGGACGAGACGGCGCTCGTCGAGGTGCCCAAGGTAGAGCAGCGCACGCCTTACCTCGCGCTCCTCGCTAACCTCGCCATGCTTTCCGGGTTGTTAGGTACCGTTCTCGGCCTTATCAGCGCGTTCAAAGCGGTGGCCACCGCGGATGCAGCCACCAAAGCGACGTTGCTGGCGGCAGGCATCTCAGAAGCGATGAACTGCACCGCATTCGGTCTAGGGTCGGCGCTTGTAGCGCTGCTCGGGTTCGCTCTTCTCAATGGACGCACGCAGAAGGTGCTCGACGACATCAATGCGGCCACTGTGCAGGTGGTCAACCTTGTTGTGAATAACCGTTCAAAGGTTAATGTTCAGGGCAGCAGGTAGTCCATGGCAGGCATTAGTACCGGCGGTGGCGGCCACGGCGGGAAGAAGTCCGTTGACTCGGAAATCCCACTTGTTCCGTTCATCGATCTCCTTCTTGTCTGTGTGATGTTCTTGCTGGTCACGGCGGTGTGGAACCAGCTAGCCCGCATTGATGCCAACCAAAACGCACCGGGCAGCGAGTCGCTGGAGGAGCAACCTCCTGAAGACCCGGTTCTCAAGTTGATCCTACGCGTCGAAGCCGAAGGCTATGCGGTCGGCCTCGAAGGCAATCCGCCTACGCGCTTTGCGAAGAAGGACGCAAAGTATGACATTGAGGCTTTGCGCAAGGAGCTCGAGACCCAAAAGAAGGCCGACCCGAGCCGAACGGATATCATCATCTCACCGGACGATGAGGTGAGTTATAACGACATCATCACAACGATGGACTTGGTTGTAGGCATGGGCTTCCCCGACTTGGCTCTGGCGGACAAACAAGCGGCCATGTATTTCGATGAAGGTCAGGAAGGCGCTTAGAGATGCCTGTCAAAAAAGCCGGCAAAGTTCTGTTGCATCACGTGCCCCTCAAGTTCGTCCGCGACCGCGTGGCGGGCGGCGGACGGCGCGGCGTGGATGCGCCCATCGCGCTCGTGCCGTTTATCGACTTTCTGATCACCCTCGTCGTCTTCCTTCTCAGCATGTTCAATGCGTCGGGTGAGCTGCTCGCGCAGGTGCCGAGCATCACGATGCCCGAAGCGGAGAATACGGTACCGCTCGAGATAGCGCCGATCATCCAAATCGATGCCCGTTTGGTGATGCTTGATGGCGGAAAAGTGGCCGACGTCGATGCGCTGCGACAAGACACCGAGACGGTGGTCATCGAAAAGCTTCTGCAAGGCCTCGAGAAAGTGCGCCGAGACTGGGGCATGCTGCACCCGGCCGAATCCTTCCCGGGAACCGTCATCATGCAGGTCGACCAAGCGGTGGATTTCGACATCATCAAGCGGGTGATGGCGTCCGCCGCAGCGGCAGGCTACGCCAATGTGAGCTTTGCTGTGAACAACGCGGGCGACTCGATCTAGTCCGAGTAAGCGCCGCCGTGCGCGCTGCGTAGATCCTGCGCGGACGACGCTCTGACCTCCCCGTCGGTGCCCGATATGTCTGAAGACCTCAAGCCTGCTGACCTGAACGACCTGCGGCAGCGGCCGGCGTTTTGGCCCCGTCTCAAGGGCCTGCGCTGGGTGTTTTGGTTATCCCCCGTCGTTCTTTTCGGGCTGTGGCTGTATCTGCGCAGCGAAGCCGAACTCGAAGGGCGTAAGGCGCGTGTGCGCAGCGAGCTCGCGGCCTTGGCGCCGCTCCGGGACCGCAGCGAGGCGCTCAAGTCGCAGATACGTCAGTTGTTGGAGACGGTCGATGCCGGGGCACCCACGGAGCTGCGCCATGCGGACATCTCGCTCGAAGCGCTACGCGCAGGGCGCGGCCTCTATCTCTACGCGTCGCGCGCGCACCTAGACAAGCTCGTCCTTGAGCGCCTGAAGGTTGAAGACGGTCACTATGACGCGTCGGATATTCTGCGCTGCCTGGGTTTGGGTCCCGTTCACGTCTACGAGCTTTCTGCCCGGTCCAAGCTCGTTTCACCGCCTTGGGCGGCGGCGCTTGAAGCGGTGCGCAACGATATCGGGATTCGCGTCGTTGAGGACGAATTCCGTCGCCTCTCCGAGCGAGACCTGCCGCTGCTCACCGAAATGTTGGCCTCGGATTACCTGCTACTCGTGTTGACGGAGGCGGCAAAACCTCAGCAAGCAGACATCTACATCTGGAATCTCAGCGACAATGAACGCCTCTTTGCCAGCCGTGTAGAGGCTCCGCCGAAGGAAGTACGCACGGTTCGTCTGCGCCGTAGCGCGGCTCCCGACGACAGTGACGAGGTTTCCGGGCGCGTCGCGTCAGGTGCCCAAGCCTGCGCCCTCGCCGACGTCCTAAGGTTCCGCCTTAGTGTCGAGGGCGAAGCTGCACCCCCGGCACCGGATGGGCTCTAACGGGTATGGCAGGCATGCTGTGGCTCCTTTGCAGCCTGTGAGCGCCCCGCTCACAGGCTGGCGGTTCTAGGTGCTAGAATCATGTGGCTCGCTGGCACAGGGTTCAGCAAGTTGTCTACCCGAAAGGACGCCTCAAGCGCTGCCGTTGCCTAGCCCCACTAACCATGTGCGCTTCCCATAATCAGTTTTTCAATCCCGTGATTATGGAATGTTGCGTTTTGGATGTAGCCTTGAAGGTGCATGACTCGTGCACGTCAACGCTGGACTGTGTTGCTCTCGTTCCTTGCATGGCAGCTCGCAGGCTGTGGCTTGCTGCTGGCAAGCGACAGCGTTGAGGGGGCGCAAGCAGCGAGAGAGGGGCTCACGTCCACCACGACCACCGGTGACGCGGGGCCGCTGGCGGAGGCAAGTGCGGGCGATTCGCGTCCGGGACACTGCGGGAACGGCGTGCTCGATAGCGACGAGAGCGATGTAGACTGCGGCGGAAGCTGTGGCCCCTGCGCCCTTGGAAAAACGTGCGCAAACTCGACGGATTGCGCGAGCGGATGGTGTTCATCCGCTCGCGTGTGCGCTTCCTCCAGCTACGCTGAACGGGTCGATGGACTCGTTGCCTACTACGATTTCACACGTGTGGATGGTGATAGGTTGCTGGGCGGACTGGGCTTTCCTGACGGCACGATGCAGCCAGGCCACGGCTTCGTCCCCGGGCCCTTCGGTACTGGCGATACCGCGCTTGCGGTGCCCGTCGAAAGCGGTGCGAGCTCTGAGGGCTATGCTTGGGCGCCCCACGACAGCGTCTGGAACCTAGGGAGTGGGTCTATCGATTTGTGGCTGAGAACCCCCGGTCTGAATGAACCGGGTGCCAGTATTTCTGTGCAGGAGAAACCGGTCTGGGGCCTCGTTAGTCGAGACGCCGTCAATGCTGAGGAACCCAATCACTTTGCGCTGATGCTGCTGCGGAACCCGGAGGCAAGTGACGAAGCTGGCGGCTGGCTCTTCGTCCGCCAGCAGGTGCAGCAGCCCGAGGGCAGCGTAGGCTCACATTTGCAAAGCTTTTCAAGCTGTAGCGACACGGAGGTCAAACCTGGTGTTTGGCAGCACATCGCCCTGAACTTTGGGGCAGCGCCCTTAGAGATGTTCATCAACGGCGTACGCCAGACGCGGGAAGAGTGCCCAAGTTCGGCGCCTGGTAGCGGCGCGTTTCCTGGGGACGAGGATCCGGAAGCCAGACTGGGTATAGACGGCAATCGAGAGCCGTTCGTCTTTGGCCACGCAAGTATAGGCACTTCACCCTTTGGACATGAGGAAACCTTCCTGAGCCCTGAGTGGTACGACACGCGCTTCTCGGGCGGAGCGCTCGCGCACATTCGCATCAGCGCCCGGCGGCAGGACTTCACCGATCCAGCCCTCCGTTTACCCTAGCGTTCCGAATTGGGACCGCGTCCAAATCCGCCAAGGTGGAGGATATGGTCGTAGTGGGCGGCCGTTAGAGGCATCACCGAAAGGCGATTCTGGCGTATGAGGGGCAGATCGGTCAGCGCTGGGTCAGACTTGAGGGTCGCCAGCGTCACAGGCGCTTTGAGCGCTTGCAGGGGCACCAGCGTCACAACGCTCCAATCACCGCTCGCCGCCGTCGGGTCGGGCTGCGCCTCCGCGCTCACTTCCATGATGCCGACGACGGCTTTGTCGCTGATCGAATGGTAGAGCAGCGCGTGATCGCCGACGCGCATCGCGCGCATGTGATTACGGGCTTGGTAGTTGCGAACGCCGTCCCAGAGTGTGCTGCCGTCCCGCACAAGATCGGACCACGAAAATGCGTCAGGCTCGCTCTTCATCAACCAAAAACCGCGCGACATCGCCGGAGTCTAGACCATGTCGCCGCCTCGATCGAAGCGAAGCGTTCGCCACCGCTACAAGCAAAGCCAACCCAATGCACCCTAACTAGCCGCCGAAACGCTCGGGTCGGCGCCCATCGGCTTGAGGTGTGCCTGGGTGTTTTCGCCGCCCCCGCCCGGCACCGGAGGGTGCCGGACCATCAATGAGCCGCCGATGGTTTAGACGTAGGGCCGGACGATGGCATCGATCGCCGGGCGGTAGGTGCTGCCGAAACGCAAGAGATGTACGAGGAGCGGGTAGAGCTGGTAGAGCTTGCGCCGCTGACGGTGACCCGCTTCGAGCGGTCTCCGCGCCTGGTAAAGCGCCATGAAGCCCGCAGGAAAGCCGCCGAAAAGGTCGATCATGGCGAGGTCGACCTCGTGGTGGCCGAAGTAGACCGCGGGGTCGATGAATACCGGGCCGCCCGCCTGGGCCAGAACGTTGCCGCTCCACAAGTCGCCGTGAAGGAGCGCGGGCGTCACGACGCGCGGCAATGCCTTTTCGAGCGCTCGAAGTGCGGCACTGAGGCCTCGGTCAAGGGCGCTATCGCCGAGTCCTGCGTCCCATATGCGTGCGCGGAGGGGCTCCATCCGCCGCGCGGCGAAAAACGCGAGCCACGAGTCAGCGCCCGCGTTGTCTTGGGGCAGCGGCCCAATAAAGTTGTCCGCCACGCGACCGGATGCGCCGGGGGCCGGGGCGTGCAGCCCCGCAAGCGCTTCGGCAAAGCGCTCTGCGCAAAGGCTCGCGGCGCTCGCCGCGCCTGGGATGTACGCGAGCACAAGAAAGCTTTGTCCGGCCGCCTCTCCCTGGGCGACGACTTCGGGCACCCGAACCCCCCCACGTTCCGCCAGAAGGGCCAGCCCCGCCGCTTCAGCTTCGAAAAAGCCCGGGGGAGCGCCGGCACGTGTCTTGAGAACGACAGTGCGTCCCCCTTCGCAGAGTAGACGCCATACGCAGCAGGTGTCGCCGCCCGGGAGGCGGTCGGCGCGGAGGACCGGTCCACCGAGCGCCAGCTCGAGCGCCAAGCACAGGTCCGCGCCTAGGTCTTGATTGTAAACTTTTGACACAGGCCTAAGGTTTTTGTCAGACGTCGGCAGCTTCAGCCAGTGCGATGCGCTACACCGCTAACCCATCATGACGATGCTGAGCGCAGACGCGCAAAAAGTGTTTGATGGGCTGATGAACCTCGTGGTTGAGCGCAACCCGGGCGAGCGCGAGTTTCATCAGGCTGTCCACGAGGTGATGCACTCCCTCGTGCCCTTTACGCTCAGGGAGCCCCGCTACCAGCGCGATAAGCTGCTGGAGCGCCTGACGGAACCAGACCGCACCGTGATCTTTCGCGTCGTGTGGGAGGACGACAAAGGTGAGGTGCACGTCAACCGCGCCTGGCGCGTTCAGTTCAACAACGCCATCGGCGCCTACAAAGGCGGCATGCGCTTTCATCCAAGCGTCACCCAGAGCGTACTGAAGTTTTTGGGCTTCGAGCAGGTCTTCAAAAACAGCCTCACCGGCCTGCCCATGGGCGGCGCTAAGGGCGGCTCCAACTTTGACCCAAAGGGCAAGAGCGACCGCGAGGTGATGCGCTTCTGCCAAGCCCTGATGACCGAGCTTCAGCGTCACATCGGCTCGAATACCGACGTGCCTGCGGGCGACATTGGCGTGGGTGCTCGCGAGGTCTCCTACCTCTTTGGCCAGCAAAAGCGCCTTGCGAACCGTTTCACTGGGACGATCACCGGCAAGGGCCTGGCGTTTGGCGGCTCACTCATCCGCACGGAGGCCACGGGGTATGGCGCCGTCTATTTCATGCAGCATATGCTGCAGCACGTCGGCGACGGCCTCGAAGGCAAGCGCGCGCTGATCTCCGGCTCGGGGAATGTTGCGGTCTACTGTGCGGAGAAGCTCATCCAGTGCGGCGCGAAGGTGGTGACCCTCTCCGATTCCAGCGGCTTCATCCACGACCCCGATGGCATCGACGCCGAAAAACTCGCATGGGTCCGTGACATCAAGGAAGTGCAGCGCGGCCGCATCGCTGACTACGTCTCCCGCTATCCGCGCGCCGAGTTTCACAAGGGCGCTCGGCCCTGGGGCGTACCAGGTGAACTTGC
>SLEO01000269.1 GCA_007124745.1 Myxococcales bacterium
CCGTGACAGTCGATACAGCCTAGGCCGGCGGCGTAGTGGACGTCCGGCGGCGTGTCGTCGCGGCCGTCACCGTCGTAGTCTTCCGTCAGCAGATGCTGATTGAAGTCACGGCCGTTGAAGGTGTTGTTGCCCACGGCCGCCGAATAGAGGCGGGGGTCACCCTGTGTCGTTGTGAAATTCACGGGGTTGGCCGGGTACTGGAAGTTGTTCACAACGTCAGCGTTCTGGTCCATGCGGATGCCCCAGTACTGGAGCACAGTGCGGTTCGAGCCCTGATGGCAGCCCACGCAAGCATAGTCCGAGATGCCGCGTACGAACGCACCGCCAGGGAGGTTCTTCGCCCGGTTACGAATCTGGTGGATTTCCATCCGAGGAATCTGCGGCACCTCAGAGTCATAGATGTCGTCAGGGTTGAGGATGGGGAAGTTCCCCGCAGCGTTGGCACCCACATGCGGGTCACCGGAACGCGACCGACCATCTGGCGCGTACTCCATATGACATGCCGCGCAGCCTGATGAACGGAAGTCGCCGTAGCGGTTGTTCTGACCCTTGCTGCCGAGATGGCAGTCACCGCAGGTCACAGTGAGAGCGTTCATGACGGTATGCGCCAGAGCTGAACCCTGGGCAGGGTCGCCGCCATAGTTCCAGGCCGCTCGTACTGCGTTGGTCTTTATGTTTCCCGGGTTGTCTACCTGATTGAACTGATAGACATCATTGTTAAGATTCGCGGCGATAACATTGTCAAAGTACGGATCCAGGAATCCGGAGCGCTCGGGAATTTCGCGCACCTGCGCAGCGATGCCGACCTGGTTCGGATCCGCGCGCCGCTCGTTGTAGCGCTCGTCCACAACCGATCTGGAACCGAAGCTGTTCACCGTGTTGTTGAAACTGGTGTCGTTGAAGAAGTTGTCCATGCCGACGGTTTCAGAACCGCCACCGACAAGCACGTTGCTCAAACCAAAGGGATGTCGGGGAACCCATTCTGCCTGGGTCTCTTTATGGCAACCGGGGGTGCCGCAGCCCTTGTCCTCTTCCACTACGCGCAGGTCTGAGGGGTTCAAGAAGCGTAGGTAATCCATGCCCGTGAAGGTTTGCCCTTCGACGGTGTAGTCGTTGTACTTGTCTACGCCGGCAAGGGTGAGCCGGTTCCAGTAGCCCTCATACTGCGCTGGGTTGCCGATCCAGTCTTGGACGGTTCCCATTTCTGGTGGCGCAGGAACGTGTGCGCCCACCTTGTCGAAGGATTCAGGGTTGCCACCGTGGCAAGTAGAACAGCGTACGTTGTTTGTAGGGAACGCGCCGAAGGGATGCGGGTTGGTCATGCCGTTGCCCGAGTAGTTGTTCTCGTTGGCACCGTTATGGCACTGCATACAGGACTCAAGCGGTCCGTTCGCTTCAAGGAGCACACACTGGGATGCGCCCTGCGCGAAGCGAAGCGGATCCTCGGTCGCGCAGCGCGCCTTAATCGGCCCCATGCAGACGTCGGGGTCACATACATCGACGGCGGCGCAGTCTGCAGCCTCGACGTTATACCTTTCGTCGGTGCAGTCGGCGTTAAGGATGCCGGGGTTGTTCCCGTTAAGGTCATTGCCTCCGCAGCCTGTAGCCCCCAGAAGCGGCATTGCCATGATCAATAGGAGGAGTATGGCGTGTGTCCAGAGCCCCCTATGTATGATGTTGTGTTCCCTCATTGTTAGTCCCTTCGTCTGCGCGTAAGTCTCTTTGACGCTATCACACTCCCGAAGTCGTTTGAACGACTCTACATGCTCATTCATGAGTGTGTGTGGCAGGATGTAAGCGCGTTATTCACTTCCCCGCGAAACAGATTGCGACTTCTGTTCCAGGGATAAAGTGAAACGATAATCACGGCGGCGTGTACGAATGGAACTGTTTGAGTTCCATATTTCGGAACCGAGAGCGCTCCGTGTTCCAGGCGGATCATTTCGGCACAACGATCGTTCCGCGATCATCTGCGTTATTGCGCCTTAGGCGCCGAAATGGTCTCGGTGCGAGCACAGGGTTCGTCCCGCCGGGGCTTTGAGGGGGTGGCTTGGGCGCGCGGGCCACGGCACCCGCTTGCTCGTTCGTTCAGAATGCTCGCATTCAGGACTCCCTGAACGCGTGCCCTTTCACTGATGTGTGGGGTTGAGAAGGGTGTTCAGACTGGCGTATCCTTAACTCATGATACGAAATAGAAACCGACTGCGGGTAGGGTGCGGTGTGTGCCAAGCGCCGGTTCGCGTCGCACTCAAGGCCATACAGGGTACGGGAGTACCGCGCTTCACTGCTCCCCACTGGGTGCTCGCGGCCGCAGTGTTCGGTGTTTTGTCGGGCTGCGCGACGGTGGCGCCCTACGAGCGCGAAAACCTCGCGCGGACGGATATGCAGTTCCTAGGCAGTCCGGAAATTGCTGAGTCCGAACTCCATGCGACGGTCGTTCGCGAGGGATCGATCGGTGGCTTTGGCGGCGGCGGCGGTGGCTGCGGTTGCAACTAAGGCGCCTGTTTAACGTCCGCATCGGCTCTCCAGCCGCAGGCACCGCAACGAAGCGTAAGAAAGTGATGCCGGCGCGCAGAGAGTCCTTCCGCTCCCTGGGTGAAACCCTTTAACCTGGGCAAACGGTGCAGGGCGAAGGTAAGCAGCGAAACGGAAACGAGCGAATGTTGCCGGTGCCGGAGAAGCGCTCGTGCAGCGCGGTGCCGAGAAGGGGCGTTTCATTCTGGTGTGACGTCCGTGTTCCGTGGCACGCCGCCTCTTCGACGATGAAGCGTCTGCAGGTGTCTCCAGCGTCCGCCTGCAGCGTCTTCATGGGGCTGATGATGGCGTCCTCTATCCAAAGCCAAGTGCGCGCCGAGGAGGAGTTCTCCTTCAGTACGTACTACCGAGGGGATACCGACAGTACCGTGGTGGTGACGCCGCGCATCGGAGCGAATCTGAAGATTGGCAGCGCGACGACCGTCGACGCGAGCTACAGCGCAGACATCTGGTCGTCCGCGAGTATCGACATTCGAACCGCGGCGACCGGTAGAATAACGGAACAGCGTGACCAGATTACCGCAGCAGTCACGCATGAGTTTCTCGGTTGGACGCTCGGAGCAAGTTACTATTTTTCAGGCGAGAATGATTACCTTTCGAATGGGTTGACATTGTTCTCAACGCAGTCGGCCGCCGGTGGAAGTGCCACCTTCGAGCAAAGCGTGAGCTTTCTTTTTGACCAGGTAGGTCGTGCAGGAGACCCCAACTTCAACGAGAATGTGGCGATGGGAACTGGGCGCTTTGTCTACTCCCAGGCGCTTAATCCGGACGCGATAATTCAGGTGGCTTACGAGGGCAGCTACCGAAATGGCTACCAAGCCAGTCCATACAGGTTTGTTGGCTTCGGCGGCGATGGTCTATGTAACGGAACCGCAGTATTCTGTCTCTCGGAATCACATCCGAATACTCGCTTCCGTAATGCAGCGGTTGTAGACTCTCGCATTGCACTATCTGACAATACCTCTCTTGGTTTAGGCTACCGATTCTATATCGATTCATGGGGGATTCTATCCCACACGGGAATCGTTCAAGCGGCCTGGTTGGTTAGCGATGTGACCAGCCTGACGCTGCGCTACCGTTTCTACACCCAAGGTGCGGCCTACTTCTACCAAGCGCGCTACCTCGAAGCAGACGCCGACCTCGACTACTTCACCCGCGACCGAGAGAACGGTGGTCTCTATGCAAACCGTCTAGCCGTCGGTTACGAGCGTCTGTTTGATCTCGACCGCATTGACGCGGTGCTGCGAATGGCGTTGGCCGTCGGTGGCACCGTCCTGACCTACCGCGACTTTGTGGGGCTCGACGAGGTCTACGCTATCGACACCACGCTTGCCTTCACGTTGGAGCTATAATGCGGCAACAGATTCAACAGAAAACCTGTGTATTGCCTCACACCATGGGAGAAGATGCAGGCGCGCGTCGTCTCCAGTCGTCCGCCTCTGGGTCGCGACCCGCGCCGGCGCATCGCGGATGGTGCGCCCGGGTGACTTTAGTGCTCACGCGGGGCGCGCTTGTGGCGGGGGTACTGTGCAGCACCTTATGCGTTCCGGGAAACACCAAGGCCGACGACAAACCCAGCGTCCTTGTGCTGCGCATTACTGGCCTGCCGGACCCAATCTTGCGAGGAGCGCAAGGCACGTTAAAGCCGGCGGCGGAGATTCTCTCAACCGAGGAGTACGAGAGCGCCGCCCAGGCCCAGGCCACGCGGCCGGACTCGCGGTTTGCCCTTAAGGAGATCGCCACGCGTCAGGGAGCCGATATCATCCTGGTATTGGGCATGAGGGGGCGCCGCGTACTTCGAGCGACCTACCGTGATGGGAGGAGCGCAGGCCGTGTACGTCAGGTCGACTTCCGTCTGCGGGGTACGACTTTGCCGCGCAATGTACGCCTCAAACTGCTCAACGAGTTAGGGCAGACGATGCGAAAAATCCAAGCGGCGGAGGCACAAGCGCCCGACGACGACGGGAGTGAGGATGAGCCGGTTGACGACGAGGAGCTTGAAGCCGAGGATGACCTCGTCAGTGACGAAGAGGTGGGCTCGAACTTCGCGTTGCGCGTTGGCGTCGGTGCAGGCTTCGGGTCGCGGTCTATCTCGATCCCTTCGGTTACCGGTCCGGTTCGCCTGGCGACGAACCTCTTCCCCGCGGCCCGTGTGGTGCTGCGCGCGGACTACGTGAGTAGCGGCAG
This sequence comes from Myxococcales bacterium, assembly GCA_007124745.1. Lineage (GTDB taxonomy): Bacteria > Myxococcota_A > Polyangia > Polyangiales > SLQV01 > SLQV01. The sequence goes on from SLEO01000269.1 coordinate 4,723, forward strand.
AAGAAAGTTCTCTTTCGGTGTTCATGGTAGCTTCTTCACGTCGCTCGGTCTCCAGTCCGAGGAGCAGAGACCGGACAACACCACACGCACCGTAGGCTCCCGCTCCCAGTCTCTGCAAACAGGTGCCCACGTTCAGTTCCGTGCGGGCAAATCAGACCGCGCGCCGCGCCTCGAACTCGGCTCCGGCATGGGCTTGCGTACCTTCGGCACGCGGCAGGAGTTGACGGTGCCCAACTCGAATCTGCTGGCACCCTACGTGCGGACCGGCGTGATCTTTAACCTCGGCTCCAGCGCATTGACGATTGGTATCGTGCCGGAGTTTGCACTGCTTACCAACGTCGGTGGTGAGCTCGAGGCACTAGGCGTCGGTAACCTCGGCTTCACTGCGGGGGGACATTTTTTCGTGTCTTATCAGGTGCTAAGTTGGCTCGACCTAGACTTCACCTACCGCGAATCTCACGGCTTCATCAGCACCAACGTCGACGGCAACTACCACGACATCGAACGCTTCGGGATCGTCTCCGCCTCCTACGTGTTTTAGCCTACGTAGTCTAGAGCGTGCCGCGGGCGCGCCGGGCTTCGAGGGCGGCGAGGAACACAGCGACTTCTGCATTGCGCGCCGACTTGGCCGCCTCGGCTGCCGTGAGTTCGCGCAAGTTGACGATGACGAGGGTCGAGAAGCCTTCCTCGAAGGTCTCGCGCTCCGCAGCGGCGAGACGCTCGGCTAGGACCCGTTGCTCGTCGGCAAGGGCAATGGCTTGACGTGCGGCCGCTACGCTGATGTCCGCGCCTTCCACCTCCGTGCTAATTTGGTCGGTGGTCCATTGGAGCTCGGCATCGATGGCAGCTTTGCGTCCTTCTGCAGCGTCGCGCGCACCGCGTTCGCGACGTAGCGGTACCGGCCAGCGTAGCGTCACACCGAGGCCAATGTCGCGCTCATCCAGTCCGTCCTTGGTTTCGCCAAAGTCACGGGCGACGAAGCCATGTAGGCGCGCATCCGGCGCCACATGATTCTGACGCAGACGCAGCTCCGTACTGGCGATGTCGGCTTGCGCGCCGAGTACGTCGACTTCCGGGCGGGCGGGCGCATCGCGGTCGTCGCGCGCCTCGGGGACCTCTTCCGGTGGCAGCTTGAGCGATTCCGGCACCCGTTGCTGCGCGGGGGGGGACATGACGCCATCCTCGGCGCGCAGGTAAAGCGCGAGGCGCACCGCAGCCTGGTCGCGCTGCCGTGTCGCTTCGACGAGACGCAGTTGGCGGAGGACTAGCAGGCTGCGGTTGTCAACGGCGACGATGGGGGCGAGGGCCCCCATTTCTGCTTTGGCCTCGATCCACTCCTGACGCTCTTCGGCGAGCTGAAGTAACTTGGCGTCAATGGCGAGATTCCAACTGAGGCGCACCCATTCAGCGTAGGCGGATGCTGCTGCAGCTCGCAGCGCGAGGCGCTCGGCCCGTAGGCGCGCACGGGCCGCGACCACGCCAATTTCCGTCTGCATGCGGTCTGCTCGCGCGCGATCGATCGGGCCGCCTCGGTAGATGGGGATGGACGCCGCCGCCGAGAGTTCGCCGAGCGAACCTGTGAAGTTCTTGCCTTTGTAAACCGGGAAGTCACCGTCACTGATGCGATAGCCCGCGTGCAGGTCGAGACCCCAGAACGGCGTTGGCTGGTAGACCCCTATATCGACCTGGCGCGAGGGGTAGGTCCCTCCCTGCCAGGTAGCCCCCCCCAGAAGATTGGGGTCGAAGGCTCCTCGGGCGTTGAGATAGTGTCCCTCGGCCTCCCGTTCCGCTGCCCTTGCAGCCTCGAGGCGCGGGTTGTAGTGGTCGATGGAGGCGAAAACCTCGGTCAGGGTGAGGGTGGTTTCTGCCGCCGCAGAGCCAGCACGGAGCGCGGCCGCAAGGGCGAGGCCGATGATGCTTGTGCGCCCCCAACTGAAAGCTTGGTGACTAGGCCCAAGTGCTGCGCGGCCGGCACGGCGGGGGCGACCTTCAGCGGCTCTGGCGCAGTGAATGGCACGCTCGGCGGTCTCGGTGCCGATGGGGGTCACTTAGGTCTGACTCCAATAGCCGGCCGCCCGGGCCCGGCCTCGCCGGGTGAGCGGAACATGTCGGGTTCGGGAATGCTCGGTGGGAACGCGTTGAGTTGGCGCCACAGCTCGAAGCCAAGCGTCACGCGATTGAGCAGCACCCAGCCGTTCGTACGAACGCCCTGGCGTAGGTAGTGTGTCGCGGGCCAATCCTCGTTTTCAGCGGGGATGATGACCACGCGGAAGCGCCCGGTGCCGTCGTCGGTGGCGTCGACAAAGTCCACCACGCCGCCGAACGTGCCGACCGCAACAGATGGCCAACCGACGAACTGCACCGCCGGCCAGCCTTCAAACTGAAGGCGCACTTCACGGTTAGGCGTCACGAGCGGCGCGTCGTTGCCATCGAGCCACAGCTCGACCGCGCGGGCCGTACCATCCGGCACAAAGGTTACTACGGGTTCACCCGCCTTCACGAAGGCGCCGCCCTGCTGCACAAGAAAACGCAGAATGGTGCCCGCACGCGGCGCCATGATGGTCATCGTATTTTGCCGAGAGAGCTGCGTCTCAAGATTCGCGAGTTCGCCCTCAATTTTGCTCTGATTGGCGATAGCGGACTGCAGCGCGGAGCGACCGGCCTCGATGTTGGCGGCTTCAGTGGCGGCGATGCGTTCAATGTCCGCCGCATTGCCGCGCACCTCTTGGCGAATCGCCGAGAGGGTCTCGCGCGCCGCGCCGACGTTCGCTCGGGTGGTTTGAGCGCCACCCTGCGCGAGTTCCAGCTCGCGCTCGGAAGCGAGCCCCTTCGCGTGGAGCCGTTCGGTACGCGCTAGGTTAAGCGCCGCTACGCGTTCATTGGCTTCAGCGGCGTCAAGGGTTTGCTCCGCGGCCTGAACGCGCTGCGTTGCGGTATCAAGGCGTCTCTCGGCCTGTTCAATGGCGGCCTCTCGACTACCGGTGAGCGCGGCCACGCGCAGCTCCGCGTTGGCCACGGCGAGTTTTGCCGCTTCGATCTGGCTGTCGAGGGCCACCCGCTGTCGCTCAAGGCGAATCATGATGTCGGGGTCGTTGTCGGCGAGCTGGGCAATGAGGTCGCCTTCGGCTACGCGCTGGCCTTCCTGCACGTACCAGTGGATGACGCGGCCAAAAATAGGCGCCTGGATGGCCTGTGTGCGCTCCAGCGGCGCGTAGGCGATGACGCGACCGTAGCCTCGAACGGACTGCTGCCAGGGTACGAAGATCAGGCACAGCACCAGAAACACGAAGGTGCCGATCATGACGCGAGCGCCGACGCGGCCAAGAAAGGCTGGGTCGGCGGCGGCCATCGATGAAAGCAAAGCCGTACTCACCGTTGCACCTCGATTTTTCGGTCCTTCATAAGGATCAATCGACTGCAGCATTCGGCGACATCTTCGCGGTCCGTCACCACGATGAAGGAAGGACCGTCGATACTCTCGTCGAGCACGCGTTTGAGTTCGGGGTCGCCGTGGTCGTATGCCTCATCCAAGACACGGTCTACCAAGATCCAACGGGCACCTGACAGTATTGCCCGCGCAATCTTCACCCGTGCGACTTCGACGTCACTGAGCGGAAATCCCGAGTGGGTGATGGGGGTGTTCAGGCCCTTCGGAAGCTTGGCTTCGATGTTCCCCAGCCCAACACGTTCAAGTACGCGGCGCAGCGTGGCGGGCTCTCGGCCAAAGGCTAGATTTTCACGCAGCGTGCCTGGAAAAAGTGGGTCGCTATCGATGAGCGTCGCCTGCGCCGCGAGTGCTTCGCGCGAGACGGTGAGCAGCGGCGTGTCGCCGACGAGGTACCCTTTTTCGTGGTCGGGTTCTAGGCCAGCCAGAATCCGCAGAAAGAAGGACTTGCCGCTGCCTGGGCCGCCCTCCACTGCGACATTGGCACCGTGATGGAGCGCGACGGGGGCGCCTCCCGCGACCGGAAGGCGTAGTGTGCTCGCGTCGAGGTTGGAAATCTCCCCCGGGCTTCGCCGTTCAAGCGGAACGTCCACCAGCACGGATAGCTTCTCCGCACCCACGGCAAGATCGTAAACTTTGCCGAGGGAGGAGCCAAGTTTTGCGAAGCCGTAGCCCAGCGTGGACACCACAAGTTCGGCAGCGACGAGCTGACCCAGGGTGAGCTGGTCCGCCATGACCAGCCAGCCACCCACCGCAAGAAGAGACGCGAGCGCAAAGACTTGCAGCGCAAGACCGCCGATGATCTGACGAAACAGGATTCGGAAATGCGCGCTGCGCTTCGCGAGCCAGAGCGTCGCGAGTCCCTCTGTCCGCGCATTCGCCGCCGCACGTGCGGTTTGTGTACGGAAAATATTCGGCGACTCCGCCAACACTTCGAGCCAGGCCGCCATCTTGTATTTGGCGGATGATTCAGCGAGCGCCGTGCTCAAGGCGCCCCGTGCGAAGGGCACGATGATGATGATCAGCGCAACGACCAGAATGGCGTCAAAGGCGAGGAGTACGGGATGATAGAAGCCGAGAAGAATGAGGCCAACAATCGTCTGTAGAAAAAGCCCGAGGGTATCGAGGAGCACCGTCGACATCGCCTTTTGCATCGACACCACTTCGAAGAAGCGGTTGGTCAGCTCCCGCATGTCCACTTTGCGGCCCATGTCTGGCGCCATGCGCGGTAGCCGGTGGCCAAAATCCTCAGCCACGCGGACAAAAAGGCGCCGCTCGAGAAGCTCCACCGCGAAGGCTTTGGTCGCTTGAAGGAAGGCCTGCAGCGACAGCGCCGCAAAGAGTAGGAGCGCGAGTACAATAAGCGGCTGGACAAGCGAACTCAGCGCGATGGTGGTCACCAGTGCCTGCACTGTGATCGGTGCAACCAGCGTCAAAATGCCGTTGAAAAGCGCGTAGAGCAGAACAATGTAAAGCCCCGGTCTTTCGAGCTTCACCATTTGCATCAAGCGCCGGAGCGGCGTGATGACCGAGGTTTTGGGGGTCTTGATGGCTTCGAGAGGGAAGCGCGGGCTGAGGTAGTCGATTTTGTCGATCGTCGCCTGGCGCAGCCACTGCGTTAAGTGGCGTTTTTTCCGCATGGCGTGCAGCGTGCCGCGGGGCACGTCGCTGAAAAAGAGCATGCGCAAGCGCCCGGTCCCCGTCCGGGCAAGCGCGAGGGTCCCGGGCCCAAAAGACGACGCACTCACGTGGCAGAGCGCGAAGTTCATCGGCTGCAGATTCGCAAGCACCGGCTTGAGGTCGCCGTCGATACGCTGGTACTCAAAGACCTCGCGCAGCCCAAACGAACAGAGCGCCTCGCTCACGTCTCGTTTGTCGCTCAGCGTTCCCAGCGGCGGCAGGTCGTAGGTGTGCCCGGTGGTCCCAATGCAGAATCGCAGTGCCCGCTCGAAGGACTCGGCGAGTGTCTCTTCGCTAGCGCCCACGCGTCTTGCCTCGGATACGAAGGTCTACGGAGAGCGCATGTGCCGTGAGGCCTTCGTGCTCAGCGAAGGTGGCGATGGACGCACCATCCTGGGCCAAAGCTTCTGCGCTGTACTCGATGAGGCTCGTCGCCTTCAGGAAGGTGTTGACGGAGAGCGGCGAGAAGAAGCGCGCGGTACCGGCCGTCGGCAGCACGTGCGAGGGACCTGCCCAGTAGTCACCGAGCGCAACCGGCGTATGCGCACCGACAAAGAGGGCCCCGGCATGCCGAATCTGATCTAGGCATGCGGGATTGTCCGCTGTCATGAGCTGCAGATGCTCCGGTGCGAGCGCGTTGGCACAAGCGCACGCTTGCTGGAGATCCTGAACGTGTATCGCCACCCCGAAGCGCTTGAGGCACTGCGCCACGGCGTCGCGCCGGGTGAGCTCAGAACGGTGCGACGTCTCCCCGCTACCGGGCTCGAGCCAACGCCCCAGCGCAGCGTTGACGTTGTCGAGTAGCGTCGCGTCCGGCGAGACGAGCACCGCCGAGCCTGGGTCGTGTTCGGCCTGCGACATCAGGTCGAGGGCCACGTGTTCCGGGTCGGCGGACCCGTCTGCGATGATTAGGACTTCGCTTGGACCCGCGATGGCGTCGATGCCGACAACACCCAAAACCTGGCGCTTCGCTTCGGCCACGAAGGCGTTGCCGGGGCCTACCACCATATCCACGGGTGCGATAGCGTCAGTACCGAAGGCGAGTGCGCCGACCGCTTGCGCGCCTCCAACCCGGTAGACCTCGCGAATGCCGAGGTGCCAAGCGAGCGCCATCAGCGTCTTGTGCAGGCGTCCCCCGGAAGCAGGCGAGGTGAGGACGAGCTCACGCACGCCGGCCTCCTGCGCGGGGATAGCCGTCATCAACAGCGAAGAAGGGTAAAAGGCCCGGCCTCCCGGAACGTAAAGGCCCACCCGGTCAATGGGCGTGTAGCGCACGCCGCAGCGCCGGCCTCCAAGCTCGAGCGGCGCGGGTGCCCTCACTTTGATGTGCTGCTGATAGGCGCGAATATTCCGTTCTGCGCTTTCGAGAACGCCGAAGAGTGCGCGGTCGCGTGCGTTGTAAGCGGCTTCCAGTTCTGCTTCGGCGACGCGAAGCGATGGCGCGCCATGCCCGCTAGCGGACGCTCCGCCGGAGGAGAGGGGGCCATCGAAACGCGTCGTCAGTTCGATCAGCGCGGTGTCGCCTTCGGAACGGACGCGCGCGAGGATGTCGCGGACAATGCGCTCAACGCTCGGCGTTTCGGGTTGCGCTGGACGTTCACCCTCAGGAGCGGCAGGGCCTGCTGCGCTGGTCCCGCCCGCAGCGATGCTCGCTTGAAGCTGCCGCTGCCAGCGACGCATCGACGCGTTGACGTCCTTTGCGCCGCGAACGTCGATGGTCTGAAGGCTAAAGCTCATCTAATCAATACCTTGGTACGCTGTGCGTCTTCCGAGAGTCCGTGCCGTGCGCCTCCGGAAGCTGAGCGCGCCCGATACGCAATCAGGACGGAACGGGTGAGCCGCTTCGGTCTGCAGCGACGGGAAGCTGCGCTCGCAGGACCGTGCTCCCGGAAGTCGGGCCGCCAAAGCATAAGCCGCCACCGGCGGTCGTTCCAGGCTTAGGCTCCGCCCACCCGTTACCCGGAAGCCGAGGCCCCTTACTTTAGTCAAATCCTCATGGTTTGGGCGCATTTTCGACAGGGGTTGCACGGATAATCGGCGATTGGTCGCCGGGTCACATCCCAAAGCCACTGTGCCGCGAGGGCCTAGGGTCAGCTCCGCAAGGTAAAAGCCCCCCCCACTCTCCGAACAATAAGCGCTCGGGGGCGTCATCACGCACACGGCCAAAACCCCACTCGCCGAGCGCAGGGGAAGCGGTATTTCGGGATCACCGGCCAGAGGCACGAGCCTCTAGGGCCTCCCTGACCCGTCATCCTGCGCGATGACGTCGCGGGTAAGCGTTCAGGGGGCCGAGAGTAAGTGTTCAGGGGGGCGATGAAGCGACAACGATGCGGGAACAATCAAGTGGGCGCCCTGTACCCACGCGCAGCTTCAGGTTTTGGGGGGAGGGCCTGCGTCCGAAGATACCGTGGGATTCACTCCCGAAAATCCGTGGGCACTTTTTTCAATGCCCCCAGAACAGCTTCCGTCGCGTGGGCCGCATTCGGCTACTTGGACGGCGTCATGGGAACGCCCTAAGCGTGCGAGGCGTCGCTGGTGAAGGAGGGCGCATTCGCCGCCGGCGCTCTGCACAGCGTGAAGCCGCGCAAGGTGTTGGTCGCGCATGCGATGCTCGTAAAACTTGGCGAGGGCGAGGTGGCTCCGAGCCAGGTCCCGGCGCAGCTCTTGGTTGTGCGCCGCATGTTCCGTGGCCGCATCCATGCGTGCTTGGGCCGAGGCGAGGCCCCGCAAGAGCCGCGCTTCTTCGCGTTGAAGCGCCGCTGTTCCAACGACCTCCGGCGAGTGGGTCCTGCGGACCAAGGTGGCGCCGAAGCGCCAAAGCATGGGGGAGAGCGTGGCGGTCGGCTGCTTGTCAAGGGCACGCTCCGCCCCATCGAAGCACGCCATGGCAAGCGCGCGTTGTCCGTGGCGCCAAGCGATAAGCGCGGACTCCGCTCTCGCGGTTGGGGGGGCGCTGCGGGGCAATCGTCTGGCGTTGTGTTCCCCTGCGTGCGCCGGTGCATTGGACGATGTCAGGCCCTCGGAGTGGAGCGGGCAGAAGGCAGCGACGCTTTCACTTAAGAGGCGCAGCAAGGACAGAATGTCCCAGAAATTATGCTTCAGAACGGCAGCGAGTGGTTGAGCGTCCCGCGTGCGGAGGTAGTCGAAGTAGCGCTCGGGCACTTGGGCACTTGGCAAGTCATCAAACCGCTCGAAGCCAAGGATGGCGCGTTCAAGCGCGCTTAGCCGGAAGTGCTCGGTCTCGGCACGAAAAAGGCGGCGCGCGATGTGTAGAAGGTCGCAGTGCGCTGCCGGTGTGCCCAGGGGCTGCTGGGCGAGTTGGGCGCGCGTGCGGACCAACGGCCAGTCGAAGCTTTTGCCATTGAACGAAACGAGGTACGGCCGCCGCTCGAGCGCCGCCGCAAAGCGGCCTAGCAGCGGCTCCTCAAAGCCAAGATCCGGCAGGAGATGCTGCTCAACGATAAAGTGGCCGTCTGCGACGTAGCCGAAACCGACAAGGAACGGTACCGTTCCGGTACCGCCGGCGAGGCCCGTCGTTTCGGTGTCGAAGAAGAGCAAGTCCTCAAGGCGAGCGCCAGCCATCCCCAAGGCTGCAAAAGCCGCCGTCTCAGTCGCGGCGTCGAGCTTTGGCCAGGCACCAAGGGCGGTGTGGCCGTGGGGCGTGTCATGCGAGACCGCCGAGTGCAGTAGCGCCCCTGGGCCATTGCCTTTGCCGTCGGTCGTCTCCAGGCCAATGCCTGCGAGCGCGCGTAGACGGTCAGCCATAAGCTGGCCGCCGCGCGTTGCGCTGGCTGTCGCCACGGCAGCTGCTGCGGGCCCAAGAGCGCGCGGTGGCGCGGACGTGCCAGCCTTTGGGCGTCCGGTGCTCGGGGTGGAGCCGGGCAGTTCCGGTGCGCGCGACGGGTGCGCGACGCGACGATGGGCATCGGAGGAGGCGATGCCAGGGCCTCTTTCATCAAGGCGAGCCGAGTCGTGGGCCATGGCATCAAGCTCGCTGGTCTGTGGCACAAACTTGAGCGGACCGGGCGCCCGCGCCAGGAGCTGTGCCTTGCGCAATCGCTGGAGTCGTGCGGCGCGCTGCGCATCCGTGGGCGCAAGGTCTGTGGCCCGGTGCTGCTCAACGGCGGCTGTCGTTTCGTCTAATATACAGGCGCTAGACGGGGCGCGCGGGGCGCTCGTTGTAGGCGTTCGCGCCTCTTGGAGGCGCGCCAACTTACGCCCAAAGCGACTGCTCACCGAGGCATCTCCGGAGGTGCCGCGTCGCCCTTCGGCGGATTGAGCGCGCCTATCACACTCGCTTCGGTGCTGATGTCGCTAGGGGAGTGGGCCAACGCGGCGGGACGCAGGATCTGCTCAAGCACCGCGAGCACGGTGCGCTTGCGCGAGCGCCTTAGAGGGTAGGGCAGGGGCGCTTCGGAGTCGGTGGTGGTTTCCGGCGTGCCCAGCATGGGCCCGAGGCACGCAGGGCACCCTTCGGCGCATGAACACCCGCCAACAAGCCGGCGAGCCCGTTCGAGGAGGGTGCCGTGAGACGCGAAGAGGTGCTCCGCTAGGCCCAGGCCCCCCATGACCTGATCGTAGAGATAAAGCGTAGGCTCGAACGCCTCAAGCGCATCACCGGTTGCCGATAGGTCGCCCTGTTCGAGTGCGAGTCCGAGGTCGCGCGGATCGATCATCAAGCCGACGGTCGCGACGAGATGCAGAGCGTGCCCAAGACCGCGCAACGCATCCATCACGAACGCCCGGTGCGCGTCTAAGCTACGCGTTAACTCCGCCGGGAAGGTGATCCATAGGGCCGTCGTCGGTTTATGAATCTCCGGCAGGTCCACGTCGCCGTAGCCGACATTTTCGTGCGTGTGAAACTTGATCTTCTTGTAGCCCACCACCCGCTCGATGACGCGCACATCACCGACGGCCACCAGCGTCGGCACTTTGGCGCCGGGGTCGATGATGCCCGCATCAAAGGTCTCGAGGGCTTCGACCTTCACGTGGGACATCGCTTCGGTGTAGTAGTCCGGCACCACCGGTCGCACGTAGGCTTTGTGGTTCTCGTAGTCGAGGCGCTCTACCTGGTACTGCAGGCCTTCCTGTTGGTAGATGGCTTGCTCGTGGAGCATCGTGTGCGTGCTGTGCCAATCGAGCTCGCCGATGGTCTTGTCTTGGCTCAGGTCGATGATAGCGAAGTTGTCCCAGCCCGCCGAGCGCAGGCTCACGTCATTGGCGGGGTAGGCGGCTTGGGCCCAGTGGTAGGCATGCGCTGCAGCATCGGCACCCGCGTGGGGCGCCGTCGCATGTACGAGTCCCTCTTGCACCAGGTGTTCGAGCGCATCGGCAAGCGCGTCCCCCTCAAGGTCCTCGTAACGCAGGGGTGGCTTAAAGGGCAGCTCGAAGGTCGCGCAGCGCAGGTGCTGCAGGACAATTTGCACGTTGTCCGGGTCGATGCGTGCCTCTTCAATCGCGCCAGCGAGCAAGGTTCCAGGTTGCATCGCCACATACTGGTCGAGTGGCGCGCTTGAGGTCACAAGTACCTTGAGCGAACGGCCCTCCCGGCGGCCCGCCCGGCCAAAACGCTGCCAAAGCCCCGCAAGCGTGCCGGGATATCCGGCGCAGACCACGGCTTCAAGACTGCCAATGTCGATGCCGAGCTCCAGCGCCTGGGTCGCGACGACGCACTTGATGGCGCCGGACCGCAGGCCCGCTTCGATACGCCGCCGCGCATCCGGCAAGTAGCCACCGCGGTAAGCGCATATCGCTTCGTCCGGCAGACCGTCCTGGCGCAGCCGGTCCCGCAAGTACTTCAGCATCGTCTCGACCCCGCTGCGGGTCTGACCGAAGAGCAAGGTGGTCACGCCCCCCGCCACAAGGTCCGACGTCAGCCGAACAGCGGTCTTGAGGTAGCTCGCTCGCAGGCCGAGTTCGCTGTTAATGACGGGCGGGTTGTAAACGACGATATCCGTCGAGGATGTGGGCGCTCCGCTCTTGCCGATGAGGTGCACGCTGCGCCCCACCAAGCGCCCCGCGTGCTCTTGTGGGTTGGCGATGGTTGCCGAGGCACACAGAAACTGAGGCCGGCTGCCGTGAAACGCCGCGATGCGCTTGAGGCGGCGCAGCACATTGGCGAGGTGCGAGCCAAACACTCCCCGGTAGGCGTGAACCTCGTCGATGATGACGTAGCGCAGACTGGAGAACAGCCTCGCCCAGGCGGTGTGATGCGGCATGATGCCGCTGTGCAGCATGTCGGGGTTGGTGAAGATGATGCCCGCCCGCTCCTTGGCGGCGCGCCGCACATCACCCGGCGTGTCGCCATCGAAGGTGATGGCGCCAGTACGTAGGCCGCTTTCGTCCATCAACTCGCGCAACGAAACTTCCTGGTCGCGCGACAATGCCTTTGTTGGAAAGAGGTAGAGCGCCCGAGCCTCGGGTTCGGTGAAGAGGTGCGTCAGAACGGGCAGATTAAAGCAGAGGCTTTTGCCCGAAGCCGTTGGCGTTGCGACGACAAAATCATCGCCGCGCATCGCCACCTCGAAGGCCTCGGCCTGATGACTGTAGAGTTCAGTCACGCCGCGAGCGGTCAGTGCCTGGCGCAGTCCAGCGGGTAGCTGCTCCGGCAAAGGCAGGGCATGGGCGATCGTCGGTGGGCGTGCTTCGCTGCACACCACGTTCTCCCAGACCGCCTGCCGGCCGCGCCAGGCATCGAGCACCTGCTCGATGCCCCGGGGGCGCGTCCAGGGTGGGTCGGCGCGCCGCAACAGACCCGAGCCCGAGGACTCCGGCCGGCTAGACTCCGTCAGGGTCAGGCTAGCCTCCGACTCACCCGCCTTCGCACGCGCCGGACCTTCCATGCAGCTGAGAGCTTAAGCGCATTCGCCCCAGCGACAAGCGGAGGCCACCCTGAACGATCCCCCTTATTTCTTGGGAAGTAGAAAGACCCGGGGAAATGAGCCTGGAGTAAGTGTGTTGGGGTGGGTGGGTTCGCGCGCGAAAGGGCCATTTCCCCGGGTCTTGAGTCCCGCCGGCCCTTTTAGGGGATGGCTCAGGAGGCCACCCCACCTGCGTTCAGCCCTGCGTGGCCGCCGGGTCCGCTGCATTTCTTTAGAAACTGCCGCCCAAAGGACTTCGCGAGGGGCTTCTTGCCAGCCGCTACCCCCGCCCCGGGTCCGCGGGCCCAACGTGCGAGCTGTCGGGTTGCGGTTGCTATCCGTACCGCGAAAGCCTTAGAACCTAAGACATGGGTCTGATCAAGCTTTCATTGAGTGTCGCAGTAAGTACAAGCCTCCTTTTTGGGCTCTCAGCGTGCGACAAGAAAAAGAGCGCCGAGCAAGCCAAGGAGGTGCCCCTCGCGGGCCCCGAAGGCGCAGCACTGCAGGCTCCGGATCCTGCCAACACGATGGCGGGGCACGGCGGTGGCCACAGCCTGCTCGTCAACGCCGGCGGCCTGACCTGGGACGACCCACCCTCTTTTGTGCGACGTCTGCCCACCAATCCCATCCGCAAGGCGGAGTACGCAGTTAAGCTAGAGCCCGGTGAGAAGCCCGCGACGCTTGCCATTCACTACTTCGGAGAAGGTACCGGCGGCAGCGCCACAGCGAACGTGGTGCGATGGATTGACCAGTTCCGTCAGCCCGACGGCTCCCGCTCGCAGGACGCGGCGAAGGTCAGCACCAAGCAAATCCGCGGCATGAATACAACCTTCGTGGACCTCAAGGGCATCTACGTCGGCATGAACATTCCCGACGCGCCCGCCGCACCCGAGCGTCCCAACCAGCGCCTCCTCGGTGCCATCGTAGAAGGCGACCTCGGTCCCGTATTCTTCAAGCTGACCGGCGACATCGCCACGGTCAACAAAGGCGAAGCCGGCTTTTTCTCCCTAGTAGAGTCCGTCCGAAAACTCACCGACAAAGAACGCAAAGAGGTGGGCCCCGACACCCCGCCACCCGGCGACATGTTCGGCGGCGGCCACTAACAGAGCGTCTGGCTAGGAGCCTGAGGCAGCCTGCGTAGCCGCCGAGAACCAGAGCATGCTCCTCGAAAGGCGGGGCTTCACTGTTTGCACGAACGAAACCAAGCCCTGGGCGAGGTCGTGTCCACACGTCGAACGACAGAGTGGCACGGTCGAGGTTGGGGATGGCGAGCCATCCCTATCTGACGAAATCGCTGTCCATCCACAAGCATTGAGGTGAGTCGACGCCCAAACAATTTTTCGCATCACATGCTTCGGCTAGCTTATCCGACATGGCGGCTACGTTGCACTCGCCAGCTTTAACGCCTGCCTCTCGAATCTCGGTTGGTATGCCATATGGGTGGTAGCCATCGCAGGAATAGCAGCGCGCGGCGCAAACACACAACCCCTTCGCTTCCGGGTTTACAGGCAACGCCTGTGTGGGCCGCTCCCAGGTCCGTACCAGTTGATTCGCTCGGCGACGCACTGATGGAGCTAGCCTCGACCAGGCCGCCTGTGCCGCTTCATTGCCTTGCTCTAGCGACCTGACCACTTCGAGTGAGATAATCAGCGTAAGCGCCGCTTTGCACAGCCCGCTTGCGAGGCATGCGACTACGGATGCCGCGACCAGTTCTTTCGTTTGCGTATCTTGCGAGGGTTCGGCTTCCGCTTCAATCGCGCAACCGTGACCCTGCCACAGCAAAAGAACCGCAAC
>SLEO01000066.1 GCA_007124745.1 Myxococcales bacterium
CGCGGGAACGGGCGTGCAGTTCCTCAAGATCCGCGCCTATGAGGTGTGGGGACTCAATCAACTCTTCCGCGCAGCCCAGGCCGCCTAAAGCTGCGGGGGAACCCCAACGCTCACTTGCTCTTCCGTGCAGCCTCTTCCCTGCGGCCTGCACGTTCCCCTGAACGCTTACGCCGAAGGTAGTGAAGGCGTATCGGCTTCTTGCATGCCTTCGACGGCTTGGCCGGTTGGGGAGACGCCTAGTAGGGCGGCCAGCCGGCTTACGCGTTCGCTGAGGCGTCCGTCGATACGCGCTGCGGCACTCGTCAGCCTAAACTCCGTCGCGTGTAGCGTCCCGTCTACCTCGAGACACACATCGCTCATGGCAGTCGCGGCGTCGGACCAGACGGGGCCTAGTGATGCGGCGAGCGCCGGTGACACCGTGAGCGTGGCGACATCCGACGCTTCAAACAGACTCAGCGTCTCGCGAAGCCACCGCAGGAGCAAGCGGACCGCCGACGGTGCCACCGGACCGAGCGCAAGCAGCCGAGCACCTTCTAGCGCCACGGTGAGCGCTTCCGTGCGCCGCGCGACGCGGGCAAGCGTTGCTGCCTCTAGACATGCCCGTCGCGCTTGCGCATCGACGTAGGCCTGGCTCGGAAGCAGTGCGATGGTTCCGGCTTGCTCTGCCCCCGCTTCTGCGGGGGGAATGACCTCTGCGGACTTTCGCCGCTCCCAGCTATCGGGCACGCCCCTCATGTCAAGTCTACACTAGTCGCACAACCCATGGCTCAGGCAACTTAAGGGTTTCCCACCGAATGCGGGACCGTTGCGCCCCTGGACATCCCGCGAGGAGAGACGAGCGCTTCTGTGCTGTGAATCTAGGGGAAGTATGCGCGATCGTCCGACTAGGGGGCGATGGCGTGTAGCGACCAGCGCACCGTAACCCTGGGCGGATCCCCGCAGCGGCGCCAGGCCCGCCTTTGTCCGAAGAGGAGTGCTAGGCTGCTCTTGCCATGACGAGACATCCCACGACGGGTGCCGCCTTGCGGTCCTGCCTACCCTGGCTGGTCGCCGGGAGCCTGAGCGCGGCGAGCGCCCTGACGGTACGCGGTTCGGGAGTTGGATGCTCGCCAAGCGAGGAATGGTCTACGCGAGGTGTCGCGCATGCTCAGGTCACCTGCCCAACGCCACCGGACACCACGCCCGGCGTTCAAGCGGTGTGGCCCGCCGCCGGCGTCCTTGACGCGCCGCGCAATAGCTGGATCCGCATTGAGTACGGAGAGGCGCTTGACGAGCTTGTCTCGGACCCAGCACCCATCACCGTGACCCATGTGTCCTCTGACGAAGCACTCGGTGGACGCCTGGAGCGCCAAGGTCAGAGCTTGTTTTTTGTGCCGGAACGGCAGCTCGATCCCTTAAGCGAATACGCCGTGAGTGCGGTCGACGTAGGCACCAGATTCAACTATCTTTTCACGACCTCAGGCCGCAATGACAACGGCAACCCACAGCTTACGGGCGAGCTGGCTGTGGTGTCCCAGGAGGTTCACTGTCCCGATGCTAGGTTCCGACTCGACGTGACCTTCCCCGCTGCCTCGGACGATGGGCCGACGACAAGTCTCGAATATCTGGTGTTCCTGACACGCGCGTCGGGCTTGAAGGCGCCTGAACTTCGAGCACGCGCCCGGGGCTTTGCCGCTGACCAGGTAACGCTGGTGATGAACCTGCAGGCGCATGAAGCCCGCGACGCGGTCTGCGTCGCCGTTCGCGTCATCGACGGACGCGGGCGCTTAGCGCCCCAAGCGTTGAGTGCTTGTATCGATCCTATCACTGAGCGCTATTTCGAGAACGCATGTGCGGTAGGCAGGGGTGGATCAACGCTACCATGGTGGCTCATGGCTATCGCGTATCCGTGGGCCCGAAGGCGTACCCCCCACTCGCGCATCCTGCGCTCGAAAGTTGCCTAGCCCCCATGCGTGATCGGTTAAGCGAGCTGCGTGTTCGGTTGAGGGTCTGTGCTCGAGCGCCCACCGCCAAAAACCGCAGCGAACTTTAGGAACGCGCGGGATGTTTGGCGAGGACGCACGGCCGGCTCAGGCCCTTAACCGGACACGCATGCCTAGGCCCCGAACGATCTCTTTATTCATACGAGACGTAGAAGGACCGGGGGAAATGGGCCTGGCGTGAGTAGGGCGGGGCGAGCAGGGTCCGCGCACGAAAGCTCTATTCCCCGGGGTCTTTCGTCCCGCCGGCGCTTTGACGGGATGGTTCAGGCCTAGGCCGAGGGCTGCTCGGCTTTTTTGCTAGCGGCGGGCCTGCAGTGCTACCTCTGCTCCCGGTAGGGTCCGGAATCCATCGTTGATACGCTTTCCTTAGGGAAGATAGACCGTGTTCCGGGTTACGCTGAGCTGGTGAGGATGAGCGTCGGCAGGCCTCAGTCGCGGTGCTTGGCTATCGCGGTAGGTGGGCGGCCCGCAGGGGCGCCGGCTTAGCTGGCTCGACATTCATTGAGACGCTGTGGTGAGACCTTGAACGATCCTTCATCGATAACGCTGAACGAGGAGGCAAGCGACCTAGGCGCGACATCGCGTCTCTCGCTACGCTTCATCTCGGGAAAGTACCAGGGTGGCCATTTCCCCCTGCCGCAGCGCGGGGAAATCTTCATCGGCAGGTCGAGCGAGCTCGACATGGTGCTCGTGGAAGACATGGTCTCTCGGCGCCATGCAGCGATTCGGGTCAACGGAGACAGCCTGGAGGTAGAGGACCTCGGTTCGACCAATGGCACCTTCGTCAACGGTGAGCGCGTTCAGAAGGCAAGCCTCAGCGAAGGCGACCGGCTCTTGATCGGTACCAGTATCATCCGCATCGTTCGCGGCGCCGGTGCCGCCAGCATGGTGCCACTCGCCGTGGAAGATGATGCGGGACAACCCACCGAATACCGCACAGGCAAAGGCAAAGCCATGAGCGGCAGCGTCAGCGAGGTGCCGGTTCCGGACCTGCTTCAGCTCTTCTCTGCCGCCAAGAAGACCGGGACGCTCACCGTCCGCAATGAGGTCGATACGGGCAAGCTCCACATTGTGGACGGGCGCATCGCGTTTGCCACCCTTAACGGTAACGACGACATCGAGCCGGCCAAGAGTGCCTTTCGCATCATCGCCTGGCGCGACGGCTCCTTCGAAATGGGGCCGCTTGAGGAAGAGTCCTTTGCGAAGCCCCTCAATATTTCCACCGAAGCCCTACTGATGGAAGCGATGCATCAAGCGGATGAGCTTGCGCGCTTGGGCCCAGACATGCCCCCCCTGACTGCACACATCTCGCTGGCCGTCCCGCTGATACCGCAGCTCAGCCAGCTTGATGAGGAGAGTCTCGACGTCGTGCAACTGGCTCACAACTACGGGCACGTGGAAACCATCCTCAATCGCTCGGGCAAGAGTGACCTCGCCACCGCAACGGCTATCGTCAATCTCCTGCGCCAGAACTACTTTCGCCTCGATTAAGGCGGCGAATTCACACTAGAGGCTTGCGGCAGCTCGAGCGCCGGCAAGCAAAAAGCCCCAGCAAGCTTGAAGCCTGCTGGGGCTTAGGTGGAACTGACTGGCGCCAGATCCTCAATCGTAGACGTGGTCCCTGCGGGGGCCATGCCTACCGTGACCGCCTCTAGTAGAAGCGGCTGCCGGCATCCTCGGAGTAGGTGCCGCCGAGGCCGCCGTCTCCAGAGCACCACTCGGTGATGTGGAACTCGACGCGACGGTTCGCCGCGCGACCTTCCGTGGTTTCGTTGGTTTCGACAGGTCGAGATGGGCCAAAACCCTTGCTCTCGAGCTTGTCGCGGTCGACACGATAGCGGGTTAGCGCTTTAGCAACGTTCTTTGCGCGTCGCTCGGACAGGTCGTAGTTGTAGCTTTCGAGGCCCTGGGAATCCGTGTGGCCCTCCACTCGGATGCCGCAGATGACATCGGACGACGCCAGTATGGCGTCTGCTACGGCACGCAATACGGGATTGCTATTGCTCAAGATGCGGTCCTTGTTGAACGCGAAGTAGACCGGTCGATTGATGCGAATCTGACCGTCTTGTACGCGTACGAGCCCAGGACAGCCATGCTTGCGCGGATCGGTGCTCGGGGCACCAGGCTCGTCGGGACACGCGTCCACGTCATCGGGGACCATGTCACCATCACGGTCCGGAATGGGGCAACCGGGACGGTTCGGATCCGGACGGGGCCCCATGGGCGTGTCGGGACACATGTCTTCGTGGTCAGGGACGCCGTCGCCGTCACGGTCGCCCGCGGGGCAGCCTGGTCGGGTGGGATCCGGCGTGGGTCCAGCGGGCACCGTCGGACACATATCTTCGGTGTCCGGGACGCCGTCGCCGTCCGTATCCAAGGGCGACATGTCCGGGCAGCCTGGGCGATTCGGGTCCGGCCGGTCACCTTGGTGCACCGTGGGACACATATCTTCGTCGTCGGGGATGCCGTCACCGTCCAGGTCAGAGGGCGGCGGCGGCCTGCGGTCGTCTTCATCATCGCCGCGGTCTCTGGCGCCGCCGATACCTAGAGAAACGCCGAAGATCAACCACTGAGGATTGTTCCTATCGCGGTTAACAACCGTTCCGTCTGGATTGCGCTCCTGCCCGGGGTCGCTCGCCCACATATAGCGGAACATGGGCCCAAGACGCCAAAAGCCGGACTTTGACAACGCGAACTCATAGCCGATGCCAATGTCGAAACCGTGGCGCGCAATCGACCCGGAACGCCCGAATACCCAGTGAGCATCGATCCAAAAGTCATCGCGACTCTCCCAAAGGGTGGCGAGATGGAAGCGAGGACCGGCCGCGAGCCCGAGCCACTGCGACGATTCTTCGCTGTCATCCGCACTCAGCCACATCGCCGTGCCACCAACCTGGATACCGATAAGGTCAAGCGGGTTAACTTCCAGATAGAGACTGCCACCGATACCGAAGCCAAAGAGGTTGTCTTCGCGGTTGACCCGGTCGATGGTGTGGGTTCCGAAAAGCTCGGCGCTTCCTCCGAGAATCGAGCGCATTCTGCCGCTCTGGTTCGCCGAGGTTTCTTCTGCCAACTCTGCGTCGTAGCGCTGAGCCTCCGCCGCTGAGCGCGGACCGATTACCAAAAAGAGCGCGAGCGTCGCCTGGGCGAGACCCAGCGCGTACGCACCGCCGAGCACATCGAGCTGCGTGCGCCGTCTGAAGTTCGAAAAGTGGTTGACCATTGAGAAGCTCCTACCCGTACACCGTTGCGCCGAGAGCGCCGCACTTGCAGCACTGGCGGTTCCACAGACTTGGGAGCGAGGCGAAGGGTGCGGTGGGGGCCTGGTCCTCCTAGGGGACCTTAACCGGCTTCCGCCACACACAGCGACTCTCTCAGCCTGAGTCAGCGACCCGTTGATCGACGGTCAGGCAGGTCGCGCCGCGAGCCGCGCCTACCAGCAACGTCGATTCCAAGGTCTGCCGCGAGAGCACTTGTGCAACTTTCGCACCACGCTTGTAGGGAGGTCAGCGCGCTTGCCCTTCAAGGTAATCAACGCAACCACATCAGGCGCCCGCGACCTGCGATCGAGCTAGGATTGAAGCGATACAATAAAACATGCGGCGTGGCGCCGCAGGGAATGCCGTCGCACATGTGACGTGCGTGCGGTGTCGAGGAAAGCCCGCGGCTGGCCAGTCGAGTAATCGCGATCGTGGGGACAGCTGTCGCTGAGGCCACCAAGACCTAAACGATCCCCTTACGTCTCGAGACGTAGAAAGACCGGGGGAAATGGAGCTGGAGTGAGTGAGTAAGCATGGTGGGGCGAGCAGGGTCCGCGCACGGAAGGCCCATTTCCCCGGGTTTTGCGTCTCTCCGGCGCTTTGAG
The DNA here is from genome assembly GCA_007124745.1 of Myxococcales bacterium. Taxonomy (GTDB): domain Bacteria; phylum Myxococcota_A; class Polyangia; order Polyangiales; family SLQV01; genus SLQV01. Next base: position 5,848 of record SLEO01000066.1, read on the forward strand.
GGGATGGCTCAGCACCGGGACACCCTTTGTTGTGGTGGAAGTCCTGATGGACAAGGGCGCGGGATTCGCGCTCGAACATCCCGGCGACATCCCCGAACAATGCCCCACACTAACCGGTGACGCTGTAGGTGCTCTGCCACCGCGGGCGCGGCGGGGGGCCGGTCGCCCCAGCGCGCCACTGACCGCGGGCCGCGCCGGCCAGCGAGGTGTTGTTTGGGCTTCGCCCCCCATGCGCGAGGCGTGAGTGCCTTCCCGAGCAGGGGCGGAGCCTTGCTACAAACGGCTTCAAGCCTTAAGCGCTGCGCTATCCTGAACTTGGGCGCTGCTAGCGATGGTAGCGCCTTCGCTCGTGGACGATGCCAAAACCACCACAGGCGGATTGGGTGCAAGACTCAGACGCGCTTTTCCGCGTGACTCCGCCCTTTTTCGAACCTCAGACTGGGTCTTGTCCGTCGTGCCCGCCGTCGGCGCAACGACCTTGACCACCGTCGGCCTCAGCGCAGGCCCCTTGGGCATCGTACTTTTTGCCTTCGACGACTCAGCAGGTGTGGTCGCTTTCGCACGCTTCGCCTTCGGCGTTGCCACTTTCTTGACGGGTGCGGCACCCACGAGAGCGAGCCCCTTAGACTTCGCCCCCTTCGGCGCTTTAGCTACGGGCTTTTTGGCTGCGGGTGACTTGGGCGCTGCCTTAGCCTTCTTGGCCGGGGACTTCGACTTGGGCGCTAGAGCGGATTTCGCAGCAGACTTCGCAGCGGCCTTAACCTTTGTCACGACCTTGGAGACAGGTGACTTTTTCGCCGCGATGCCTTTGGCGCCTGTCGCCTTCACCGACTTCGTGCTTGACGGCTTGCCCGCCGAAGCTTTACCAGCACGAGCGGGCTTTTTGGGTGCACTTGGCTTGGATGCGCGCTTCGCCGCAGCGCTGCCCTTTGTGCCGGAAGAAGTGGTGGTCTTTTTCGCGGTGGTCTTTTTTACTGCGCTCGTCTTGGCCACAGGCTTGCCGGCAACCACTTTTTTGGGCGCCGGTTTCTTCGAGGCGCTTTTGGTCGCGACACTTTTCTTGGCTCCGGGCTTCTTGACCGGCGCCTTTTTCAAAGTGACTGTCTTTGCGGCGGGTTTTGCCGAAGCTGAGCCCTTTGCGGGGGCCTTCTTTGCGGGGGCCTTCTTCACGGTGGCCTTCTTCACGGTGGCCTTCTTCACAGCGGCTTTCTTCGCAGTGGATTTGCCAACGCCAGACGTTTTCGCGCTCACTGCTTTCGCGGCGGGCTTCTTCACCGCTGGTTTTGCGGCGTCGACTTTTTTGGCGGCAACTTTTTTAGCAGCGGCGGGGCTCGCTTTGGCTTTCACCGCGGCTGCTTTCTTTGGCGCCGCTTTGGCGGCGGGTGTTGCCTTTGCGCTCTTCGCCACTGGCTTGGTCGCCTTCAGCGTCTTGGTGGCGGCCTTCGGAGCCGCCTTCGACGTCGCAGCAGCTTTGACTGCCTTGGGCTTTGCAGCCGCTTTGACCGCCGCTGGCTTCGAGGCCTTGGCCTTCACGCCCCCCGGTGCCTTCGCTGCCGGTTTGACTTTCGCCACCACCGCAGCCTTGGTTGCTTTTGTTGCTAGCGCTTGCTTTTCGATTTTCTTTGCAGGCGCGGATTCTTTTTGCTTCGCCATAACTAGGCCCCTTCCACGGAATTACTTCTGACTTAAACGTATTTTGCGGCGCTTTTAGGTGTCAAGAAAGTAATTCAAAATTCTATCGACAACCGACGAGCGCGACGATGGTCTGTGGTGAAAACAACACACTTTCATTAAGATACGGCTATGTGAGCCTGGCCACAAATACCGCACAATGCAACACGGCTCAGAGGTCATGCTCCCGACGAGGCGCGTGAATGTGTCGCAAACGACGCCCTGCCCTCGCCCTTGAGTCGCCCTTCAGACGCCAAAGGCGTGTGGCGCTCGCCGAAACCGGCGCCCAAGTGGTGGCCCCGGCGCGGACTTCGCGCCGGGGCCAAAAATGTACTAGGCTAGCTGCGCAACATCATGTCGCTATGCGGCGCTGGAGACTTGAACCGTGGCATCTATCTTTCGCTTAACGCACCCCTTCACACGTGGCAGCACGCTTGCCTGCTTGGGCGTCCTTGTGGCGCATTGCGGACCATCCCAGGAAGCGTTTGACGCGGAAACGAATCGCGCGAATCGGCTCGAGAGTGAACTGCAAAGCGCCAAACAGCAGCAAGCGGAACTCGACGCCAGACACACGGCGCTTCTGTCCACCAACGACGAACTTGCGTCCAGGCTTGAGGCGCTGGGCCAAAATGTGGAGGCGCTGAAGGGCGACCGCGCGGAGCTGGCCGATAGGCTGGAAGAGACGAAACGGGCGCTTGAGGCGCTTCGCGAGCGCGAGCAGCAAGCCCAGGCCCGCCTGGCAACCTTCAAGAATCTATTGAGGCGCTTCCAATCGATGATTGAGAGCGGCAAGTTGAGGGTGCGCATTGTTCGCAACCGCATGGTGGTTGAACTGCCGGAGGGCATTCTTTTCGCTTCGGGTGACGCGACGCTGAAGCGCACGGGCCACGACACGTTGACAGAGGTCGCCAAGGTCCTTGCGTCCCTCGACGGTCGCAACTTTCAGGTGGCGGGTCATACGGACAATCTGCCCATTAGAACGGCACGGTTTCCCTCGAACTGGGACCTCTCGACGAGTCGAGCGGTCAACGTCACGCACTTCCTTATTGCCCAGGGCGTCGCGCCCAACCGCATCTCAGCGGCGGGATACGCAGACACCGAGCCCGTTGCTAGCAATGACACGGCGGAGGGACGCCAGCAGAACCGGCGCATTGAAATCGTGTTGCTGCCGAATCTCGATGAACTTCCCGACCTCTCCTCGCTAGAAACAGACACCTAGACGCTCGCCGTCCAGGAGCATGTTAGGCGCATGCCGCCAGGCTTAAGGGAGTGAGTTCTGAACTATCCCCCTGTGTTTCGAGGGCTGTGTCTCGAGGCCAGCGTCTCGAGGTAAGTGTTAAGGGGGGCATTTTCCAAAATGCCCCCCCTGAGCGTTTACTCTGGAAAAAGTATGGTGGGGTGGGTGGGTCCGCGCACGGAAGGCCCATTTCCCCGCGGCTTTCGTCCCCCAGGCTCACCCTGGGGATGGCTCAGTTTTTAACTCGCTTGGGTGCTTACAAACCACGGCGCGCGCCTCTGGCGGAGCGCCTGTGTTCGAGCGCCCACGGCTAACGCAAACTTACGCGGTGGCTCCAGACACGCCGCCGCGCCCGCACAACAAGGCGTCCCCTCGCGGTTGACAAAGCGCCTTCTGGCGCGTACTATTACCCACTTCATGGCGGTGGGGCGATGTAGACAAACGTGGGAGTTGCCGCTGACGAGAGCCCGGGGGACCAGCGATGGACCTGCGCTTTATCGGGAAAAAGCGGCTCACTTACCCGGACGACATCCGCTGCGCCGGATTGTAAGCGGGAAGGTCGCGGGGATTGAAAACGGGACCGAAGCGGAGATTGAACACCTCCAGGCCGGGGAGCGACTTCTAGGTCGGGCATGCAAGCCCTCGGCCCGCGTGCCGTCTCAAGGGACGCCAGCCATGTTCAAGTCAGCCCCAGGGCGCATCGTTAAAGACTCGGGCGAAAGCCAAGCAGCAACATGGCTGCGCGCTGTCAGAGGAATATAGGAGCACGCATGCACGCGGAAGAGCCTCGTTTCAAAGTTGGAGATAAAGCCGTCTACCCCGCGCAAGGCGTGGCTGAGGTGGTTTCGATTGAAGAAAAGGACATCGCTGGCAGCCGGCAAAGCTTCTACGTGTTGCGAATTCTGGACACGGAGCGCCGGGTGATGGTTCCTGTCAAGAACGCCGACAATGTCGGCCTGCGCCCGCCGATAACGGAAGCCGATATTCTCGAGATCTTTGCGATTCTCCGAGAACGGACCGCCACCTTCGATAACCAGACCTGGAACCGTCGCTACCGCGGCTTCATGGACAAGATCAAAACCGGCTCGGTTTTCGACGTGGCAGAGGTCATGCGTGACCTTTATCACCTGAAAAACGAGAAATCGCTTTCCTTCGGCGAACGCCGAATGCTCGAACGCGCCCGGGAGCTTATCGTCAAGGAAGTCGCCGTCGCTCGCGCTGTCGGCGAAGATGCGGTGCACGACGAGATCGAAGCCATCTTTCAAATCAACTAAACGAGTCTTTCGTAGCCACGCCTTCTTTCGAGGCGGGCACGCAAGACGCTTGCCTCTGAGCCACCCGTCGCCTACAGTCGAGAGGTTTTCGGGCCGGAGCGGCTCCAAGGTTCAGGGCGCGGTCAACCAGCAACGCTGGCACCGTGCCTATTGCGGTGGTTCTGGAAGGTGGATTCTAAGACGACGGATGGGAGTGCGGCACGCGACTCAGTGTTACACGAGAGCGACTCAGTGTTACACGAAAGCGACACAGTGCTTCACTGGAGCGACTCAGTGGCGCCAGGGACCGCGGGCTGACGCCCGCACAACTGATGCCTCCAGGCGATAATGCTGAACGGTTTTGGCTTTCGCCCTTCGTCGCATGACTCGGAATCCCATGCGGGCCGAGTCAACCCAGCGTCCGTTAGAAGAATGCTCCTCAGGCCCCGCAGCTCACAGTGGACTTAGCCTGCCCCGGCTCCGTGCTCAGACGCGCGCGAGCAGGATTTCCATGGGGCAGTCAAATTTAGTGATCAACGTCGATGTCGGGGAAACCCGCGTCGCACTTCTCGAAGAGGGCGCGCTCGCCGAGCTTTATATCGAACGTACCCGGGAGCGCAGCCCTGTGGGCAACGTTTACCTGGGCAAGGTGACACGTGTGCTCCCGGGCATGCAGGCCGCGTTTATCGATATCGGTCTCGAGCGCGCTGCCTTTCTCCACGTCGAGGACGTCGTCAATCCCCACATCGACGATGATGAGGGGGAGGACGAGAGCGACGGAGGAGACGAAGACGCAAAGCCCGCCGGCCGCAGCAAGCGTCTGACACGCGAAACCCCCATCGGTGACGTGCTCAAAGAAGGGCAGTCGCTTTTGGTACAAGTCGCCAAGGCGCCCATTGGGACCAAGGGCGCGCGCGTGACAAGCCACATCTCTCTCCCAGGGCGCTACGCCGTGCTGACCCCTACGGTGGACCACGTAGGCGTCTCGAAGCGCATCGGACGAGACCGCGAACGCAAGCGCCTCAAAGAGATTATCGAAGCACTCAAGCCAGCGGGGATGGGTGTCATCATCCGCACTGTCGCATCAGGCCTGACGAAGAAGTCCCTCAAGCAGGACATCGCGTATCTCCTCCGCACCTGGGAGGAAATCCAGAACAAGGTCAAGGCCACGCGCAAAGCGCCCGCGCTTATCTACGCTGATCTAGACCTTATCGCGCGCTCCATGCGCGACTTGCTCAGCGACGAAGTCACCAAAATCGTCATTGACGACGAAGACGAATGCGAGCGGCTGATGCGCTTTCTCGGCGCATTCGCGCCGACGAAAGCTGAGCTTGTCCGTCTCTACCGGGGAACGGAACCCCTTTTCGACGAGTACGGCATCGAGGACGAAATCGCCCGCTCACTGGCCCGCAAGGTCCCTCTCCCGTCGGGCGGTTACCTAGTCATCGACCAGGCGGAAGCCCTCACCGCCATCGATGTCAATACGGGCCGCTTCACCGGCAAGGGCAAGAGCGTCAACGAGACGATTGTTCAAACTAACCTTGAGGCGGCGCGTGAGATCAGTTTCCAGCTGCGCTTTCGCAACATTGGCGGGCTTATCGTCCTCGACTTCATCGATATGGAGCGTTCGACCGACCGCGACCGCGTGTTCCAAAAGCTGCTGGAACATCTGAAGAAGGACAAAGCAAAAACCACCGCAGTGCGCATTTCCGAGCTCGGCTTGGTCGAAATGACGCGCAAGCGCACGCAGGAGTCCTTGGGTCGCCTGTTGAACGCCCCCTGCTTCTATTGCGATGGCACCGGGATGCTCTTCTCGAAGACGACGGTGGCGCATGAAATCTTGCGCCAAATTAAACGCGAGAAGGATGCGCTTCCGGGCTACGGCATCGTCGTCAATGCGCATCCGGCCATCTGCGATGCGCTGGAGCGAGACGAGAAGGAAAGCGTTAAAGAAGTCGCCGCACGGGTCCGGCGCCGGATTCGTTGCGTGCCGCACAACGACTACCACCTCGAACAGTACGACCTCAACGGCGAGTAGACCAACCTAGTAGCGGGAAGCCGCGTCCGAGTTCCGCAGTAGCAAAGGCCACCCAACATGACACTCTCAAGTCTACGCCCGATTCAAATCGATACCGGAGTTCAGCGTTTCCCGGAAGGGTCGGTGCGCTACGCCTGTGGGGAGACGCGTCTGCTTATCGCCGCGTCCGTCGAAAGCAAGGTGCCGAAGTTTCTTGAGGATTCGGGCAAAGGCTGGGTGAGCGCCGAATACGCGATGCACCCTCGGTGCACGCCAGAACGCAATAGGCGTGACGGGCGGAGCGGCAAAGTCGATGGCCGAAGTACGGAAATCCAGCGCCTCATCGCCCGGGCATTGCGCGCCGCGGTGCACCTCGACCGCATGCCCGGGCTTAGCATTCAGCTCGACTGCGACGTGCTCGACGCCGACGGCGGCACGCGCACAGCGGCCATTTCCGGCGGGTTCATTGCGCTCGCCCTCGCCATCGAAGGTCTGCAGCGGAGCGGGCGTTGTGGCGCCCCGCTCGCCGCTCAGGTGGCCGCTATCAGCGTGGGCGAGGTAGAGGGAGAGCTCGTGGTTGACCTTGACTACGACGCGGACAGCCGAGCCGCTTTCGACCTAAACGTTGTAGGCACCGCGGATGGTCGATTGATCGAAGTTCAGGGAACCGCCGAAGCGGGACCGCTATCGCGGGCGCGCTTCGATGCGCTCGTCGATGCGGCCCAAAGCGCACTTGAGGGGGTATTTGCTGCCCAGCGCGCGGCCCTGAGCGCCTGTAACGTCGACCTTGAGCGGCTCGGGTTATAGCAGGTCGTTTGTGGGCGCAGTGACGCGCGCGCCGCGCCCGCGCACGCTGCCACTATCGCACACACCACGGCCGTAGCTACGGCGGGCCACAGGCGCATGCACTGGGCCTCACATCCAGATGAGGTAAGTACGATGACCGAACGCACGCCGCTTCTGATCGCCACCACGAACGCAGGGAAAGTTGCGGAACTAGCCGACGCGGTGGCGAGCGCCGGACGCTTCAAGGTGCTCGGCTTACGTGACATGCCCCCGGCTCCGGAAGTGATCGAAAGCGCAGCGACTTTCGAAGGCAATGCCCGGCTTAAGGCGGAAGCCTACGCCGCGCACTTCGCGGTGCCGTGCCTCGCTGACGACAGTGGTCTGTGCGTCGATGCACTCGCGGGCGCCCCGGGCGTCTACTCGGCGCGCTACGCCGGCCTCGGTGCGAGCGATGAAGCCAACTGGCGCAAACTCCTCGCTGACCTTTCCGACACCTCTGAGCGCTCGGCGCATTTCGTCTGCGCGCTGGCTTTTACTGTGCCAGGTGCAGCCACCGCCGTCTTCGAAGGTCGCTGCAGCGGATCCATCACGATGGCGCCGCGCGGAACCCATGGTTTCGGCTACGATTGCGTCTTTGAGCCGACGGACAGCGCGCTGACCCTTGCGGAGATGCAACCCGCTGCCAAGCGCCGCATGAGCCACCGCGCAAAGGCACTTGCGGCCTGGCTCACCACCCTCAATGCTGCACGGTAAGGTAGATGTCTAAGGGACTTAAGGCGCTCGTACTCGTGAGTTGCATGGTGATCGTGGTGGCGGGCCTCAAGCTCGCCGCCCCTATCGTCGTGCCTTTCTTGCTCGCCTCCTTTTTGGCCATCGTTAGCGCCCCTTTGGTCTTCTGGATGGCGCAACAGGGCGTACCGCGCGTCGTTTCAGTGGGTACAGCTTTCCTTGGCAACCTGATTCTTGTGGCCCTGCTCGGTCGACTTGTGATCGAGTCGAGCACCGCGCTCTATCAACGCCTGCCGCGCTACCAAGACCGGCTGATTGAGGTGCTCTACGAGGCCTCGGAAGCCGCGAGTAGCTTCGGCTTTGAAGTCGCGCCGGAACGGCTGCTCGCGTGGCTAGATGTCGGCCAGCTTTTTGGCGTCTTTGCGGGAGCCCTCAAGGGCTTTATCGGCACCCTGGTTTCCCTGCTTCTGGTACTGCTCATCGTGGTGTTTATGCTGCTGGAAGCGGCAGGCCTGCGCGGCAAGCTCAAGCATATTCTCGCTGAGCCCAACCGAGACTTAGGTCCCTACGCGAAGACGACGAGCCAAGTGCAGAAGTACCTGGTGGTTAAGACCGTCGCGTCCCTTATCACGGGCGTTCTCGCGGGTACCTGGAACTTCGCACTTGGCGTTGAGCTGGCGCTGCTTTTAGGGGTACTTGCCTTCGCCCTTAACTTCATCCCGACCATCGGCTCGATTCTGGCCGCCGTACCTGCGATGCTCCTTGCTCTCGTTACCGGCGGCGTCAGTCTGAGTCTCGTGGTGGCGGGCGGGTACCTCGTGATCAATACGGTGATCGGCAACTTCTTTGAGCCGCGTATCCTCGGGCGGGCGCTAGGCTTGTCACCCTTGGTCGTTTTGCTTTCGGTTATTTTTTGGGGGTGGATTCTGGGACCCGTCGGCGCCCTACTCTCTGTGCCCATGACCAACGTGCTGCGCATTTTCATCGCCAACACCGATGACCTGCGCTGGCTTGCCATCCTGCTTGGGCCTACATTACCCGAAGATGAGCAGCCCCTCCCCCTCGCAAGTGACGTCAGCACCTAGCCGCCCGGCCGTGAGCGCACCACAGAACGCCTATCCCCACTTCAAGGTCGCAGACCTCGGACTTGCGGAGCTTGGGCGCCGAGAAATCGCGCTCGCGGAAGTTGAGATGCCCGGCCTGATGGCGCTGCGGGAGTCCTACGGGACGTTACAGCCCCTTGCGGGGGCGCGCATTGCCGGCTGCCTGCACATGACGGTGGAAACCGCGGTGCTCATCGAAACGCTCATCGCCCTCGGCGCTGAGGTGACTTGGACGAGCTGCAACATCTACTCGACGCATGACCCTGCGGCCGCGGCCATCGCCGCCAGTGGCGTGCCCGTCTTCGCCTGGAAGGGAGAAAGCGAGGAAGAGTACCTTTGGTGCCTCAAAGCGCAAATCTTTGCCTTTAAGGGCGGGCTTGGCCCCAACCTCATCCTTGACGATGGCGGGGACCTCACCGGCTACCTGCACGAACATCACCCCGAGCTCTTTGGCAAAGATGGCATCATGGGGCTGTCCGAAGAAACCACGACGGGTGTGCACCGCCTGTGGGAGATGTCGCGTGCGGGCACGCTGCGCTGTCCCGCCATCAACGTGAACGACTCGGTCACCAAATCGAAGTTTGACAACCTTTACGGCTGCCGTGAGTCACTGCTCGACGGCCTCAAGCGCGCCACCAATATCATGCTGGCGGGCAAAACATGCATGGTGGCTGGCTACGGCGACGTCGGCAAAGGCTGTGCGCAAGCGCTCCGCGGCCAAGGCGCGCGGGTCATCATCTCGGAAGTCGACCCAATCTGCGCGCTCCAGGCAAGCATGGAAGGGTTTGAGGTGGCGCCGCCGGAAGATGTTATCGAGCAGGTTGATATCGTTGTCACCGCCACGGGCTGCTGTGATGTGTTGACCGGCGAGCACATCGCCCGCCTTAAGAACAACGCCATCGTCTGCAACATCGGCCACTTCGACAGCGAAATCGACATGGCTTGGCTCAATAGTCCCGCGTCCGGTGCGGTGCGCGAGCATATCAAGCCGCAGGTCGACCGCTACGTGCTGCCCAGCGGACGGGGCGTCATTGTGCTGGCGCAAGGCCGCCTAGTGAACTTGGGGTGCGCCAAAGGACATTCGTCCTTCGTCATGAGCACCTCCTTTTCAAACCAGGTGCTCGCGCAGCTGGCGCTCTACCGTAACGACGGCGAGTACGCATCCGGCAAGGTCTACGTCCTGCCCAAAGCCCTCGATGAGGAAGTCGCCCGACTGCACCTCGGTAAACTCGGCGCAAAGCTAACCGGGCTCACCCCCAAGCAAGCCGAGTACCTAGGCATCCCTGCTGCCGGCCCCTTCAAGCCCGACACCTACCGCTATTAGCCAGCAAGGCGTAGGCCGCCAGCGACTCATACGTACGCAATTGTGGCAGGAGCGTTCTCGCGCCGCGGCGTCGGGTCTAAATCCAGATGGAAGGCACGGCCTCGCGCTCAGCTCGGAGAGAATGTCAGCGCGCACGAGCCTTTCGATGCCAAATCTTCGTGAGCCTCATGTTGACTCGCTCGGCGTATGTCGCAGCTTTAACCGATGAGTTGGTGCGTGCAGCGTCTAACAGCGAGCTTTCTTTTTTGTTTGGGCCTGGTCTCCCCTGGGTGTACTGCGGATACGGTTCCTTCCGAGGGTAGGAGCGTCGCAATGCTGGGCTCCAAACAGAGTAGCTATCGCGGAACGCGAAACAGTTGGCATCCGCCGGAACGAGCCTTCCTATGTGATGACAATCTCCCGATTGGAGAGATCAACGAGCAAAGATGTCCTGGAGATAGCGCACATTCATCTTCCAGCGGTATTCTTGATGGATTTTACTGCAGTGACGACTCCGGTTGGATGATGCCCCCTCGAGACCAGGTCCAGTCGACCGCTATCTGTTGCAAGAATCGTGTTGTGGACGATTGCGGAGCGTTACTTGGCACCGGACAAGGGTTCTGTGAGCTGTTAGCGGCAAATGAAGTGCCATTTCCGCTGCCTCCTGGAGCAACGACAGCTGCCGCTTGCGTGCAGATAATCACCGGACACTCAGGGGTGGGCTGGAAGTAGGCAACCGTTTAGGCCGCAACGCGCTGTCTTCGCTTTACGCGTGCGCAGCCCAGGCTAGGTTTAGCAATCCCGACTAAGCTTTAGGGTGAACCACTGGCGTGATGACGCCGTGGTGGAAGCAGGCCACCTCGAGGGTCGCTGCCGATTCTAGACGGGGCACGGTGCTGCGGCAAAGGTCAGTGGCGTGGGGGCAGCGCGGGTTGAAGCGGCAGCCGGCGGGGTAGGCGGCTAGCGTCGGTACAGTGCCTGGGATGGCATGAAGTGGCTTGCGGCGTTCGCCAACTGCCGGCGTTGCGTGGGCGGAGGGCAGGCTTGCCAGCAAGCCTTGGGTGTACGGATGGCGGGGGTGCTTCAGCAGTGCCGCGGAGGGGCCTACTTCAATGAGGCGTCCGGCGTACATGACGGCGATGCGCTGCGCGACCTGACCGACAACGGCCAGGTCATGAGAGATAAACAGCATGGAGAGCCCGCGCTTCTCCTGGATGCGGCGCAGCAGCGCCAGGATCTGCGCTTGGATAGTGACATCAAGCGCTGTGGTGGGCTCGTCGGCGACCAGCAGCACAGGCTCCGCTGCCAGGGCCATGGCAATGACGACGCGCTGGCGCATGCCGCCGGAGAGCTCGTGCGGGTAGGCGGAAAAGCGGCGCTGTGCATCGGGAATGCCGACCTCCTGCAGGAGCGCGGTCGCGCGCGCCGTGGCTTCCTTAGGACTCAGCTTGAGGTGGAGCCGCAAGGGCAATGCGACCTGCTCGCCCACAGCCCGCACGGGATGGAGCGACGCCATCGGGTCCTGAAAGATCATCGCAATGCGCGAGCCCCGCACCTTGAGCCAATCACGCTCGGAGAGCGTAGCTAGCGGCTGGTCTCCGAGAACCATGTGCTCGCACGCCACGCGCGCCTGCCTTTCAGGCAAAAGTCCAAGCAGTGCAAGGCCCGTCACGCTCTTGCCGCAGCCCGATTCGCCGACGAGGCCGAGGGTTTCGCCCGCCCCTATAGAAAAATCGATGGCGTCCACCGCGTTCAGCCACGCATCGCCCGCGCGGAATGCAATCGTCAAGCCTCGTACGGTGAGCCTTGGCCCCTTGTGGGCCTCCACTGGGCTTGGCTCCACTGGGCTTGGCCCCTCTCCGCGGGCCTGCGGCGGCTTCGATGCGCTGGGGTCGACATCCATGGCCACCATCTAACGCGAGCATTCCGCGGGATGCAACTCCCGATGAAACCCGGAATCGCCACGGCTCGGGATGGCGAATGGTTAGAACGATGGCGCTTCCAGCCATCTGGACCCAAATTGCCGCGGGTGAAACGCGTAGAAACCGAAACCTGTCCAGTCACGTCGGCGCTTGAGCAAGCGCTCAAGGCGCGCATCCTGCTGCTCGATGGGGCGATGGGCACGATGGTGCAGCGTTACACCCTGGCGGAGGCGGACTTTCGTGGGGAGCGTTTGGCGCGGCATGGGCTGCCGCAGCAGGGCAACAATGATGTGCTCGTGCTCACCCAGCCGCGCATCATCAGCGAGATTCACCGCGCCTACCTTGAGGCGGGTTCGGACATCATCGAGACCAACACCTTTTCGAGCAACCGCATCTCCCAAGCGGACTACGGCCTGGAAGACCTCAGCTACGAGCTGAACCTCAAGGCGGCGGAGCTGGCCAAAGCGCAGACCCTCGAGATGACGGACCGCAACCC
>SLEO01000164.1 GCA_007124745.1 Myxococcales bacterium
GGGCGCGTCGGCTGGGCCACCATGTGGCTCGGATGGTCCAGACTCGCCGACTACGTCACAGGATTTCGCCTCGCTTTGCAGCTAAAACACGCCGAGGCCGAGATGTGATCACGAGTCAGCTCAGCGCCGGTTGTCAGGTCAAAGCCTAATGGGAATGAGCCACTGGGCGATGCATAGAGCGCGCGGGCAAGCCGCTCCCGAGTATCTAGCCGATTGTCGATCGTGCCGTCTTGCTCAAGTTGATAGAATCGTGCGCTTACGAAACGAGCGTCAGGCTCGAAGAACGCCGCGCGCTCGAGCGCATCCTTGAGGAACGCGTCCCATGCACCTTGCAAGGGCAAAGGCGATGCTTCCGCATCCATCTCATTGGCCCGGCGTCGCAGAGTGACCTCACCTGAGGCCCCGGCTACGCTGCTTTTCGCACGGAGCGTAATAGCACTTCGACTCCAACTCCCTTCCACCGTTTCGTACGCGCCAAGTGCCCCGCTCAATACCCCTCCGCCGACCTCAAACAGCAACGTGTCGGTCGCTGCTGCCGGCCGGCTTTCGGAGTAGAAGGGGTTCTCGAAGGTGAAGACACGCGCATCGTCAGTGCTCACCTCAAGGTCCGCATATGCATGCTTGTCCGTATCGTGTGGGGCTGTCGAAACAAACCTCGACTCGATAGGCGGCCGCCCTTCCCCAAAGAGGTCGCCCATGCGGAGATGCAAGGCGGCCCTTGCCACTTCAATGGTACGCGTAGGGTCCGGAACCTCGACGATACGCAGGTCAACTCGGTGGTTCCGCGTGCCCTCGTCGTTGACCCAGTCACCGGTCCAGTCGCCCTCAAGCCACGCCGGCACGTGCGCTACGGGCTCCTTCAAAAACCCACAGCCACCTAGAACCGCCACCAGGAGCACTGCCAGCAAGGTGCGCTTTGGCAGCGGTGCGTGCCAAAGCTGAGCCTCACGACGAGAGGCAAGTGGCCATACGCGGCGGGCGCACTTGCACGGTGCGCCTATCCTGACCTTACTCTCTGTGGACCTGTGGTGGGCAAGGCGTGCATCCAGTTGCCCTTTCGTGTGGTTACGCTTCATGTCTAATAACTCCTAGGAGGGCCGGACTGGGACAGGTCCTTATACGCCAGACGCGGTGAGCGCCTGACGGTGAGGGGTTAGTCCGTATCGGCCCCTGACGTCTCCAGTTGCTCACGGGGGCGCGGCAGTCCAACGCTCCCCCTCAACTTCGGGTCTACGCCGATGATTAGCGCCCCTTTCTTGGGCGATCTGTGGTCGGCGCAACGAAGCCCGAGGCCTCTCTTGTGGCGCGCGGCGGTTGTGGGCCGAGGAAGGGAGGCGCAAGGTCCCCGGCGGGGACACGCTCGAAATGTTCTGATATCGCCCGGTTCGGGTCGGTGGAGGCCCCAGAACGCGTGCAGACGAGGCCACGCTTTGCCGAACCGTGCCACGGGAACTCACACCTCTCGACCCGGCGGCGACCGAAGCTCGCGTGAGGGCAAAGGATGCGACTGACGCGCACCAGCGTCGGTGCGGGTGCGGGCAGTTTGACAGCGGGCGGTTTGCGCTGGAGCACCTCTCGGTGACTTTCTTTCCACCGTATCGTGAAGCAAGCGACGCTGCTTCAGGCATGGAATCCCCGCCGGTCGACAACTCACGCATCGAGGCAGGCAGACAGGGTAGATGGGTGCTGACCACGGTGATAGTGGCCTGCGCGGTAGGGGCGTCGCATATCCTAAGACTGGTCGGCCTCGCCGACTACCAAGGCATCTGGATCGGTGCAGTACTGCTCGTCTGCGGCATCCGCGGACTGCGCCGCGCGACGGGGCGCGCTTTCGCCGCAAGTCGTGGTCTACAGCCACTCCGAGCGCCGTCAGCCTCAACGCCGACCAAAACCTCCCGAACGGACGGCCACTGCACCGACGACCTACTCACTTGGCTCTGCGGTACGCCTGCGGCGGCGCGCCGCATGGCGTACCGGGCATTCGTTGAAGGCGGTATCGGATTCGCGGTGACACTTCCGTGGCTGCTTCCGGCCGAACTGTACTGGCGCGTAGTTCATGGTGCGGGGGGCACCCGTTGGAACGCTATCGCCTTTGACCTTAACACCGTGGCTAGTGAGGCGATCGCCACCGTTCTGCCTGAAGAGGTTTTCTTTCGTGGCTGGCTGCTGGGTGCTCTGTTGTTAAGCGCGTGTCGTTCTGGTGTCACATCGTTGTCTGAAGTCGCCGAGGTGCCACCAGGTCGCGCGCAGCGTTTAGCCGTCCTGCGAAGTATTCTTGCGCAAAGCGCAATCTTTGCCGTCTTTCACGTGCTGACGTTGCCGCATCCAGCACGCCTTGCTGTCTTCTTTCCTGGGCTTCTCTTTGGTGGACTCACCGTCTGGCGGAAGGGAATTGGCGCGGCATGCGCGAGCCATCTGCTGTGCAATCTCTACGTACGTCAGCTAAGCTTCTGAGCAATGGCTTCTCGGCGCGCCGCATTCTTCGATATCGATAGGACGCTGGTCGGCGCAAATACGGGCAACCTCTACATGCGCTGGCGCTTCCGCAACGGCCAGGCCACCGTCTACGAAGTCCTGCGGGTCATGAAGTGGATGGCGCAGTACACGCTTGGGGTGAAGGACACCTCGTCGGTCACCGCCAAAGCCCTCACCCTGGTTGAGGGCATGGAAGAGCGGCTCTTCGTCGACGAATGCCGCACCTTCTTCAGTGCCGACGTCGCCCCGCGTATCAGCGCAGCAGCGCGCGAAGAAGTCATCGCCTGCCGCGACGCGGGCTTTGAATGCGTCATTCTCTCAGCAGCTACACCCTATGTGGCTCAAGCGGTCGCTTCAGAGTTCGCGATTCCCAGCTACCTCTGTTCAAGCCTTGAGGTGGTCGATGGCCGTTTCACGGGCCAGCTCTCCCAGCCTCTTTGTTATGGGTCGCGAAAGGTAGAGGTCGCCGAAGACTGGGCGGCTGAGCACGACATCGACCTCACCGAGAGCGCCTTCTACTCCGACAGCTACAGCGACCTGCCCATGCTGAAGCGCGTGGGCATCCCCGTCGTAGTTAACCCCGACCCGCGCCTGCGCTGGCACGCCAAACGCGAAGGCTGGCCGATCCGCGAATGGCGCCCCCTGCGCCTCCCCCGCCCCCTCGAAGCCGTCGCCATCTCGCGCTGAGCCTCAAATGGATAGACGCGACGATATAGGAGACACCTCCGGCTGGCTCTCCGATCCAAGGCGCGCCAGTTCGGAGCGAGCTACGCCTTGCCGTCTGATTAAGGCGCAATCACTTCAATACTTTTGAAGGTTTACGCTTTCGCGTGGATGAGTAAAGGACGCGAAGAAAACAAGACGCGTTGCCTCCTCAGGACGCACGGCGGAAGCCGAGCGCGCAGTGCTTTTCAAGATGCCAACTTTTAGAGATAGCGTCTCGCAACTTTGTCAGAAAACGCTACGTTGCGATGCATGCGACTAGCGCGAATCCCAGCTCTTTCAACGATAGATACTGTGCCAAGTGAACGAACTATTTTCGGTTTGCGCCTGGCTCAACGGTGGACCGCAACCGAAGCGCTGGCAGGCGGCGAGTGCGTCGGCAGTTCGCAACGAGGGGCACTGAGGCGCGGAGTCGAAGGTGCCGGGATACACCGTTGCTCGGCGGAAGCGATTCTACCGGTCGCCACTTGGGTGCTCTCCGTCGCCTTGCCTCTCGCCACCTCTGCTTGCGCGAGCCCTGGCATGGACGATTCATCGACTTCGGCAAAACGTGTCCCCGAAACAGTCGAACACTGCGACCTGCTTGAGACGCGAGCCGCCCGCTTTTGGCAGACGCAAGCCCCGAATTGGATCTGGCAAGTTCAAGCTAGCCAACCACTTTCGGATACCGTTCGAAATGCATTCATCACCGCTCTCGGCTCTGAGGGGTGGCCCTTCTTCGTGCCGGTTGATCATAGGGCGACTGCGGAAATGGAGACTACACTACGGGGACAGCCGGGGACTCCAAACGCGGAACTTCGAGCAGTGTTTAGGTTGCGGCAACCGGCTGGCGACGAGTCTAATCTTGCGATTTTGACGGTGCCAGACCCCAGAGTCTCGAACCGCTATCGGTCGGAGTCTCAGGTTGCGGCATTCGCAGGCACTATGCAGAGGGTACGTTGCGATTGGCACATGATAGCCGAGCCCAACGAGGCTACGCCAAGCTCCCGTTAGGGCGTAGCTGAACGCTTGCGTCAGGCCCATGAAAACTACCGAACTTGCACTTGAACTTAGGCGCGGGAGGCGGGGCGCCACTACTGACCCCTTGCCCGCGAAGCGATCGATACCCGCTAGCCGAAGGCGCCACGCTCACGGAGCGTGACGCCTGGGTTGTCGGGGACGCTCACTGTCTGCCAGCAGAGACTGAACCGTTCGCTGGCGGTGCTTGCAAAACCCGAGCAGGCTTAGGCTTAGCCCTAGAAGACGCTCCCTAGTTCAATCGGAACGCCTAGCCGCAGAACCACGTGCGGGACCTGCCGCAGATACAGTTGGGTGAAAACCCTTGGTTCCAACTGCTCATGGATGAGAATGCGTTGCCTAAGCATGATGAGCTAGTTGGGACATTACACTCACCTCCGTTGTAAATGGTACCGGGTGGCGGACAACCGTTATTCGGGCCGCCTGTAGTTGCCACGCTCCCAAGCGCGCGCTCGAGCCCTGCCAACGTTTCATTGTGAACGACCGTGTCTCCTGCCGAGAAGTTGCAGACTGTCATGTCGGCAACCGGGCTCGCTGCCGCCGAGCCGAACAGGGCACCGACTGATCCGCAGACCCACGCGCCTGTCAACCCTCCTGGGATCGCGCCCACACCTCCCCCAGCGAGCCCCAGAAGCCCACCTACAGTCGCGCAGACGCCAACACCACCTGCACCGCCTCCAACTGCGCCTGCTCCCGATGCCGCGAGACGGCATCCGTTCGGACCACGGAAGTAGTCTCTGATACGCTGACCGATATTTAGCTGCGCAAGCGCTTGAGGTGGCGTCTCTGCTTCGCTTGGTGTGGCGGACCCCGCTTTGACACTCGTCTCTGGACTCATGCCGTCGTCGGCGGGGGTCGCGTCGACTGCACACGCGGCAAGTAAACAACACACGAAACCGGGGATCAGGTTTAGGGATTTTTGCAACATTTCCTTTGTCTCTTTCGACACAGTGTCCTTCGAACGTTACTTGAATACGTTTTGTGCGATTCGGCCCGCATTACGACGGACTTGGGCGTGTCATTTGGCAGGTAGATGGGGCTGACCTGACACCTCACCGAAACGAAAACGAGGTATAAACGTGGCTCCAAAGAAATCAACCTGAAACATTACAGAAACACCATGCCCTGGCCGTAGCAACGCTTGCGGCAGGTACAACGTGCAGGTTTTGGTCTGCCCACGGAGCCGCAAGAGCGACTTGACGCTGGGGACTGGGTCCGCCAGGACTCTTGGCAAATGCAACGGCAAGACTGGGGAGCGGGCCTGCACGAAGGCGCTGTCTGCGTGGCGATGGAGCAGGTCGTTGCGCGGGCGGTGGCGGAGGATTTGGCTGCCGGGGACGTGACTACCGATGCGCTCGCGCTCGGGGAGCGGCCAGGAA
>SLEO01000374.1 GCA_007124745.1 Myxococcales bacterium
CATGCGTGTCCGGTTAAGGGCCTGAGCCGGCCGTGCGTCCTCGCAAAAAATCCCGCGCGTTCCTTAAGTTCGCTGCGGTTTTTGGCTGTGGGCGCTCGAGCACAGACCCTCAACCGGACACGCAGCTCGCTTAACCGATCACGCATACATCTAAAGGGCTTGTTTCTAGGTTTGATTGACAAACTTGTAACCGGGCGTTTGTTATAGACCTGATTACGTTTAAGGGGCGTTGCGGGGACGTTGAAAATATGCTGAGAAGGCGCACCGACGAAGACAATGCAGCGCATTGTTGAGGAGAAGCAACACCCTCAGCGGAGATTTGCAGCGTTCTCGCGGCGTCTCTTAAACGTAATCAGGTCTTATGCCTCTCAGGGCGACGAAGGACGACGCCAGCGTCACTCGCGCTCAATCTCGGTGGCTCCCGTGCGCAGTCTACTTCTTGGCGCCGGGGGCCTGTGGGACTGCTTTGACTTGCTTGGCTTTGGCTTTGGCGGCGTCTTTGGCGGTGTTTGAGTCTTTTTGCTTTTGGTCGCGCTGCTTGGATTTTGGTGATTTATCGCCCACGGTGCCTCTTTTCTTGTGCGCCTCTTGAGGCTCGCCGCACCGGTATTGGCTGCGGCCACCCAGCTGCGTGTCTTTGGAGCATAGTCCACTTTGTTTCGAGCACGCTGCGTTAGTTGCGCTGCCTTCGTGGAAAGGGTGGGCGAGCGGGAGCCCGCTGGCGTGAGCGCTACCTTCCTGCGGCAGAGGGAAGCTGGAGGCGGGTGGGGAAGGAGTCGAAGTCCGGGTGCGTTCGGCCGGGAGCGGCAATGAGCAGCCCCGAAGCGAGGAGCAGATAGATATGCCGCTCAAGTTCGTCGCGGGAGGCCTCGGGGACGTTCGACTGAACGGCTTCGAGCGCATTAGAAACGGCGCACTTCACCTCAAAATGCGCGAGCAGTGGCTCACTTAGGCGGAGCTGAGCGATAGCGGTGGCCGTGCTGTCAACGTAGGGCGCGCGCCGAAGCTCGGCCTGACCTAGGTCGCTGAGGGCTAAACGCAGGGCGCTTAGGGGCACCACGTCCGCCGCGCGCAGGAGCAGGTCGACCGGGTCCATGCCGAGCGGGAGGCTCTCCTCGTTGGCGCGCTCGCCGTCGTAGAACGCGAAGGTACCCACTTCCCAGGTAAACGCGGAGATAAAGCGGGACTGAAGCTGGCCGGAAATCGCCCGGAAGAGTTGAATCGGCCGCAGGATGCCCAAGCCAACAAGGGCGTCTCCGAGGCGTCCGCCGTACCTCGGTAACAGCGCCAGCGCCATTTCGACTTCCATGGGCAGCGCGAGCCCCTGGGCGACGAGATACGCGCCGAGCAGCTCGCCTTCTTCCGTCGACGCGATGAAGTCCGGCTGGCCGTTCACGAGGTAGATCTTCTTGCGACGCTGGCCATCCACCAGGAGCAACAGGCCGGTAGCGCGGCGGCGCACCAGCTCGAAGAGCGCGAAGAGCAAGGATGCTCCCGCCAGCGAGCCGGCGTGGGCGGGCGGCTGCGCGTGGGGCTCGTTCCAGCTCAGCGCCCGCGAGCCCGCGAAACGCTCAAGCTCGCGGTGGGAGGCCAGGCTCACAAACTCGCCAGTGCCTTTGGCGATGCGCGCCTCATCAGGCACGAGCCCGGCGGTGATGAGCTGCACCACCTTCGGGAACGAGTGCGGCCCGGTGACGGCGCCGTCCCCGTCGAGGATGCGGTACTCCTTGGGAGAGGTGACGCCGATGCGCCGCATCATTTCGCGGGTCGAGGCGCCGGCGTGGGAGTCAGTGTCGACCATGCCGAGCACTTCGGCACTTTCCGGTACCGAGAGCAGCGCGGACTCGGAGATCAGCTTTAGCTCGGCAAGCAAGCGCGCTAGACGCTCGGGGCCGTGCAGCACGGCTTGGCGCCGGCAGAGCCGTTCGCAAGCGTCCGCAAAGATGTGGCTCTGGGGCCGCTCTTTGGGTGAGGCCGCCAAGCCTAAACGAATCAGCCGGGCCACATCCTTGGGCAGCGCATCGAGGCGGGCGTTCGCTTTGCGCAGATCGACGTCGCGGATGCGCGTCAAGATGTCGATATCAGAGCCATAGCCGAAGAGGGGCTGGCCCAGCAGCATCTCCGCAAACACCGTCGACAACGTAAAGACGTCACTGCGGCCATCCAGCTCTTTGCCGAGCACCTGCTCCGGCGACATGTAACCGAGCTTGCCGCGCACGTGCCCGTCTTCCGTGCGGCGCTCGCCGAGGGAGATGCGCGCGATGCCGAAATCCGTCAGCTTCACGTGGCCGAGCTCCGTCAGCAGAATGTTCGCCGGCGAGACGTCCCGGTGCACGAAACCGAGGCGCTGGCCCGCGCCATCACTGAGCTGGTGCGCGTAAGCCAGCGCCCGCGCGGTTTCGGTGACCACGTGGAGAACAACATCGACGGGAATGACCTCGCCCGCCGCGGCCGCGGCCCGAAGCAGGCGGTTCACTGTGGTGCCCTCCACAAGCTCCATTGCCAGGAAAAGCTCGCCGTGGACATCACCGAAATCAAAGACCTGAACGATGTTCGGATGGGAGATGCGCGAACAGAGCTTCGCTTCCGAGATGAACATCTCGACGAACTCTTTGTCCCGCGCGTATTGAGGCAAGATACGCTTGAGGGCGACGCGTTTCGTAAAGCCGTGGGGCCCCACCCGCCGCGCCACGACAACCTCCGCCATGCCGCCGGTCGCGAGGCGCCGCTCAATCACGTAGGGCCCTATGTGCGTCTGGTGATTCACGGCGAAGTGCTGCAACCTATCCCCGGCTTCGCGTAGCTCCGGCGGCGTCAGAGCCCTGGGACACACGACCGCGAGGAACTCCTCAACCGTACCGCAGGAGTGGACCCTTACACCAGTACCATCGCCTCGCGCCGACGCGCAAGTGCGAAGTCCCCAGCTCAGTGTGCCCAGCCGCGGCCGGAAAACCCCGGCCATCAAGGGTTAAGTAGCACACAAACGCACACCATGCTCTTTCTTTATGCATTCCAACGGGTTGCAGTCGCACTTTTGACATCTTCGCGCGGGGACTGGTCACGCAAGCACCGTTGGACAGCTCCAGGAGGGCCAAGCAGCGCCTCAAGCAGGCCGCGCAGCGGCGGCTCAGGCCTCAGCCAGGGGGGCGTCCTAGCTCGCGATGTCACTTCCGATGTCCCTGCCCGGGCATCCCGGTGTACACTCGTGGAAGTGCCGCTTCGCTGCGGTCGCCCACCAAGGAGCTAGACGGGACACGATGGCGGTCAGGACGACGAAGCATACGCGCAGCGGAACGGACAACCTGCTTGGGCAAGTAGTCGCAGGCCGCTACCGGCTAGAGACACGGCTTGGTGAGGGCGGCATGGGCGTAGTGTTTCGCGCACGCCACGTGCTCATCGACCGCGTGGTGGCTCTGAAACTGATACGCCCGGACCTGCGCGGCGAGACGCACCTGCGCGCCTGGATGCTGCGCGAGGCCAAGGCGGCCAATCGCGTCGATCACGCGCACATCGTCGAGATTCACGACATCGGCGAAACGGATCAGGGCGACCTCTACCTCGTCATGGAGCACCTGACGGGCACTGCCCTCTCTAGCGAGATCGCCAAAGGCCCACTGCCGATTCCCCGCGCCGTCGACATCCTCGAACAGATGTGCGCCGCCCTGACCCGCGCCCACGACCTCGGCGTCGTCCACCGCGATCTGAAGAGCGACAACATCATGTTGACGGTCAAAGGGGGCCGGCGGGACTTCGTCAAGATTCTCGACTTCGGGCTGGCCGCTATCGCCAGGGACGCGCGCCTAGCCCCCAAGGGCGCTGTCTTCGGCACGCCCGAATACATGTCGCCGGAGCAGGCTCGCGGCGAGGACGCCACCTCCCACAGCGACCTCTACGCCCTCGGCATCCTCTTCTTTGAGATGCTCACCGGACGCCTTCCCTTCCGCTCCAGCGACCGGGAGACGCTGCTAGAGATGCAGCGCAGCGGCCTTGCGCCCCAGGTCGCCGAGTTTCGTAGCGGCGTACCCGAAGCCGCGGACCAGTTGATCCAGCGCCTGCTTCAGAAAGAGCCGCACAAGCGCTTCCGGGACGGCCATCACCTCCAGGATGAGCTGAAGTCTCTGCAGCGCTCGCTGCCCATGGTGCCCTGGGAGGTCGAGCGTAGTGACCTACCCGTCGCCGGGCCGCCGCCACCCCCGGCTCGATCGTCCTCGGTGTCAGAGTGGGGCACGCGCGCGGCCAACTTTCTGCGGCTTGTCGCGCGGGCCTACCCCAATGGCAAAGCCCCCGCGGACATCAGCACCGCTGCGGAGAAGGCCTGGAATCTCGCGGCCCAGGCCGCTCGCCTCGAAGGCGAGGTTTCGAGTCACTCGAAGCGCCTCGAGACCATAGAGCGGCGCGGCCGGGGCTTGCGCGCTGAGATCGGCCGCAAAGTCGAGGAGCTTTCCCAGGACAGGTCACGCACCTTGCGCGATGCCTCCGCCGACAAGGACCGTATCGAGCGCCTCAAGCAGCGCCTCGAAGAGCAGCGCCGCATCCAAGACACCGCCGAGCGCCAGGCCAAGTTGGCAGAGATGTCCGCCCGGCCCCTTAGCACCGTGCGCAGCACCTTCGAAGAGGCGGGCGCCGCCGCGGCGCGCGTCGCGTTACTCACAGAGCAGATCGGCGAGATCGAGCGCAGCGTCGCCGAGCAAGAGCGCCTCGGCAATGAGCTCGCCAAGCAAATCGATGGGCTCCGCGCGCAACTGCAACGCTACAGCGAGGCGCTCGAAGGCGACCTCAACGCGGGTCGCACCCGCATAGCCACCCGCGTCGGCACCGGCCTCACCTACGAACGCGAGTTCCAGGCCTGCTCAGAGACCCTGCTGCAGCACCTGCGCCAGCGCCCGGAGTGCCGCGAGCTGCTCCAGGAAATCGACAAGGACGGGCGCGCCTCCAACCTGATGCAGCAAAGCCACTCGCCGAGCGAAGACTCGGACGAAACCCTCGACGCCGACAGCGACGACCCCACAAGCCTGCCGCACGCCGCCCCCGCCCCCCGCGTCTCTCGACCCCTTTAGGTGGTGAAGCGCGCGCGCCGCGACGGCAACTGTTCAGGGGGGGCATTTTACACGCATGCCCCGGGTTTTCGGGAGTGAATCCCGCAACCCCTCCCCCACTCTGCCTCTGAAGTGGCCTAAAGCCGGCAAGCGGGGCCAGGGCGCCCACTTGCTTCTTTCCGCAGCGTTTGCGCTTGCTAGACCCCCTGAACGGTCACCCGCGACGACACGCGAGCATAGGCCTAGTGATCATGTGCAGGTGTCTCTTCCCAGCATTTCTAGGCCCGTCCGTGCATCGCTAAGCGGGCGTACGCCGCAACCTACCTGCAGCCACTTATGAACACTTTTGCCCAGCGGCACGCACTTTGCTTACCCCTCTCTAAGGCAAGTGTTTATGACCCAACAGTCCTCATCTCGTTTAGCCTTAAGGGCCTGACTCGTGATCACATCTCGGCCTCGGCGTGTTTTAGCTGCAAAGCGAGGCGAAATCCTGTGACGTAGTCGGCGAGTCTGGACCATCCGAGCCACATGGTGGCCCAGCCGACGCGCCCAG
>SLEO01000147.1 GCA_007124745.1 Myxococcales bacterium
CTCTCGAACGGGCCACGTCCGCTAAGTGTGCTGGAGTGGTACGTCGGTTGCCATGTCATGACTCTGTGGATGTAAAGAGCGTAGGTAGTACAAGCGTTGAGTTCGGAGCCTGGAGCTACGGCATGGTAGCGACGTGTGCACTGGTGTTAAGCGGGGGCTGTGCCCTAGAGGCCCCGGGGGGCGCGGAGGTGGACAAGCTTCAAGCTGAGGTCACCGGCGCCACGCCTCCGGAGACCTCACCGCCTACGATAGGAGGCGCGCTCACGGCGGAGGGCGCATGTCCCGCGGTTCTGCGGAACGCGGCCGAGAGCCTGCGCGCCCATATCGAGCGAAGTTCGCTCGGACGCTTGCGCACCGTCCCGCCAGCGGGTGCTGGACTACCGCGTCCCGCTGCGCCGGAGGTAGACACGCTTCTACGAAGCGCCGGGCTTGCGCCTTCCGCGCCGATGACTTGCGTGCGTCAGGTTTTGGGCACCGCCGGAACCCCCTACTGGAGCTGTCACATCGACGAGACGGCGGGCCAGTATGTGACAGTGGACTTTGGCATCAATGCGCAAGGCCAGGTGAGCGTCGCTGGTCTCGCCCGGGTGTTTCACGCCGAAAATGAGCCGAGGTTGCTCTTCTGTAGCGGAGCACAAAGCACGATGCTTTTCCCCGGGCGCTTTGCAACCGCTGCCCAGTACCAAGCATTGCGGCAGTCCTTGCAAGCCATGCTGGCGGTCACCGGCACCGCACGTGATCAGCAGGAGTCCGCAGTGAAGGCCCAGTTTGCTGCGCGCTTTCTCGACTTCGCGGGGCCTGTTGTCCGCGCACACGCCGCCCACTTGAGTGTAGGTCTCGGCTCGTCCAATCAAGGCAGCCCCGCAGAGTGGTCAACGGAGACGCCGCTCAGCGCACACGTTCGCCTGGGCTCGGTGATCTTGCAATTAGACGTCATTCCCGCACGGACGGCGGGTGAGGGGGTCCACGTCGTGTTCGTTAAGCGCCCCGACTTCATCAAGCGCACCTTGACCCCGAGTGCCGTTGGTGGCTGAAGCGCCATCCCCCGACGCCCCGCGGCTTGAAGACACGACGCCCCCGCGTACGGCGCCATGCGACCGGCCGCGAGAGACCTGACCGAGCGCGGTCGCGCCGCCAGGGCTGGCCAACCTTCAAGCGGGGCGCTAGACCGGCGCCTCGATGGAAGTACTCCCTGGTAAAGTCGCCTTTCTTTTCCCTGGGCAAGGTAGCCAAAAGGTCGGCATGGGCCGCGAAGTCGCCCGCGTCTCGGAGGCTGCGGCGCAAACCTTTAGCGAGGCCTCGAGCGCTCTCGATCTCGACGTCAGCCAACTCTGCTTCGATGGCCCCGCCGAAACCTTGGGTCTCACGGAGTTCACCCAGCCCGCAATCCTCACCACGTCCATCGCCCTGCTTCGGGCGCTAGGTGAAACGCCGGACTGCGCCGCCGGGCATAGCCTGGGTGAATACACCGCTCACGTCGCGGCGGGTACGCTCGCGTTCACGGAAGCGGTGCGCTTGGTCCGCGAACGCGGGCGCCTGATGCAAGTCGCGGTGCCCGAAGGGCAGGGTGCGATGGCAGCGGTGATGGGCCTCACTTCCGCCCGCGTGATTGAAGCCTGTGCCGCGGCGCCGGGATACGTCGAGCCCGTCAACTTCAACTCGCCTGCGCAGACGGTCGTCGCCGGCGAGCGTGCGGCGGTGGAGTCCCTAGCCGCCGCGCTCAAAGGCCAGGCGCGGGTCGTTCCCCTGTCCGTCAGCGCACCTTTCCATTCCCGGCTCATGCAGCCCGCCGCCGAAGGACTGCGTCCACGGCTAGAGGCCGCCACCTTCAATACGCCTACTTTCCCCGTGTACAGCAACGTCGATGCGTTGCCCGTGACCGACGGCGCCAAGGCCCGGGAGATGCTCTACGAGCAGGTCGCCAGCGCCGTGCGTTGGGAAAGCTGCATCCTGCGCATGCTTGAGGATGGCGTCACCCTTTTTGTTGAGATAGGGCCTGGCAAGGTGCTCACGGGTCTAGTGGGGCGCATCGTCCCGCAGGTGGCGCGCCTCAATGTCGAGACGCCGGAACACTTTGCCGAAGCCCGCACCCTCATCCACGCCACCCGGGGCTTGGGCTGAGCCCACGCCGCGACGCCTGAAGCGGTTGCCCTGGACCGTCTTGAGTCTTTCGAGCCCGCCGGATCTCCGGGGACTCTGCCGCGTTCGCGCGGCTGCGGCGTCGGCCTACATGTCACGCGCCTGTAGGCCGTGGCGTCCTCCTTGCTCCGACTCTGCCTGGTGTGGCTCATCGTTAACGAGGAGCGTGTTCATCGCGCGGGACTGCGGGGTTTGTCCGCTTGTGTACTTGTGTTGGTCGGCGCCGGCTGCAACGCCGCGCTCGACGCCGGCCCAAGTGTGCCCTTCGCGCGTGATGAGGTCACCGCCGACGACCGTGCTGTCTACGGTGGGGATAGACTTACACGGCGCCACGATGGCACCCTACGTCTCGAAGGCTGCGCAAGCAGCGACTGCCCTGTGATCGCCAACGAGCTTGAGTGCTTACACATTGAGGTGAGCGGGACACGGTCGGGGGAAGTCTGCGGTCGCTGCACGGTCGAGGTCGCAGGCTTCACTGTGTCTAAGGAGATTTGCGGCGCGGCGGAAGGTTTGCCGTTGCGCTGTGGCGTGGACACTCGCCACTTCGCGAGTGATTTCTCTTCCTGCCAGCAACGCATCGGCGAGGATACAAGCGGCACGGATGGGGCGGAAGAAGCTTCGCCCTTGCGGGCCCGGCTTCGGGCGGATACCTGCGTGCAGCATCGCCTCCCGGCTGCAGGCGCGTCTCGTCTTGAGCCGCCCGCAAGCGCGGTGGCCGTGGCCTACGAGGCTGCCTACAACGCGCTGCTCGCACTAGCGACCCGGCAGCTAGGAGGTGCGCCCCTGCCGGCTTTTTCCCTCGCTCCCGCCATACTTGAACAGCTCGCCGCCCTGGACGAACCCAAAGCGCGCAGCCTCGGCGTCTGCGTCCTCGACGCTGCCGGCTATTCGACCGAAGGCATCGAAACCATCTTCGCCCGTGAGAATCTCAGCCGGAGCCTGCTTGAGTCGATGGTCTTGCCCAACGGCTTTTACGCGAGCAGCACGCCCATCGAAGTGTGGGCGCTGCTAGAGGCCGCATCGCGACTTGGCCTGCGTTTGCCCGACCTCGGCGAGGACATGAACGACCTGCCGCCTGCACTCAGACCTGCAGCCTTCAGCGTATCGCTGCTCTTCTCCGAGGTTCGCGACACCGAACGCCGCCGCACGCTCCGCGATACGTTGGTGAGTGCGGGGCGCGCCTTTCGCGAGACGTCCCTCCCGTCCGCCGCGCACTTATAAACGACTTGAATACGTCTTGAAGGACGCCGAAAACACCCCGCAAGTCTTCGCATACGGGGCCGCTTCTCCTCAACCATGCGCTGCATTGTCTTTGTCGGCGCGGTTTCTAGGCGACAACTTTTGAGATCCTCGCAACGCCTCCTTAAGCGTCATCGAGTCTCAAGGAGGCAGTTCACATGCGCGGGGATCTAGCGCGACCAGGGACAACATGTCGCGGCGAATCGCTAGCCGTGGACTTGCGGCGTCTGGTGGCCACTGCCGACAGGCGCAGGCGTGACGCCTGCAGGCGCAGCAGCTTCCGCGGCCTCGGGCTCGCGCGCATGGGGAGGCAGCTCGCCCGTCAGCGATTCAAGAAACGCCTTGATCTGCGCTATTTTTGCGGCGTCGAGGTCCTGGCCGAGCTGATAGGTCGCCATGATGCGTATCACTTCCTCAAGCGTTTCCGCGCTGCCATCGTGCAAATAGGGCGCGGTGAGCGCTACGTTGCGCAGGGTAGGCACCTTAAACATGTGCCGGTCGTCGTCCTTCTGGGTGACGTTATAGCGGCCGAGATCCGCCGGGGTGATCTCTTTGCCGCGGTCTTTGAAGTAGTCCTTGAGCAGGCCAAGACGCTGGAACATCTGGCCACCGAGCAACATGCCCGAGTGGCACGCCGTGCAGCCCACCTCTTTGAAGGCGACGTAGCCAGCCTTTGCCTCCGCGCTGATGGCGCCCTTGTCCCCCCGCAAATACGCATCGAAGGGCGACGGCGTTAACAACGATTCCTCGTAGGTGGCGATGGCGTCCAGCACGAGCTCCTTGGTGATCTCACTGCCGTAAGCTTCCTGAAACGCCGCGGTGTACGTTGCGTTTTCCTTGAGCTGCGGAATCAGCTCCACGAACGAATGCCCCATCTCGGCTGGATTCTCGATGGGCCCGGCCGCCTGCTCGCGTAGGTCCGCCGCCCGACCATCCCAAAACTGTCGAAAGTTGTAGCGAGAGTTCAGCACCGTCGGTGAGTTGATCGGCCCAAGCTGCCCACCGATGCCCACGGACACCGCCCGCGGCTCCGCGCCCCCGTGGTCCAAACTGTGGCACGTCGCACACGACACCGTCCCATCCCCGGAAAGCCGCGTATCGTGATAGAGCCGCCGCCCCAGCACCACCTTCCGCATATCAAGATCAAGCTCACTAAGCTCCGGCAACGGCTCCACCGGCTCCGTCACCACCTCCGGCGCTACATTCGCAGCCGTCCCCGGCGTTGCCCCTTGCTTACCGCAACCGTCACAGCCCGGCGTTAGGCAGAGCCCGACAGAAAGCGCGACACCCGTACCCAACGGGCTCAGCCATCGAAATCCTCGACCCTCGTTCATGCCTTCGACTCTAGTGTCAGGTCCTCTCACGCTCAATCGTCTTGCCGTCCGACGGATGCTCGGGCCCCTTTTTCTGGTGCACATCCCGGCAACCTATCTCAAGCTGCAGTCACGACGCTGCCGTATCCGGGCAGGATGCGCCGAATAAAAAGAGGGGCAGTCGGCGAAATGGGGCGCCCAGGAGAGCAGCCTTGGGAGCGTGCCGTCGTTGGACGGCAACGGGGGAGGACGTTTATGGATTTTGAGGTGCCTGCATTTCGGAAACTCATCTCACCAGTGACACCCGAGACGTTCGGCGCAGAGTTTTGGGAGCGTCAGCCATCAATCTCTAAGTTTGGCGGAGGTGGCTGTGTTCCTCTAGACTTTTCGCTATCTGATTTTCTCGAAATATTGGCCTTTCATGACTTGAAAAATGCCGACGTTTCAATGTTTAAAGCCAACCAAAGGTACGGGCATGATGCCTTCCAGGACCCAAAGGCACGTTTGCGGTCCCGAGTGGTAGAGTGCGGTCTGAGGGACGGCTATACGCTTAGAATGGGTGGTTTACACCGGCACCATCGCGCGCTCGCGAGCTACGCATCGCAACTAGCCTGGGAGCTCGGTGCTAGCGTTCAGATAGTCGCGTACCTAACAGGACCTTCATGCCCAGGCTATGATGTGCACTTTGACCTCGATGAGATCTTTATCGTACAGATTTCAGGGACACGGCGTTGGGACATGTACGAGCCCGAGCTTGTTCTTCCGACGGATGCGGTGACCCAGAGGCCGCTGGAATCGGATGAGGCGCCCCACTCAGCTTGGGACGTGGCGCCTGGAGACGTGCTGCATATCCCCCGCGGCTGGCGCCACGGCGCACAGACTCAGGGGGAGTATTCCCTGCACTGTAGTGTTGAAATCACGCCACCGTCGATGTTGGAACGGGCCTCGGCCCGGCTTAGGGAGGTCGCAAGTCAAACGGAAGACATGCGCCGGCGTCCGCTCCCGTGGGAAGCCAGTGCGCCGCTGGAACTGAATACGCTTCAGCGACGACAGTCAGATACACAGTGGTCAGTACGCCGCAGTGAGAGCTTTCCATCACCGGTGGAGTTGCCTTCGAGCTCCCTAGGACGAGATGCACCGGAATCGCAGACGCTCTTCTGGCGCGACGGCGTCATTCCGAGCGTTGAGTTGCTTCCGGGGGGGCTCTCGCGGTTCGAGGTTGATGGTTTCGAGGCTGCCGCGGACGCGCGCGACGCAGAGGTATTTCTGCGTTACGCTTCGCGCAGATTAGTGCCGCACTTAGGCTCTGATGGAGCCGAGTACCCCAGCAGTACCCTTGAACACGAACTGCGAACCATGTGCATTAATGAGCGGCTTCTTTGCGGAGGGAAGGCCCGCGAGTCGACCCAGATGTAGGAGAATGCAATAGTGTTTCCGTCCCGAAAGGCTTTTCTTGTGACCGCGGCAGTCGGCGCCTGCGGGCTGCTTGTCTTGCACGGGTGGGCCGGAGCGAGTGTTGCTGCTGCAGACCCGGACGGCATCAAGTCCAAAGAATCGGTGGAAACCCGCATCGGCCGCTTGGCGCTTAGTTCGGCATTGCTTGCGTTTCGTGAGGTCAAGCGGGGACAAACCGACGAACTAATGGTGGGGTTTACCATCGTAGACGGCAACAAGCTGCTCAAACACGAACTGGTTCATCAGGATGAAGCCAGTGTTGACGAGGCTATCCGAACGTACGCCAGGCTACGGTTTCCCGACAGCAAAGCGACCAGCTACTTTCACGACTTATACACCGAAGGGGGTGTGGTGCACGGAGTCACCCGAACTCTTGCATCTGGCCAGCGCTGCTACGTCGGCTTCAGCAGCGAGCAGCAAACAGTCGTCTATGAAATCTGTTCGATTCCGCAGGCAACCATTCCAGTTCCCGTCCACCTCGGCCTACGCAAGCGCTATCCTAATGCGCAAATAATTCGGGTTTTCCATCGAGTTGCCGCTGAGCGCGACAGCTACTACTTCCGAATTCTGAACACGGACGACAATACCGAATACGAAGTGTTTTTCAACGCCGATGGTAGTTACCATTCGGAGGCAGTACGCATACCCGCTGAAATCTGGATTATGACCAATGGCTGAGCCGATGGATGCTCTCTCGGATTCGCTCAAAGGTAACAATCCTGAGTCTCACACCCCGACGAAGTGAACATGTACTCCTGGGCACCGTACCATGAGCCCACGTCTGCGTTTACTCTAGCCTTCCGCGCTACCGCACAAGCACAACCCAGAGCGCCCTCAAGGGCTATAAATGCGCCCGAGCATCTAGGGATAAGCGCGAAAGCTGCTCTCCGTTGCGGGTGTGCGCCACGCGATTTCGCGCCTGGCCGTGTTGGCGGACCGCGCAACGTCGATAACGCCTACAGACCAGCACGTCTGAATGCAAAGACGTCGCAGTCGACATCACAGTCAAGTGCGAACGGGCAGCTAGCGATCTGCTTCCTGGGGTGCGCTGCGCCCCGCCTGCGTGACATGCGTGGTTCCGAGCCGCGCTGCATCAAGCAGGTGCTGACCTCCCAGCTAGAACTGGCCTCCCGCACTCTGTACTATCGTCATGCGGACATTAGTTCCACCCTTCAGGATCAAGAGCTTCCCCGCCGGAAGTGGGCTAAGCCTGGGCTGCGATCCCTTAGCGGTCTTCGCGTTTTTCTTTTCTGAATTTTTCATACAGACCTCCGTAGTCACACCTAGCGCGTTTCGATGAATTCCTGATAGCGCGCTTCAATCTTCCGGTCAAATGTTGGCCGGACCGCCATCGTTCTCTCTCGTGGGTAGCAAAAACGAGGCACGCGTCTGCCTGAGCAGGTTTACGAACCCGGTACCAAACGGGCGCACCTGCGGTGTGGGGTGTATGGGCCATTTCCGAGCTAAGTGACTGAGCGTAGTTGTTTCCGAGCCTGCCGGCGGCCCGGCGGTGCAGCACCGGGCAAGCCCTGAAGACTTTTCGTTTACCCGATGGAAAGGCTTCGGTCGCGCGGGTGCAAGAACCTTGTTAGGTTTCGGGACGCCCAGGCGGAGCCGCGGCGGTCGGGCCTTGGTTTGGACCTAAAGGGGTGGAGTGTGGGGTTGATGGAGGAGATGGAGACGGCGCCGGAGCATGTGCGCGCTCTGGCGCTTGATATGCACCCGGAGGACTTGGCGTCGGCTGTTGATGCGCTGGACGCCGAGGATGCGCGGGCGATGCTCGACCTGCTCGACGACCGGCGCAGTGCGGACATTCTCACGCGGGTTAGCGTAGAGCAGCAGCGCGAGTTGTTGAAATTGCTTGGTGTTCGGCGGCTGGCGGCGCTCTTCGAGTACATGAGCGCCGACGACCGCGTCGACCTCTTCCAGCTTCTTGCGGCACCTCTCGCGGCCCAGACCCTCGAGGCCCTTGCGGAGCGGCAGCCCGAGCTTGCCAGCGAAGTGCGCTCGCTCGCGCGCTGGGCGCCGGAGACGGCGGGTGGGCGCATGACCACCGAGTTCTTGTCGCTTCGGCCGCAGGTGACCGCCAGCGAAGCTATCGAGACGGTTCGGCGGCTCAGCCGGCGCCGCGAGCTTGAGACCATCTACTACATCTTCGTGTGCGACGTCGGCTTTCAGCTTCGAGGCGTGATCTCACTGCGCGATCTCATTCTGGCGGACCCCGAGCAGCCGCTAGCGGACATTCTGACGCCACAGGTGGTCTCGGTGCGTCCGGAGGAGGACCAGGAGGCTGTGGCAACCACGATGGCACGCTACGACCTCTCGGCGCTGCCGGTGGTGGGCCCGCAGGGGCGCATGTTGGGTGTGGTGACGATCGACGACGTCTTCGACGTGCTTATCGATGAGGCCACGGAGGACGTGCAGCGTCTCGGTGGCATGGTGCCACTCGAAGGCGGTTACTTCGAGACGGGCTGGTTCGACTTCGTGTGGCGTCGCGCCACCTGGCTCGTGGTGCTCTTCGTAGGCCAGATGCTTACAGCAACCGTCATGGAGAGCAATGAAGCGCTGCTCCAGTCGATGGTCTCGCTCGTGATCTTCGTGCCGCTGATTATCTCCAGTGGTGGCAATGCGGGCGCACAGTCGTCGTCGCTGATCATTCGCGCGCTGGCGCTGGGTGAAGTGCGGGCGTCGCAGTGGTGGCGCGTCGCGGGCAAGGAAGTGTCGATAGGACTCGCGCTGGGTGTTCTCTTGGGGCTCCTGGGCGCCGCTCGGGCGTCGTTTACCGGCGACGACGCCCAGACGACGGGACTGATGGCGCTGGCAGTGGGTTCAAGCATCGTCGCTGTGATCGTGTTGGGGGCCGTCGTGGGGGCCATCCTGCCGCTGGCCATCAGCCGTGTGGGGCTCGACCCGGCGGTGTCATCGACGCCCATGATCGCTTCGCTGGTCGATGTCTTGGGCCTCGGGACCTACTTCTTGATCGCCTCGACCATCTTTCATTTCGCGAACGCGCTCTAAGCCCTCGTCGCCTGCCGCGCCCGAGGCACGCAAGTCGCGCGCATGCTCGGCGTTGTGCGCAAGGCGACGTTCGCAAAGCGCCGATGGTGCGGTCGCAGCCACAAGAAACGTTTGCAAAAAGTTTGGCATGAGGCGAGACTATGGTGGATTGTCGCCAGACAGGTGAGGGTGTAGGTCTTTCTACCCCACCAGCGGCGACAACACGGGCTGACTTCGGCCGCAGCCTCCGCGTTGCGCGCCGAAATCGTGGCAAGGCGGCACGCGGCGCAGCTGAACCCTGGCCGGTGACGTGCGACGCTAGCTACCCTCGCTTCGATGGTCGTGAAGCGTGACGCGAAAATGTTGGGAGACCTTTAGGCTCCCGTTTTGGAGGTCGGTATTTTGTCTCAGGATTCAGTCAACCCATCGGATGTGTCGCTCCCGCCCCAGTCGGCGACGAAGATAACCTATCTCGATGGTCGGCCGACCGAGATCACCCTGCGCCGCGTCAAGCTTGAGCTGATGCGCGAGGGCAAGGTGGAGACGCATGTCTTCGATAAAGACGTGGTGACCGTCGGTGCGACCCCGGACAATGACCTGGTCCTCGAAGACGAGACGGTCAGTCGTAACCACTGCCGCATCTTTCAAGAGGGGGACCACTACCTCATCCGCGACCTCGACTCCACCAACGGCAGCTTCATCAACCGCGTGCGCATTCGCGAAGCCTGGCTGAAGCCGGATTGCGTCGTGTCCCTTGGCAAGTCCGAGATGCGCTTTGCGCCGGTGGACGAAAAGCTACGCATTGTCCCGTCGGACAAGCAGCGCTTCGGTGAGATCATCGGGCGCGATGCCAAGATGCGCGAGATTTACGCCATCTTTGAGAAGATTGCGCCCAGCGACGCCACCATCGTTATCGAGGGTGAGACGGGCACGGGTAAGGAAGTGGTGGCGCGGACGATTCACCAGGAATCGCGGCGCCGCGATGGACCCTTCATCGTATTCGACTGCGGCGCGGTGCCCGAGAACCTTATCGAGAGCGAACTCTTCGGTCACGAGAAGGGCTCCTTCACTGGCGCGATCAGCACGCGTCTCGGTGTCTTCGAGCTTGCGACGGGCGGCACGGTCTTTTTGGACGAGCTCGGCGAGCTGCAGCTCGACCTGCAGCCGAAGCTCTTGCGCGTGCTCGAGCAACGCGAGGTCAAGCGCGTGGGCGGCACGCGGTCGATCAAGGTCGATGTGCGCATCGTCGCGGCCACCAACCGTGACCTTGAAGCGGAGGTCAAAGCCGGCCGTTTTCGCGAAGACCTTTTCTACCGCCTCAGCGTAGTGCGGGTGAACTTGCCACCGCTGCGCGAGCGCAAGGACGATATCCCGCTGCTCATCAAGCACTTCCTGCGGACATGCAACTTCAACCGCACGAAGGATGGTCAGCGCAAAGTCGTGAACATTTCGCGCGCAACGCTCGACAAACTGCTTGAGTACAACTGGCCCGGTAACGTGCGCGAGTTGCTCAACGTCATCGAGCGCGCCGTGTCCTTTGCGGACACGAACACCATCGAAGTGCGGGACCTTCCCGACCACATCGCCATCCCGCATCAGCGGCTCGTGTCCGCCCACCACGTGGACATGCCCGGCGGCACCGGATCGGTGGAAGGCATGGCGGCTTTCAACGCTCAGGACATGAGCGACGAAGCGGCGCTTGCGCTGCACATGCCCACGGGCAAGTTCAAGGACGCGAAAGAACAGTGGATTTCGTCCTTCGAACGCGACTACATCGAGAACTTGTTGCGTTCCAACGACAACAACATCTCTCACGCCGCGCGCCAAGCCGACATCGACCGTAAGTACTTCCGTAAGCTCATGAAGAAGTACGAAATCTCTGCTGCCGACGACATGTCCTACGACGACAGCACCGAGTCCACCCAGGGCTAGCCGGTCCCCTAGAGCGCGAGGCATCAGCCGTTGGTACGGTGCGTGGCTCGCGCTCGAAGGGATGCTTAATGGATGACGGCTTCGGCGTCTGACTCGGTCGGTCACTTGCCGTTGCGATTCACGCAACGTTTTTGGCTAAGCGGGCGGCGGTGAAGCTCGCAATGGCTTCGGGGCCATGCGGGCGCTTTAGGGCGTCACGGACGAAGATGTTGGTTGCACGCTCGCTGGCGACGGTGCTGGGGGTGGTGGGTAGTTGGGATTGGCGTAGGGCCTCGGCGTCTTTCAAGCGTTGCGCGGTTTCTGGGTGGTGGCCGCCGTAGGAGAGGGCGAAGCGCAGGTTTGCGACCGTGTATTCGTGGCCGAACCAGAGGTGCGTTTCGGGTGGCAGGGCGAGAATCGCTAGCAACGATGCGAGCATCTCTTCGGGGGTGCCCTCAAAGAGGCGGCCGCAGCCGCCGCCGAAGAGGGTGTCGCCGGTGAAGGCGTGGCCGTCCGTGACGTAGACAAGTGCGCCCTTCGTGTGACCGGGCGTGTGCAAGATGTCGATGGTGTGGCCGCCCCAACGTGCTTGATCGCCGTGCTCGAAGGCGCGGGTTTGTTTGGGGATGCGGCGGAGTTGGGCATCGACAGCGCTGCCCCAGACTTCGAGCTCGGGGTAGCGCGCGCATAGCGCTTCGATGCCGCCAACGTGATCCCAGTGATGGTGGGTGAGCCAGAGGGCGTTCGGCTGACGGCCGCCGAGCGCTTCGATGACCGGTGCGGCTTCGGACGGGTCCACCACAGCGCACGCATCCGGCGTTTCTACGAGATAGGCGTAGTTGTCCTTCAGGCACGGGATAGGCGTTATGCGAAGTGTGCTCATGGAATATTCCGGAGAAAAACGTCGGGAAGTTAGAAGGTTAGCCGGGGGGCGCTGGGGAGTGTCCTACGCGAGTCCATCGTTGAAGTCACCATCCCCGGATGTTAACCTAGTATCATGAAGCGCCTGGGGCTTGATAAGGCGCGGTCAGTAAGCGTTCCGGAGGCCTGGCGAGCGAAGACTCAGCCGGAGATGGCAAGCGAGCGCCCGGGCACCGCGCGCAGCTTTAGGTTTTCGGGGGAGAGTTTGCGGGATTCACTCCTGGAAACTCGGGGGCATTTTGTAAAATGCGCCCCTGGACGGTTGCCGCGGTCAGGCTGGCCGGTGCGCGCGCTCATGGTCGGTTGGGTCGCCTGCGCCTCGGTGTTCGGGCTGCTGGAAGGGTCGGCGCGGGCGCTTGATGCGGGCCCCGCTACGCCCAAAAACCTTGCGCTTTTGGACCTACAGTCCGTTGACGGTGACGACGCGCTCGCGGCCAAGCTGTCTCAAGCACTGCGCGCACAGGCTGAACTTAGGCCCGAGTGGGCCTTACAGAAGCAGGCCGTCTCGTTGGGCCAGATGACGTTGGCGCACGGATGCGGTACGTCAGCGTCGCTCGCCTGCCTCAAGCGGATTTCCCGCACGCTTCAGGCGGATCGCGTTCTCTATGGCACGCTGCACCGCATCGCGGGCTCGCGGCCACAGAGCTACCGACTGGTCCTCAAGTTCTACAACGCCGAGTCCGGGCGGATCGACTACGAGTCGGATACGGAGGTGGGCCGTGGTCTCGGCTCGGCGTCCGGACGTAGTGCCACAGCCGATGAAGTGCTCACCGCGTTGTTGCCCGAGACCGAGTCAACTACCGGCGCCCTCACCGTGAGCGGGTCTGAGGGATTGGCCATCTTTGTCGATGACGAGGTGAAGGGTTTCGTAGGGATGGACGGCTACGGCTCGGTTGCGGAGCTCCCACCAGGTACCTACGCGCTTGAGCTGCGACAACAAGACACCGTCGTTCTGCGAAGAGACGTGGTGATCCAAGCTGGCAAGACGCTTGCGGTCGACGCAGTCGCGGTGACCGAGGCGGTTCCGGAAGAAGTGCTCCCCGAAAGCGAACCCCGAGCAGACGGTGGCCCCAACTGGCGGCGTATCGGTGGCTGGACCGCCGTTGGTGCGGGCGCTGTCTTTCTTGGGCTCACCGTCTATTCCTGGGCCCAGATCAACGCCATCAACAACGACCCGGTCCTGCAGCGCTACCGTGAGCAGGTCCCGGCGTCGGTCACCGATGTCTGCGCCAACCCTGAGCCTCACGGCACTAACCCCGGCGAGTTTGAAGAGGTGCGTAACCTTTGCCGGCGGGCCAACCGCCTGCAGAACGTATGGCAGTGGGTCTTTCTCTCGCTCGGCATCGCCTCCACAGGGGCGGGAACTTACCTGCTCGTTACCGACGCGCTGCGCGACAAAGAAGACCCGACACCGCGCGCAGCGCCGCACTTCAGCCTCACGCCCTCAGTGGGGTGGGCGAGCGGTGGCCTCAACTTGCGCGTCGTCTACTGACTCCCGCAACGCGCCCATGCGGTCCCCTACTCGCGGGTGCTTTCACAGGCCGCTAACCACAGCTCGCGGCCGCGAAAGGGATAGCGCTTGAGCAGCTCCCAGGGAGCGTCGAGCACGAGCGTGGTTGGCACGGGTAACTCAAGCATCAGGTGCGCTGAAGGTGCGGCAGCCGGGCTGTTTGGGAAAGCCTGCAGCATCGGCCCGAGGGCCTCGGCAATGGCGTAGGGGGGGTCGCTCAAGACCAGCGAGACCTCCGGGAGCAGCGCCGCTACCTTCACCCAGGGGCCGCCCTCTTGCAGAAGGTCAACCGCCAGCGTGCTGACCTGGTCGCTGCAACCAAGCTGGACTGCGTGCGCACGAATCGCTTCGAGGAGAGGCCGCTGGTGGTCGACGAAGAGTACGTGTTTTGCGCCGCGGGAGAGCGCCTCGAACCCGAGCGCGCCGGTCCCCGCGAACAAGTCGACTACCGTTGCTTCAGCGAGCAAGTGACGGGACATCAGCGCGGAAAACCACGCTTCCCTCACGCGGTCGGCGGTAGGGCGCAGACCGGGAGACTCGGCAACGGGCAGGCGATAACCTCGATACTTTCCAGCGATGATGCGCACGAAGCCGCGTCCCCGACTGGCGCTGTCGCCCGCACTGCCCGGGGCCGTCCGGTTACGCTGAGGGGCTGCCACCGCTTCGGTGCGCTTCGGTGGCTTACGCGGTCCTACCGCCTTGTGCTTAGCTTGAGCCATGCCCGTCGCGGTGTGACACGGGCCCAAGCGCTTTGCTAGCGCCGCCGCCCTCTCTGCCAAGTGCTTCCGCTCGGGGCTGGAGCGGCGGACGATGCCGGTCAGGGCCTGAACTATCCCGTTCACAGCGCTGGCGGGACGAAAGCCGCGGGGAAATGGACCTTCCGTGCGCGGACCCTGCTCGCCCCGCCATACTTACTCCAGGCCGATTCCCCCGGGTCTTTCTGCGTCTCGAGAAATAGGGGGATCCTCCTGGGGTAGGGCTGCCATTTCCTGGCAACGGGCTGAGCCATCCCCAGGGTGAGCCTGGGGGACGAAAGCCGCGGGGAAATGGGCCTTCCGTGCGCGGACCCTGCTCGCGCCGCCATACTTACTCCAGGCCCATTTCCCCGCGGCTTTCTGCGTCTCGAGTTAATAAGGGGATCGCTCAGGGCAACGGGAACCACCGATTGGCAATCGCCGTCAGGTGCCTCGGCCGGCCCGGGCGGCGGAACGGAGCAGCGTGCGCGCGCTCACGCCTCCGACGAAGGCGTCCTCGATCGTGCCATCCGGGCGCAGCACGTAGAGGGTTGGCAGCCGGCTCACGCGGTAGGCGCGACTTAGCGCATCGTCCGCGACGGCCACCGGGTAGTCGATACCCAGGGGCATCGCGCGCGCCTGGGCGTCCCGCAGCGAACGGGCGTTGACCGACACCCCGACTACCCGTCCGCCTTGCTTCGCTAACGCCTTGTGAACTTCTCGCAGTTCCGGGACCTCCGCGCGGCAGGGCCCGCACCATTCAGCCCAAAAGGCGAGAACGGTGACACCCTGCGTCGGCAGCTCGAGGGTCTCGCCGGTGGAAAGCGGCAAACGGAGTGCCGGTGCCGGCGCGTTGGGTGCAAGCAGGCCGCCGTGCTGCACCTTATTCACGACCACCATCACCACGAAGGCCAAGCCCACCCAGCCGAGGAGCTTTAACCACGTCTTGGCGCGTAGCAGCTGCTTGAAGTCAGGTCGGGAGGGCAAGGGCATCTAGGACCGTGTCGAAGGCATCAAAGGCAGTGTGGGGGCACGCACGCGTCCTACACGTGTCTTCAAGGTACGAACCGCGAACAGCGAAGAGCTTGAGCTGCGGCAGGCGAAGCGCAAGGTCAACGATGCAGGCGTCGCTTCTGCCATCACCGCAGAACACCAGCGGCGCTGCAGGATGCGCTGTGGCGATACGCTCTACCACGCGCGCTTTGCAAATGGCACAGCGCCCGCAATGCAGGTCCGCGTGCGGGAAATGCGCCTCACAGCCTCCCGCATCAAGGTCGGCTTCGTTGAAGTAAGCTGAGGCGCTCAGCGTTGGCCACTCGGCGAGCAGTTGGCGAATGTAAAAGCCAAAGCCTCCCGACGCGATGGTAAGCTCAAGCGCGCCGGCCTGCGCGTGTTCGAAAAGGCGTGAGGCGCCCCGCCGCCAAGCACCGATGCGCTCAACGAAGGCCGCCGCGTCATCCGGGCTCGCACCCACGGTTTGCCAGACCTCACCCTGAAACCCCGGCAGGCTAATATCGCCCGCTAGCCAGCGTTCCTTGAGCGCTTCGGGGTAGGGCTTCAAGCGAAAATGGGCGCAGATACTGCTGCCAATATCTCTTAAGGTCAGCGTACCGTCGAAGTCAGCAATCACCTGCGGACGGATACGGCTTGCATGGGTGGGTGGTGTCATCGCTTTGCCCTACTGCCTGCCTTTGAGGGCTACGCTGGCGGTGCGTCGCCCTTGCTGCTCCGCCCGCGGTTGCGGAGAGCGGAAGCGCCTCGCCTCACGAGAATGAAGTCCGCCCAGCCTGCACAATCGCCTAAAGCTGGCCGCAGTGTCCTACCCCAGGCCTACCTTTTCGCTAGCCCTTGTCGCCCATGGAACCCGCTGACCGCATCGATGCGCTTGGCGCTGTGTGGAAGAGGTGGTAGCAGACCCTCATGGTTAGTCGTCGTCGTTTTATTCAAGAGTTGGCGACCGCCACAGGCGCGGTCGTGTTGGTTCCCGCCGTGAGCCGTTGCGGTGGCAGCACTAAGCCGGCAGCAAAAGCTGCCGCGGCGCCGGCGCTGCAAGCGCCCAAGCTCCTGCCCGTGCCCATGGTGCCAACGCAAGACTGGGATGCCGTCTCCTTCAACCGCGAACGGGGTAACCAGGGTGCTATTCCTGCGAGCTACTTGCCTGATATCAACGGTGACGAGGGCGAAGCGAAGCACCTGGGTAAACATCTGCCCTTCGTGCCCGGCGTATCTGGCAGCATCGTTCCTTCGGGCTACTTGGCCATCATGTGGGGCGACCCGGATAAGGGACACGCGCCCCACCCCAATGCCGAGCCCGGTCCGGACAACAACAACGAGGGGCACTGGTACAACTGGATCAAGGTGCGCAAGGCCACAACAGACCCGGCGGCCGAAGTTGAAAGTAGCTACAGCTCTTGGCCGGTGATCGGGTCGGAGGATTCGGGAGCCTACGCGGCGCCCGATGGGGCGGACCCCAGCGACGACGGCGGTCGTAAGACCATCTACCTCGCCGCCTTGCCCGCCGATGTGAAGCCCGGAGACCGCGTCCGCATCTGGGCCCACTGTCTCACTCACGGCGAGTACGTCGACTTCCTGACACTCCCCGCCTAACGCAGGCACCGCAGTCCATAAGCTTTGTCGCCGCCCGTAGGTCGGCGGGCGTGTAAGTGTTCAGGGGGTCGAGACCTGAGCCATCCCCAGGGTGAGCCTGGGGGACGAAAGCCGCGGGGAAATGGGCCTTCCGTGCGCGGACCCACCCACCCCACCATACTTACCCCAGGCCCATTTCCCCGCGGCTTTCTGCGTCTCGAGTTCATGAGGGGATCGCTCAGGGTCGAGACAGCAAAAGCGCTGCGGGAAGAAGCAAGTGGGTGCCCTGGCCCCGCTTGCCGGCTTTAGGCCACCTCAGCGGCAGAGTGGGGGAGGGTTTGCGGGATTCACTCCCGAAAACCCGGGGGCATTTTGCCAAAATGCCCCCTGAACAGTTACGACGGGCGTTGCTAGCGCGCGCGGCCCGGCGTTGTGCGGGCGCGAATTAAATCGAGGAGGGGTTCGATGCCGTCGTCGCAGCGGAGATGGATGACCTGGTCGTCGGTCTCGGGCAGATGCTGCTTAACGCGCCGGCCGAAGGGGAGGTCTGCGCCCCAGACGACACGCAGTACCCGCCGTTCGAGGTCGCCGAGGGCTTGCGCCAAAGACTCGGGGCTAGCTTGCGTGAGGTCCGTGGCGTCGATGATAAGGATTTGGGCGTTCGGGCTTTGCGTGAGGCGCCGGAAGTCGCCGATATCGATCAAGGGCGCGCACTCGACACGCCGGCCTCCGAACGTTGTCGCGAGTCGGCGCGCCAGCGAGGCGCTCGCGGCGAAGACCGCGACGTGTAGTAGCGGCGTGAGCATGGGCAGCTCTTCGGTGGTCTCCCCCTCCACGCCGAAGCCCGGTGGGGGTAGGGTGATGGCGCTGCCGCGGGAGACGACGCGTGGCCTGTCGCGCACCACTTGGCGAATGCTGCTGACGATCTCAGAGGCGCGTCCCTCGTCGAGGTGTTCGCTGAGCACCGGCGTCAGCGCATCGTGAATGAAGCGCCCGAGATCCGTTGCGTTGGACGGCGGCTCAAGACCGAACTCAACCAGTGCAAGGTAAAGCAAGCGCGAGGCCAGCTGGGGCGTGAGCACCGCCTCTAGGGCCTCGCGCACTAGGGTAAGCTCACGCAGTTCGTCTCTTGAGGTCGAGGTGTGCACGCTTGTTTTCGATAACGGCTCAGGCATCCCGCTCCCAAGCCAACCTTGATGCTAAGGGGACAGCCCGGGTATCTGCCAGTGCTTAATCGCTCGCTCGGTGTTCCGGGCGTTCACAAGCCGCCACGCATCGCGTCCTGGCGGCTCCCGGGCCTCGGCGGTGTCTATGACGACGTCGCGCATCCGGAGCGCGACGGGCGACAACGGATCGCTTTAGGCTTCAAGGGTAAGGCTGCCGGTGACGTATGCCTGCGCCTGAAACGTGCGTTGGCCTAATAGCTTGTGCATGCCAAGCGCGGTGGCGGAGTCGAGCTCGAGATCGGCGTGGGTAA
>SLEO01000136.1 GCA_007124745.1 Myxococcales bacterium
ATGCTGCCCACGCAACCCGACGCGCCCAAAACTCCATACGTATCAGCCCCAATATCGTGCCTCTCGCAGGCAAGAGAGTCCCTCGGTGCGCCAATGCACAGCACTTCGGTCGGTTCGGCAAACGGCGCATCAAAACCTCCCTGGGACAGTTTCGGAGAAATAGAGGCTATGCACCCAACTTTGCCTTCCAGTTTTCCCAATCACACCTCAGTGTCTCGAAAGCAGAGTCGAAACCGTCGGGGTAGGCATACGCAGGTGCAGGCCCCGCAAAATAAAGCTCGGCAATTGAGCGGGCCTCAGCAAGCTTTGGGTCGTCATAGGGAGCCCGGTGGTTCATATCGCCGCGCAGCAAAGCGCCTAAATGCTGGTCCCAGTCGCTAACTAATGCGTAGCTTAGCGGGAGGCGCCGATCAACAAGGTTACACACTAGCCGTAGTACCGCGCCGAGATTCACCGCGTGGGGAGCGAGCAGTAGTGAGTGAAGCAGTTCCGCGAATGCAATATCGAACTTGCCTCTCGACGGCGCAGATTGCTCGAGCGTCTTGTCAAGACTGAGCCCCTCTCGTCGTAGAAGTAGCAGGTCATCACTCCCAACAACAGAGTCGTTTGAGGTGGAGCTGGCAAGCTGCTCAAGCACATGCAGCACCATTTGATGGGTTGCAT
Source organism: Myxococcales bacterium (assembly GCA_007124745.1). Classification (GTDB taxonomy): domain Bacteria; phylum Myxococcota_A; class Polyangia; order Polyangiales; family SLQV01; genus SLQV01. The sequence goes on from SLEO01000136.1 coordinate 664, forward strand.
TCTCGAACGCCGCGGATCGCATAGAGTTTTCTACAACAAGCTTAAGACTGCTCAGCAATAGCGCGCTTCGCCGAACCGAGTTGCATATCCAGGCCTCTCGGCACGCTTCAACCACGTCAATCCGCAACCGCTCGTCTGCGCCTTCCAGCATCGGAGCGACTTCTGCGGCCCATGCGACCCAACGTGCCAAGCTGTCAGGCGGATAACCTCGGTCCTCAGCGGTAATTTCTATGAGCATCTTGACAATGGCAACTATTTGCTCTTTTGATAATCTTCCTCGAAATTCTCGCATATATCTTGCAAAATTTTTCGGATTAAGATCGGAGGAACCCGGATGATCTACGACAATAACGCGCTTCAAATCTTCGCAGCTATAGACTGAGGATTCACGCAAAAAGGATTGCATCCCTCGAGTAAACTCCCCCAACACTCTGACCGAATCGATATTCGGAAAATCAAGCGCATCGAGAACGACAGGTTTAGAAAACTCGGAGGAGAGACTCTTGAGATATTTCCAAGGAGTGGACTCTATGTCCAGGCCAAGAAACCATTCCGCGTACGGTTTCCCTCGAAGGTTCGTTCTCAGGCCCTCGAAAAGGGATATATCTCGCTTCTCTCGCTCGTTCGGTTCAGAGTTATCTCCCTCATTGCGGAAGAACGTCGCGACACCATACTTCTCGATTCCTGTTCGATATCCGGCAATAAGCTTGTCGTACATCTCTAGATCGAAGCGCTTCAACAACATGAGAAGGAGTATCTCGTCCGGGTCTGCGACGTCGGCAATGGGCAAAAATCGGTTGCGGACAGAACGCAGAGCCGCTTTTAGATTCCGCGGTGTCACGTAGAAGGACTCTAATGCGGACCGGAAGCCGTTTAGTTGGCCTACACATGCGGCAAGCATTGTACCCTCATCGTCTGGCAATCGAGGCTGATAACCGCGCCACAACGCATCGAATACATTTCGATACCCTTCCGGAGCGAGGTCGACTGCTAAGACCGTACGCTTGAGATCCTCAAGCCAACCCGCGCGAAACTCTGCGGCAATGGGGCGCCAGGTCTCCCAGGATAGGGAGTGGATTTCGCGGTCGTCGGAGAAGAGTTTTTCTTGGTCAGCGGTGACGCGGAAGCTTCGGGAGTTGACTGCGCAGATGACGCCTATGCGGCGGGCTTGTGCCAGGCTGTGAAGTAGCGACGCCACGATGCGAAGGTGGTCGGACGGTGCCGGCCCTGGAGAACCGTTTGCATCCGAGGCGACCTTTGCGTCGCCCTGCGGGGCGAAGCGGTCGAGGTCGTCCACCCAGAGGACCACCCAGGCGCCGACGCGTTCGAGTACTTGGTCGAGTCGCGCGATGACTTCGGTGGGGTTTTGGTTGCGTAGGAGGAGGCTTGAGGTGGCGCCCGAGACGGCATCGAGGCCGCTTTGCTGAATGCCGACGGCGCGGGCGTACTCGGCGGCAACGCGTCTTGTCACCAGCGAGCCATCCCACTCGCCGATGCGGCGCTGGAGCTGCGTGAGGATGCCCTCCACGACCTCCTCTTCGTTGGCGTAGGCCCAGCACTCAACGCGCACGAAGGCCTGCCGGGTGCACTCTGACCACGCACGGGCGAACTCGCGGCTGGCCGTTGTCTTGCCGCTGCCTGGCCCCCCAATGAGCCGTAACGCTGGCAGTGGACCTTTCGAACGCGCGGTCTGCATGAAGCTGGCGAGCTGTTCGCCGTAGTTACGTGTGCCAAAGCGGTCATCGTCGGCGGGGTCGTCGGAGTTGAGCCAAACTTCGAAGGCCACTCTATCGTCTTGTGTGGCGTGGCTGACCGTGGCTGTTTCCGTTTGCAGTTCCTCGGCGCTCGTTGCAGCTGGCGCGGCCCCCTTCCGTAGCTGCACGCGCGATTCGAAGCAGCTCATGCATAGGTCACACAACAAAGCGGCAAAGAGCGCGACGACCGCAACGCACAGTGCACCACGCGAGGCTAGACCCTGGCCAAACCACGAGTGGCCACCCCACGTTGTGGCCGTACTGGCGAGGCGAGCGACGCTAAGCCCGGTTGTAAGCGAGAAGATGTACAGGTGCAGAAGCCCAGGGGCGTGCCACGGGCGAGCCAGACCGAGCGTGCCCCGAAAGCTGGCGGGGAGGACGCGTTCCAACCAAGTGTCGAAACAGGAGGCTGCTGGCTCGTCGTCACCGCGACGTCGGGGTGCACTGGCCCATAGAAACGCCACGGGTAGCAGCGCGAGTAGTGCTCGACCCCACGGGTTAGGCGCTGCTAGCCACCAGCTCTTCAGCCAAGCGAAAGGGAACGCGTCGTTCCACGTTAGTGCACCGAACAAAGTTCCGAGGAGCGCCCCTATCACGAGGACCTTCAGCCACGCGACCGCAATTAATGTGCGCTGCGATGCCCGGTCAGCCCCGTTCATTCGGTGCGACGCATTCTGTGGCTGAAAGGATTCTTCCATGAGCCGTTTGCCAGCATCGCACGCACCTAGCTGGCGCCCACAATGGAAACTGCGCGCACCTTGTCCACCTCACGCTAAGCACCTCGAGTCATGCTTTGGCGTGAGCCCCATGCTTTGGAGTTTGGCAGTCGTAGAGGCTCGCAACCGCTGCTTCCGGCCAGCCTTTCGCCGCGGAATGCACGCAGTATTTCAAAGGGCGCGGGCGGTGCGAGGCGTCGCGGCGGTTGTAGTGTGAAAGAATTGATTGAATCGCGGACGCAATGTTCCGTTAAATATAGATGCGGGGTTTTGTTGGCGTCGCGTTTTCGTTGCTTACACCGGACCAGATTATGAACGCTTTGCGCACATTTGCTTTGTTGGGTTGGCTGCGGGGTGCTGCGGTCGGTGGTGCGGGTTTGGGATTGGTAGTGGTGCTGGGGGTGATGACGTTCGCGGTGCCGGGGGTGCGGGCGGAGGCGGGGGCGGCGCTGAACCAGGCGCGGGAGGCGTTTGAGGCGGGCGAGAAGGCTTATGCGGCGGGTAATCTTGATGCGGCGCGGCAGCATATGCTGCGGGCGTACAAGCTGACTAAGTCGCCGGAAATCGCTTACAATATCGCGAAAGTGTGCGACCGCATGAGCGATGCTCGGCCTGCGGTGCACTACTACGAGGTTTACCTCAAGTCGGGTAAGGCGGATACGAAAGAGGCGAAGGCTATCAAGGCTAGGATTGCCGACCTTTCGGACCTTGACCGGCGCTACAAGGCGCAGATTTTCGAGCTGCCGCCCTCTAAGGACGAGCTTACCGCCGAGGCGCGGCGCTTCTTTCTTGCGGGCGTCGACATGTTCAACAAGCGGAACTACCAGGCGGCTTCGCAGGCCTTTAGTGCGGCGGGCAGGTTTTCGCCCGCGCCGGAGATTACCTTCAATCTGGCGCTCACCTTCGAGGCGATGGGCAACAACGAGTACGCGCGCGACCAGTACCGCGAGTACCTCAGGCAGCGCCCCAAAGCGGCTGACCGGGACCAAATCGAGGCGCGAATCAAGGCGCTCGCAGGGCGCTAGGCGCGCGGCGGCTCGACCTCAGGCGGCGCTCGCGTCCAAAACTTGCGTTTTTGGGCGTGAGGGATTCACTTGAGGGGGCGTTATCGCTAGGCTCTGCTAGGCCGGCTGCGCGGCCACTTGAGAGAGACCTGTGCGTGCAACGCGTTCCTGACGAAAAGACAACGGCTTCTACGCCTTTTGCTTGCCGGCACCGAGACGCTTGTGGTGTTGGGCTTGTGGCGGATTTGCGCGGCAAGCCGACGCGGGGCTTGGTGACGCAGGCGCTTACCGTGCTCGAGAATCTCGCGCACCGCGGCGCCACGGGCAAAGACCCGGAGAGCGGTGATGGCTGCGGACTGCTCATGCAGATTCCTGACGCGCTGCTGCGTAGCGAGTTTCGTCAACGGGGCATCGAGCTCCCGGCGCCGGGCAACTATGCCGTGGGCGCCTTCTTTCTTTCGCCTCAGCCCGCCCTGCGGGAACGCGCGCGCCGCTGCTTTGAGCAGCAGGCGTTGCGGGCGGAGCTGCGGGTGCTCGGCTGGCGGGATGTGCCCCTGGCGGCGGACGTCGCGGGTCCGGCGGCGCGCGCCACGCTGCCGGTGATTGAGCAGGTGCTGCTCAGCTCTAGCCACACGGACCTTGAGGCGCGTTGCTTTCGGGTGCGCAAGTCCTTTGAACGGCTGGCGCAGTCCACGCGTACGCCGGCTTACGTAGTCTCGCTCTCGACGCTTACGGTGGTCTACAAAGGCTTGCTGTTGCCGCGGCAGCTCGGTTCCTTTTTCCTAGACCTGCAGCACGAGGAATGTGCGTCAGCGCTGGCGCTCGTGCATCAGCGCTTTTCGACGAATACGCAGCCATCTTGGCCGCGGGCGCACCCCTACCGCTTCATCGCGCACAACGGTGAAATCAACACACTGCAGGGCAACGTGAACTGGATGCGCGCCCGCGAATCCACGTTGCTCGCCAACAGCAGCGCTGGCGCCGAAATCGCCGAACTGCACGAGGCGCTCTCGCCCATCGTCGACGAGCAAGGCAGCGACTCCGCCATCTTCGACAACGCCCTCGAAGCGCTGATGCGGACGGGCCGCTCGTTGCCTCAGGCGCTGACGCTGATGATTCCGCCGGCGTGGGAGAAGAATGCCGAGATTGCGCCGGAAGTACGGGCCTACTTTCAGTATCACGCGTCCGTGTCCGAGCCCTGGGATGGCCCGGCGTGCATCGCGTTTACCGATGGCCGCATCGTGGGCGCGCTCCTCGACCGCAACGGTCTGCGGCCAGCGCGCTACGCGCTGACGCGGGCGGGGCTTTGGGTGGTGGCGTCGGAGGCGGGCGTCCTGGACTTGCCGCCGGAAGAGACGGTGGCCCTCGGGCGCATCGGCCCGGGTGACATGCTCTACGCCGATATCACTACCGGCACCCTGCACAACGGCGCGAATC